>JBEGQE010000001.1:0-7514 GCA_041181145.1 Cyanobacteriota bacterium
GCCATGCCGGGCAGCGACTGGCGGATCGCCTGGTTGAGGGCCTGCATCTTGCCCTGGGCCGCCATCGAGCCGGAGCAGTCGCACAGGTAGAGGAAGTGCAGCGGCCGCTTGCTGAGGCGAACGTTGGGGAAGGCCATGGGCGTGGGGGAGGGCTCAGCGCAGCACCGCGACCGGGCCGGCCGCGCTGCGGAGCTGCCGGAGGGCCGCGAGATTACAGGTTCTGCCCGGTTCCAGCAGCATCGTGCGCCCGTCGCTGAGGTCCACGGTCCAGGTGTCCTGGCTGAGGTTCTTCAGGCCCAGCAGGGATGGGTCGCTGGGATGGGCCTCCAGCCGGGCCAGGGGCCGGTGCAGATCCGGCGCGGCCAAGGGATCGAGGTGATGGGGGTAGAGGGCATTGCCGGCGCTGGCACTGAGACGGCCGTTGGGGGTCTGCAGCTGCAGCGGCCGCGGCAGGGCGCCGCCGCAGCTCCAGCACTGGCCCGGTTGCTCCGGTGGCGCAAAGGTCTCCTGGCCGCAGTGGGGGCAGAGCTGACGCTGGTCGAGGCAGCGGGCCAGCGCCTGGGTCCACTGGCCGGTGAGGGTGCGCCGCTGCGGCTGGTGCAGCCCCGGCCCGAAGGTCTGCAGGAACAGGGCCTGCAGGGCGGGCGGGTAGATCGGCCAGGTGATCAGCGCCGCGGTGTGTTCGGCCGGATCGGGCCGGTTGCGGTCGTCGTCCGGATCAAAGATGAACAGCGGCTCCTCGCCGTAGAGGCGCCGCCGTGCCGGTTCATCGAGGCAGCGGATCGCCAGCTCCCGTCGGCCGCGGAACGGGTCGTGCCGTGTGAGCAGCCGGAAGATCAGCACCGCCAGCGAGAACAGATCGCTGGCGGCGCTGGGGCGGGCCTGGCCCAGCAGCACCTCCGGTGCCATGAAGCCCGGGGTGCCCAGCACGCTGCCGGGGTCGCGGCCGTCGATGTCGACGTTGTCGTTGTCGCAGATCAGGATGCGCCCGCTCGTGGGCTCCAGGAACAGGTTCCCCAGCGAGATGTCCTTGTAACAAAGGCCCTTGAGGTGCAGCTGGTGGAAGCCGTCCGCCAGGAAGAAGCAGGCGCGCAGCACGTTCTGCAGGCTGATCTCCAGCGCGCCGCCGGCATGCAGGTGGGCGCCGAGGAAGCCGGGCGGGCGCAGGGCCATCAGATAGCCGAAGCCCGCTGCGGGGTGGCGGATCAACGGGCGGCTGGCGTCGCTGGGCTCCAGCAGCGCCAGCGGCCAGAGGAAGTCGGCGTTGGGGGCCCCCAGCCCGATGCTCTGGCGCAGCCGCGCGGCCAGCCCCGGATCGCGGGCGATGCAGGCCGGCAGGTACCACTTCAGGGCCAGCACCTCCCCCTCCACCGCCACGGCGTAGACCTGGCCCTGGGTGCCGCCGCCCAGCCCGCGCAGAACCTGCAGCGGCCGCTCCAGCCCCTCGCAGCGCAGCTCCGCACCCTCCGGCAGCAGCCAGTTCACGCCGCTTCTCCCCCCTGGCCGATCGCCTTGCGGATGCCGTTGCGGTGGGCCAGGGCGGTGCGCCGGTTGGCGAAGCGGTGGCGCAGGGCGCGGCCATCGCGCAGCTCCAGCACCAGGGTGTGGTCCTTGCGGGAACCCAGCAGGATCCAACCGGCCAGGGCCGTGATCTGCAGCGGCCAGAACAGCAGCGGGAAGGGCAGCAGCAGCAGTCCCCCCAGGCAGAGCAGCAACCACCAGCTGAAGATGTGGGGGTGCTGCGGTTCGCTCTGCACCAGCGCCGCGCGGAGGCTGGCCAGCTCGATCGAGCGCCCCTCCACATCGATCCGGCCCGGGGAGCTGCGGCCGATCGTCGATGGGCTGCGGGTGGGGCTGGCGGGGGGCGTGGCCGACTGGCGGTGGGGCCGGGGGACAGCGCCTGCAGCGGGGGCGCTGCCGGTGGCACTGGTCGGTTCCCCCACCAGCTCGAACACCAGCACCGGCCCGCGCAGGCCCAGGCGGATCTCATCGCCATCGCCAAGGGGGCGGCATTGGCGCACCCGCTGGCCCTCAAGCCAGGTTCCATCCGCGCTCTGCCAGTCGCACACCACCCAGCCGTTGCTGCGGGAGTGGCGCACCACGGCGTGATGGTCCGACACCCCATCGGCGCTGGCCAGGCAGAGGCGGTTCCCAGGCGCGCGGCCGATCGTGAGCGGCTGGGCGGCATCAAGGGGTGCCACGCGCCGGCGGTCGCTGGCCAGGACCAGCCGGGCGCCGGCAGGGCGCGTGGAGGCGCTGCTCATGGTTCACCCCGGCGGCGGCGCCACCACAGCTGCCAGTCGTCGCGCAGGTCGTTCCACCAGCCGCCATCGCCCTGGCGCCAGGGCACCACCCGGCCCGGGAACAGCAGCGCCTTGCCGGCCAGGGTCAGGGCGATCAGCACCATCACCAGCAGCACCCAGCCCGGAAGCGCCCCCACCCAGGTGGCTGCGAAGAAGGCGCGTACCGCGTAGAGGCCGATCGTCAGCGCCAGCCACAGCCGGAACGGTTCCCAGGGATCCCGCTGGCGCTGCACCGAAGGCCTCCCATGGCTGGACGTAGCCTATGGCCGGGCCGCAGCACACGTCTGGCACCCTTCTCGCCGCTCGACTCCCTGCTCCCACCGCCGCAGCGTCAGGCCTGGATCGCCCTGGGCCGCGCCGCCCTGCGTGGACCCTGGCGGCGCCGGCCCGCCGCCCTGCGCCGCGCCCTTCGCACGCTCAGCGTGCACCAGGCCCGCCTCGAGCTCTGGGCCGGCGGTGCCAAACGCCAGGAGCTGCCGCTCGGCGATGGGCGCATCCGCATCGGCCGCGATCCGGGCTGTGAGCTGTCGCTGGCGGAGCCGGGCCTCAGCCGCGTGCATGCGGTGCTGGAGCGGGCCCGTGCCAGCGATCGCGAGTACAGCCTCGAGGATTTCAACTCCGCCAACGGGCTGTTCCACCGCGACCGCCGCATTCAGGCGATCACCCTGCGCGATGGGGATGCCGTGCGCCTGGGTTCGCCCCTGAAGGGTCAGGCGCCGGAACTGCGCTACCACCATCCCCGCAGCCCGCTGGAGCAGGCGGTGCATCTGCTCGGCATCGCTGCCCTGGTGGGCTCGGCCCTGCTGGTGAGCGGCATGCTGGCGGCGGCCAGCATCGGTGGTGGCTCCAGGATCCGCGCCATCTCCGGGCCGGTGAAGATCTTCTCGGCCAGCGGCCAGCAGATCGATGCCAAGGAGGGCTCCGCCACGGCCCTGCCGTCGCTGCAGAGCTATCCGCTGCATCTGCGCCAGGCGCTGATGGCCTCGGAGGAGGCCCGCTTCGGCTGGAACAGCGGCCTGGATCTGTTCGGCACCGTGCGCTCGGCCCTGCGCCGCAGCGGCGGCGGCAGTGGTCTCACCCAGCAGGTGGCACGGATGGTCTATCCGGATGTGGGCCGCGACCTGAGCCTCACCCGCAAGCTGCGCGAACTGTGGGTGGCCCTGCAGCTGGAGGTGGGCTTCAGCAAGAACCAGATCCTCAAGCTCTATCTGGATCGGGCCTACCTGGGGCTCGGCACCGAGGGCTTCGAGCAGGCCGCGCAGCTCTACTTCCGCAGGTCGGCCAGTGATCTCGATGTGGGGCAGGCGGCGTTCCTGGTGGGTCTGCTGCCGAGCCCCAACGGCTACAGCCCCTGCAACCCCGACGACCCGGGTGCCGGCCTGGAGCGCCGCAACCTGGTGCTCAAGCTGATGCATGAGCAGGGCTGGCTCACCGATCAGGGCCTGATCGATGCCCAGCGCCGGCCGCTGAACATCGATCCCTCCGCCTGCCGCGAATCCAGCTTCACCAGCTATCCGTTCTTCGCCGATTACGTGATCGGTGAGCTGGAGGGCACCCGTTTCGGTCTCGACCTGAGCAGCGAGGACGCCGCCGGCAACTACGCCGTGGTCAGCACGATCGAGCCGAAGATCCAGGCCCTGGCGCAGACCCAGCTGCAGCGCTTCCTGGAGGGGCCGGCCGCCGCGGTGGGGCTCACCCAGGGGGCGCTGATCACCCTCAATGCCAGCAGCGGCGACATCCTGGCCTACGTGGGCGGCGGCGACTACGCGCGCTCCAGCTTTGATCGGGTCCAGGCCCTGCGCCAGCCCGGCTCCTCCTTCAAGCTCTTCCCCTACCTGGCGGCGCTCCAGGCCGGGGTCACGCCGGCGGAGCGGTTGTCCTGCGCGCCCCTGGCCTACGTGGTCGGCTGCAGCCATGGGGCCGGCAGCCCCGGTGGCAGTGCCACGGTGCGCGACGGCCTGGCCTTCTCGGAGAACGTGGTGGCCCTGCGCCTGGCGGAGCGGGCCGGGCTGAATCAGGTGATCAAGCTGGCCCGCCGGCTCGGTATCTCCACGCCGCTGGAGCCGGATTACAACACGATGCTGGGCGGCCGCGAAACCTACCTCTATGAGATGGCGCGCGCCTATGCCGTGGTGGCCAATGGCGGCCGCTCGGTGCCGATGCATGGCGTCAGTCGCATCTACGACCTGGGCATCTGTCAGTCGATCAAGAGCCTGGAGCGCTGCCCGCAGCGGGGCGTCACCGTGCCGATCGGCGAGCAGCCCCGCCAGCTGCTCAGCCCGGCGGTGGCCGCGGCGATGGATCAGATGCTGGCCGAGGTGGTGCAGCGGGGGACCGGCCGTGCCGCCGCTTTGGTGCCCGATGCCCGCGGCAAGACCGGCACCACCAACAACGGCGTGGATGTGCTGTTCATCGGTTACTCGCCGTCGCTGAACCTGGTCACCGCCATCTGGATGGGCAACGACGACAACCGTCCCGCTGAAGCCGCCAGCGGCGCCCTGGTGGCGGAGCTCTGGGGCCGCTACATGAAGGCGGTGGCTACAGCAGCTCCCGCACCCGGCTGATCAGGGCCCACACCAGCCCGAGCAGCAGACCCCAGGTCCAGCTGCTGCACAGCAGCCGCTGCCAGGGGCGGCTGGTTTGATCTCCCCCCTGGCGGGGCAGCTGCCAGCTGAGCTGCAGGGCGCCCACCACCAGCAGCAGCACCCAGGCCGGAATCGGGAACAGGGGCATCGCGAACGTCATCACCCGCCAGTGCAGCAGGCTCAGCCCCGCCGCCAGGCCGATCAGGGCGCCGACCGGACCACCGGCACCGCTCCAGCGCCGCCGCACCCCGAAGCGCTGGGCCAGCACCACGGCCGGGATCAGGCAGGCCAGGGCCGTGAGGTCGTAGCGCAGGATCACCTGCGCCAGGGGCAGGGGGGAAGCGCCCAGCAGGATCAGCAGCAGCACCAGATTCAGGCTGGCCTCCAGGCCGTTCACATGGATCCAGCTGGCGCCGACCCAGCGCCAGGCGTGGCGCGGCTGGATCGCCTGGCGATCGTTCAGCGACCAGTGGCGGCGCAGCCTGCGCAGGGGCCCGATCGCCAGGGCCTGCAGCAGCCCGAGCACCAGCACCAGCACCACACCACCGCTCCAGCCCCAGCCATCGAACAGGCCCCGATCCAGCTCCTGGGCCAGCCAGCAGAACACCAGGGCGGCGCTGGCCGCCAGGGCGATCCCCGGCGCCAGGGCGTGCAGCAGCGGCTGCCAGCCCGGGATGTTCATCCCGCCGCCGGCGGTTCCCACCACCTCCGGCCCGGGCCCATCCCTGGTCTGCCGCCGGGATGCGAAGGCCGGAGGCGGGGTCTGCTGGCCCATCTGCTCCAGGCCGGTGGCGGCATCGAGCAGGGCGAGCAGCTGCTCCAGCACCACCGGGGCATAGGTCTGGGCGAGCTGCTGGCTCAGTCCGGCCACGGCGGCCTGCTGGCTGGCGCCCCGGCTGTGCAGGGCCTGCAGCAGCTGGGGGCGGCTGCTGAGGTCGCGGATGGGGCCGCGCAGGCTGTCATCGGCGCCGAGGGCATCGATCAACCGGTTGGCGATGGCCGTGCCGCTGCGCAGCCGCTCTGGCTCCGTTGCCAGCCATTGGCGCAGCTGCAGCCCCAGCCGGCGGCCGGTGGCCGTGGACTCACCAGGACTTGTCACCGTTCTGCCGCAGGGATGCGAAGCCGTCGCCGCGGCCTCAGTGTCACACAGCGAACCAACAAAAAAAGCGCCCCGGAGGGCGCTCGGAACCGGTCGAAACCGGGTTGGGGGATGGCCGGCAGGATCTGCGGGGCCGATCCGTTGGGCTGGTTCAGCTGGCCTTGCTGGCCTGCACACGGGCGCGGGCACGGGCCAGCCCCTGCTGGGCCTTCACCTTCTCGGTGCTCGGGGGCTGGCCCTCGAAGGGGGCGGCGGCGGCGGTGGCGGCCTCCAGCTCCTTGGCGGCGGCATCGGCATTGATGCTGCTGCCGAGCTCGGCGGCGTTCACCAGCACGGTGACTTCATCGGCTTCAACTTCGGCGAAGCCGCCCTGGAGGGCGATGGCCTTCCAGCCATTGCCCTCACGCACCCGCAGCACACCGATGTCGATGGCGGTGAGCAGGGAGACGTGGCCGGGGAGGATGCCGAGCTGACCGGTGGTGCTGGGCAGGATCACTTCGTCGGCATTGCCGTCGAAGACGCTCTGGTCAGGGGCCAGAACACGAAGGGTGAGAGACATGGCGTCAGAAGCTCAGAGGGAAGAGGGGATCAACCCTTGGCTTCGGCCTGGATCTTGGCGGCCTTGGCCTTGACCTCGTCGATGTTGCCCACCAGGTAGAAGGCGGCCTCCGGAAGCTCGTCGAGCTCACCAGCGAGGATCATGTTGAAGCCCTTGATCGTGTCCTCGAGCTTCACGTACTTGCCGGGCATGCCGGTGAAGATCTCAGCCACGAAGAACGGCTGGGACAGGAACTTCTCGATCTTGCGGGCGCGGTCCACGGTGCGGCGGTCGTCCTCGGACAGTTCGTCCAGACCCAGAATCGCGATGATGTCCTGCAGTTCCTTGTAGCGCTGCAGGGTGGACTGCACGGCGCGGGCGGTGCGGTAGTGCTCATCGCCCACAACAGCCGGCTGGAGCATGGTGCTGGTGGAATCCAGGGGATCCACAGCGGGGTAGATGCCCTTGGAGGCCAGGCCGCGGCTGAGCACGGTGGTGGCGTCCAGGTGGGCGAAGGTGGTGGCCGGTGCGGGGTCGGTCAGGTCGTCCGCAGGCACGTAGACGGCCTGGATCGAGGTGATCGAACCCTCCAGGGTGGAGGTGATGCGCTCCTGCAGGGCACCCACATCGGTGCCGAGGGTGGGCTGGTAGCCCACGGCGGAGGGCATGCGGCCCAGCAGAGCCGACACTTCCGAGCCGGCCTGCACGAAGCGGAAGATGTTGTCGACGAACAGCAGCACGTCCTGCTTGTTCACGTCGCGGAAGTGCTCGGCCATGGTCAGAGCCGACAGGCCCACGCGCATGCGGGCGCCGGGGGGCTCGTTCATCTGGCCGTAGCAGAGGGCCACCTTCGACTTGGAGAGGTCTTCGGCGTTGATCACGCCCGAATCCTTGAATTCCTCGTAGAGGTCGTTGCCCTCGCGGGTGCGCTCACCCACGCCGGCGAACACGGACACGCCGCCGTGCTCCTTGGCGATGTTGTTGATCAG
>JBEGQE010000002.1:0-26492 GCA_041181145.1 Cyanobacteriota bacterium
CTGATCGTCGACCTGCGGGAGACGATGCACGCCTGCCAGGGTGCTGGGCTGGCGGCGCCGCAGATCGGGGTGCCCTGGCGGGTGGTGATCGCCGAGGTGCAGAACAACCCGCGCTACCCGCAGGCGGAACCCTTTGCCGAACGGCTGCTGATCAACCCGCAGCTCCGGCCCTTGGATGACGACCGCCAGGAAGGATGGGAGGGCTGCCTGAGCGTGCCAGGCCTGCGCGGGCAGGTGGAGCGCTGGCAGCGCATCCAGCTCCACTGGCGCGATGCCGGCGGCCGGGCCCACTCCCGCCAGGTGCAGGGCTTTGAGGCCCGGGTGCTGCAGCACGAATGCGACCACCTCGATGGGGTGCTGTTTCCCGATCGCCTCAGCACCCCCACCGCCTTCGGGTTCATCCCCGAACTGGAGGCCGCCGGTCTGATTCCAGCGGTGCCGGGCTGAAGCCGCGGCAGCCAGGGGCCAGGGAGCTACTGAATCGCGTTGGCCGCTGCAGCATTCTCGGCGGTGCGCTGGTTGGCATCGGCAGCGGCATCACGGGCCCGGGGGATCGTGCCGGTCATCGCACGCACCCCGCTCTGGAAGGTGTTGGACGGGGGCGCCGGCGCGGTGTCCCCCGGCAGGGGTGCACGGCTGGCCGCTGGCTTCACCGGGCCCGAGCAGCCCACCAGGCCGGCGGCCATCAGCAGCCCGGCAGCCAGCAATCCTGCAGGCCTGAGGTGGGGCGGACGTTGCAACATCTGGGGCCCGGATCTGGCCTGAGATTAGGCAGGGTCATCCGCGCAGGCAGAGGCACCCGGCCCGGCCGCTGCCCTCATCGCCCATCAGGGGGCTCCAGCTGAATGGTGCTGTGCACGATGCCGAGCTCCGCCAGCTGCTGCTTGGCCCGATGCAGCAGTTCCATGTCGGGCAGGGTGGTGTGGCGGCGCAGGTGCACGGTGAGGGCGGTCTGGCTGGTGCTGATCGCCCACACATGCAGATGGTGCACATCCACCACCCCCGGCAGAGCCGCCAGGGTGCGCGTCACCGCCTCCAGGTCGATGTGGCGCGGCACCGCATCCAGGCTGAGGCGCACCGATTCGCGCAGCAGGTCCCAGCCCGTGTAGGCCACCGCCAGCCCCACCCCGAGGGCAGCGACGCTGTCCAGCCAGTCCCAGCCGGTGAGCAGCACCAGCAGGGCACTGATCAGCACCGCCGCCGACACGGCGGCATCGCTGAGCAAGTGCAGCATGGCGGCGCGGCGGTTGAGGTCGTGCCGTGCCTGGGCGGCGAAGGCCCAGGCGGACAACAGGTTCACCACCACACCGGCGGCGGCGGCCCAGGCCACGGGCCCGGCCAGCACCGGCGACGGATGGGCCAGGCGCTGGAGCGCTTCCACCATCACCACCAGCCCGGCGGCACAGATCAGCAGGGCATTGGCCAGGGCCGCCAGCTCGGTGCTGCGTCCATAGCCGTAGGTGAAGTGCTCACTGGTGGGTCGGGTGCTCAGCCGCTCGGCCCCCCAGCCGAACAACAGACCGGCCACATCGCCCAGGTTGTGCAGGGCATCCCCCACGAGCGCCAACGACCCAAAGGCGAAGGCGATCACCAGCTGAAGCGCCGAAAGCAGCGTGTTGAGCAGCACGCTCCAACGGAAGGCGGCCGAGGAACCGGGACGATGCTCGTGCAGGCGCTGGTGGCGGGGCCGGGGGCCGCCCGGATGCCGATCCCGCATAACCGTGTCCACCCGCACCGGAACCTGCCCATTTCGTAGCAGCTGTTACCGGGACCTGGCAGGTCCGATCCATAACCTCCAACCAGCGACACACCTCTCTCGCCCATGCAGACCCGACTGCTGGCCCTGCGCGACGACGGAGCCTGGGATCAACTCAAGACCTATCCCAACCCCCTGCTGGCCTACATCGCTGCCCGCAAGCTCAGCCGGCAGGAACAGCGCCGCTGCCGCACGGTGTGCGTGAGCGGCCAGCTTCTTGAAGAAATCGCACCCTGCTGATTTTCGGCCCTCGGGCCTTGCTAGCGGTGGTCATCCCCACGGGGAGATCCACATGCCGATTCCGCGCCTTGATGCGCCGCGCATCGTTGCCCAGCGTTTTGCCCTCTGCCGGCGCGGCAGCACGGGCTACCTGGTGATCGAAGGCCCTGACGATCACCTGGCCAGCGTGGTGGATCATCGCAGCGCCTGGAGCTTCCCCTGCCAGGAGAGCGCCACCCTGGCGGCCCGCACGATCGCTCGGCTGATCGGATCACCGATCGATGTGGTGAGCCTGCCCTGAGGCAACAGGTAAACAGCTCGCAACGATCGGCAGACAAGCCAAAACACCCTCCCTACGGTCCGGCCGGGGGCGTCTGTGCACGCCCAGCTACCCCTGCCTGTCCGAGCCTGATGTCACTCGTGAAAGCGCCCGACCTGGGCATTGAGCGGTTTACCAGCGGCCAGACCCAAGAGCACTGGCGCCACGCCAGCGACAGCGCCAAACGCACGATCATCCGTGCCGTGTATCAGCAGGTGCTGGGCGGCCAGTATCTGATGGCCAGCGAGCGCCTCGACGGAGCGGAATCGCTGTTCCTGAACGGCACTCTGAACGTGCGCGAGTTCGTGCGCAGCCTGGCCAAGAGCAGCCTGTACCGCGCGCGCTTCTTCGAGACCTGCAACCCCTACCGCTTCATCGAGCTGAACCACAAGCATCTGCTCGGTCGCGCGCCGCAGAACAGGGCGGAGATGCTGCACCACTTCACGATCCTGCAGGAGCAGGGCTACGACGCCGAGATCGATTCCTACATCGACAGCCCCGAATACAACGCCAATTTCGGCAACGATTGCGTGCCCCATCTGCACGGCTGGAACTACCGCGCGGGCCATCAGGGCCGCCAGTTCTCCTGGCTGATGCAGCTGGCCCGTGGCGCCGCCGCTTCCGCCAAGGGCGACGGCAGCGGCACCCAGTTCAGGCTCGGCCGGGCCCTGCACCAGAACCGGCCGATTCCCGTGGCCCAGGCCACTGGCAGCGTTCGCGTTGCCACCTCCCCCACCAGCTGGGCCCACGCCCCCACGGCGGCCCAGTACGCCCACATCAGTACCGACGGACCCTTCCGAGCTTCCATGTCTGAGCACAACGATCTCCCCAGCGGCGACCTCAGCAACGTCCGCCGCATCGATGGCACTCCCGCCTACGGCTTCCGCAGCAGCGAGCTGCTGGTGTCGGCACCCAGCGCCGGTGCCGCCGGTGAAGGCAGCCGTGTGGTGACGATCACCGCCACCGGCATCGCCAACAACGCCTTCGTGCGCCACGGCGCCTACACCACGCGCGTGCCCTTCAGCCGCATGAACGAGGCCCTGCAGCGGGTGATCCGTCAGGGCGGCAAGGTGGTGAGCGTGGTGGTGAGCGGGGAAGGCGCCACCAGCGAGCCGGCTGCGTCCGCCGCGCCGGCTGCCGAGCCCGCCGCCGAGGCCCCGAAGCCGAAGGCCAAGGCCAAGCGCAAGCAGGGCTGATTCCGCCGCCCCTCCCCGCCGCGCCGCGCCCCACCGGCACCGGCACCGTTGCCACGGGGCGCGCGGGTGGGGATCCTGAACCAGCTGCGTCCACGGCGGAGATGGCCACCCGGCGTTGGCTCACGGCCCTGCTGGCGGCCCTGCTCCAGGCCGCCCCCACCGCCCTGCGTGCCGAACCCACGGCGCCCGCGGACACCCCCGCGCCGCAGACCCTGCAGCTGCCCCCCGGCTGGCGCATCGGCGAGCGGCTGCTGCCCCTGCCCGACTGGCTCCAGCTCAGCATCGGCGCCACGGCGGAGCCGATGGCCAATCCCCTGGGGGGGGAGCGCCGCCAGGCGGGCTGGATCGACCAGACCAGCCTCAGCCTCAGCCTCAGCCCCGGGCTGGCGCGCCCGGTTGCGCAGTGGCAGGAGGCGGACCACTGGCAGCTGCAGCTCAGCCTCAACCAAACCAGCGGTGATCCGCTCTACAGCCAGGAGATCGGCGCCCTGTTCGAGCTGCAGCAGATCGCCTATCCCAGCGGCGTCCTGCTCACCGAGGCCAGCCTGACGCGCCGGGCCGGCAACGGCTGGCTGGAGGTGTCGGCCGGGATCGTGCCGCTGAATCCGAGCTTCATCGCCGCGCCGGTGTTCGACTATTACGTCCACTCGGCGTTCAACGACACGTTGAACATCGCCCTGAACGGCCTGCCGATCAGCCCCTATGGCTCCCTGGGGGGGATCGTGAGCCTGGAGCCAGCCCCAGACCTCTCCCTCCGCTACGGCTGGTTCGACCTGGGCAGCACCGCGCCACTGGCCCAGTGGCTGGGCAGTCCAGCGCCGTTCACGGGCATCGCCGGCGGCTCGGCCCAGCTGCTGCAACTCAGCTGGAGCCCCGCCGGCCTGGCCCCGCCGGCCGATCGTGCGATCACGGCCTGCCGCGGCGCCGGCGGCGGGGTGGTACGGCAGCGGCCGGACTGCAGCGGCCCACTGCTGGTGCAAAGCCAGCTGCCGGGGGCGCTGCTGAACCTGGGGGGCTTCCACACATCGGCGCGGAGCTCCGGTGTGTACGGCTCCGCCACCCTGCGCAGCGGGCTGCCGCTGGGGCTCGATGAGCGGCTGTGGTTCGGCGGGGCCTGGAGCGGCGGCCAGGCCGCCGCCCTCAGCCCGAGCTTCGTCGCCGCCGGCCTGGTGGTGCAGGGGCCGATCCCCAGCCGCCCGTTCGATGTGCTGGTGCTGGCCGGCGGCCGCGCCGGCCTGCGCGAGGGGCCAGCCTCCAGCTGGGGCAGCGCCTACGAGGGGATGGTGGAGCTGGGCTACCAGCTGCGGCTGACCGACGGCCTGGCGCTGCAACCCACGCTGCAGTGGATCATCAACCCCAGTGCCGGCAGCGGCCCCCTGCCGGGGATCCTGGCGGCAGGGCTGCAGATCAACGCCAGCTTCTGAGGGCCGGCGCAGCGCGGCCGCCACCGCTCCAGCCCTGCAGAGTGGCGCCATGGAGCTCAGCCTCACCCCCCGCCAGCGCCGGCTCGCCGCCCTGGCCGCCCTGCTCGGCAACGCCCTGGAGTGGTACGACTTCGCCGTGTACGGCTACGTGGCCAGCGCCCTGGGGCAGGCCTTCTTCCCCGCGGAGGTGCCGGCCCTGCAAACCCTGGCCTCCTTCGGTGTGTTCGCCGTGGGCTATCTGATGCGTCCGGTGGGCAGCCTCGTGCTCGGCCCGCTGGGGGATCTGCTGGGGCGCCGGCTGATGCTCAGCCTGAGCATTGTGATCATGGGCTTCGCCAGCCTGGCGATCGGCCTGCTGCCCACCCACGCCCAGATCGGCATGGCCGCCGGCGCCCTGCTGATCCTGCTGCGGATGCTGCAGGGCTTCTCGGTGGGCGGGGAATTCACCGGCAGCATTACCTATGCCACCGAAGCCGCCAGCCGCGGCCATGGCGGGTTCCTCTCCAGCCTGGCGGTGGCCGGCGGCCTGGTGGGCTTCAGCCTGGGGTCGTGCACCGCAGCCCTGATCGGCTGGGGGGTGGGGCAGGAGGCGATGGCCGCCTGGGGCTGGCGGCTGCCCTTCCTGCTGGGGGCCCTGGTGGCGATGGTGGGCCTGTGGATGCGGCAGGCGATGCCGGAAACCCTGCCCGCCGATGCGGATGCACCACCGCTGCGCAACCTGGCGGAGCTGGGTGAGGCCGTGCTGGGGCGCCTGCAGCAGGTGGCGCAGGAGTGGCGGCTGGTGCTGCAGGTGATCGGCCTGGTGAGCTTCGCCAATGTGATCTTCTACCTGGCCTTTGTGTATCTGGTGGATTTCACCGGCGTGCAGCTGGGCAACAGCGCCGCCGCCAACACGGTGGCCAGCGTGGTGCAGACGATCGGCCTGCCGCTGGTGGTGCTGGGCGGGCACCTGGCCGATCGCCATGGCCTGGTGGCCGTGAACCGCTGGGGCAACCTCGCCCTGCTGGTGGTGATGCCGGCGGGGTTGCTGATCGGTCAGCAGGGAACCCTCTCCTCGCTCACGCTCGCCCTGTTGCTGATGCTGGCGCCGCTGATGGCCACCATGGGAGCCCAGGGGGTGCTGGGCGTGGTGCTGGTGCCGCTGCGCGAGCGCTGCGCCGTGTTCTCGATCGGCTACTCCCTGGCGATGGCCCTGTTCGCGGGCACGGCGCCGCTGATGGCCACCTGGATGGTGCAGCGCCAGCATTGGGCCTGGGGCACACCGCTCTATGCCCTGCTCTACGGGCTGCTGGCCCTGTGGGCAGTGCAGGCCAGCCGGCCGCAGCTGCGCTGATCAGCGCCCCAGCCACCGCTTCAGCACCAGCCCTGATGTCCCTCTCCTTCCGCGAACTCCAGAGCCAGCTGCTGCCGGAGTGGGGCCGCGAGCACGACGGCAACGGCGTGGATTTCGACCTGCTGATGCTGCCCTCGCTGAGCATGGACCGGGCCCAGCTGGAGCTGGTGACCGGCGCCCATCACTACGAGGAACGGCAGCTGTTCTCGCTGATCCGCCTGCGGGATCCCGGCGTGCGGATCCTGTACGTCACCAGCAAGCTCCTGCCGGAGCTGGTGGTGGATGCGGTGCTGGAGCTGCTGCCCGGTGTGCCCGCCTCCCACGCCCGCCGGCGGCTGCACCTGTTCGACACCGATGACGCCTCCAGCCGCCCGCTCACCGAGAAGCTGCTGGAGCGGCCGGCCCTGCTGGCCCGCATCCGCGAACTGCTGCGCCCCGGCCGCAGCTTCATCGCCTGCTATGTGGTGACCGAGCAGGAGAAGCGGCTGTCGGAGCTGCTGCAGGTGCCCCTGCTGGGCACCGATCCGGCCCTGGGCTACTGGGGCAGCAAGGCCGGCAGCCGTGAGCTGTTTGCCCGCTGCGGCGTGCCCCATCCCCCCGGCAGCCCGCTGGTGCACAGCCTCGACGACCTGACCGAAGCCACCGCCAGCCTGTGGGAGAGCCATCCCGACCTGGGGCGGGCCGTGGTGAAACTGAACGAGGGCTTCAGCGGCGAGGGCAATGCCCCCCTCGCGCTGGCCCCGCTGGACCTGGCCGACTGCAGCGCCGCGGAACGGCGCCGGCGGCTGCGCCATGCCATCGAGCACCTGCCGATGCCACCGCCCCAGTGGCGCGAGCTGGTGGTGCAGCAGGGCGCCCTGGTGGAGGCCTGGCTGGAGGGGGGTGAGGCGCTGACCTCCCCGAGCGTGCAGGGCACGATCCACCCGGGCGGCACGGTGGAGGTGCTCTCCACCCACGAGCAGATCCTCGGAGGCGTCAGCGGCCAGACCTACCTGGGCTGTCAGTTCCCGGCCGCCGACCCCTACCGGCTGGAGCTGATGCGCCACGGCCGGGCCGTGGGCGAGGCCCTGGCCTCGGAGGGAGCCCTGGAGCGCTACGCCGTGGATTTCATCGCCCGCCGCTTTGGCGACCGGTGGGACCTGCAGGCCATCGAGGTGAACCTGCGCCAGGGAGGCACCACCCACCCGATGATGGCCCTGCGGGCGATCACCTCCGGCCAGCTCCATCCCGCGAGCGGTGCGTTCGTGGCCCCCACCGGTCAGACGCTGCACTACCGCGCCAGCGACAACATCTGCCATCCGGCCCTGCGGGGCCTGCTGCCGGTGGATCTGATCGACCTGGTGGCCGATGCCAACCTGCACTACGACCCGGCACGGCTGCACGGCAGCGTCTTCCACCTGCTGGGCTGCCTCTCGGAATTCGGCAAGCTGGGCATGACCTGCATCGGCCGCAGCACCGCGGAAGCCGAGGCGGTGTACGCCGCCACCGAACGGCAGCTGGTCCAGCAGGCTCAGCGGGTGCAGGGGGCGATCAGCGGCAGCCCGGCCGGGCAAGGTCCCTGACGGGTGCGTGCAGGGCGGGGTGAGCGTCCCTACCTTGCGGGCAATCCAATGCGGCAGCCGGCATGCCCGCTGACACGCTTTACCCTCTCGCTTCAGGCTCCGCGCCGAGGGGCACTGAAGAGCAACGCCTGAGCGACCTCTACGCCCACCGCGTTCTCGATGGACCGAGCAATGCCCAGCTCGATCGCATCGTGGGCCTGGCGGCCGAGATGCTCGGCACGCCGATCGCCCTGATCTCCCTGGTGGATCGCGACCGCCAGTGGTTCCTCAGCCGTCAGGGCCTGGAGGCCACGGAAACCCCCCGCGATGTGGCGTTCTGCGACCACGCCATCCGCAGCGATCAGGTGTTCGTGGTGGCCGACGCCCTGAACCACAGCCTCTTTCGCGACAACCCCCTGGTGCAAGGCGAGCCGAACATCCGCTTCTATGCGGGCGCCCCGCTGATCTCCGCAGCCGGCCATCGCCTGGGCACCCTCTGCGTGATCGATCGGCAGCCCCACCTGCTCACGCCCTACCAGGAGGAGCTGCTCGCCCAGCTCAGCGCCATGGCGATGCACGAGATCAACCAGCGGCGCCAGATGACCCTCTGCCCCCTCACCGGGGTGCTCACGCGGGAGGCCCTGCTCACGGACGGCGAAACACTGCTGCAGCAGGCCCAGGCCGCCGGGCGCTCGCCGCTGCTGATCACGGTGGTTGTGAGCGGCCTGCGGCAGCTCAACGCCAGCCCCGATGGGGCTGCGCACACCGACCAGCGCCTGCGCCAGATCGCCACCGTCTGCACGCAGCACAGCGGCAGCGGCGGGCTGGTGGGGCGCACCGGCAGCGGCGAATTCAGCCTGATCTGGCCGGATCGCGAGGGCCTCGAGCCGAAGCTCCAGGCGCTGCAACACCAGCTGGAGGCGGCGGCCAAGCCACTGGAGCCCCGGCTGCTGGTCACGCCAGCGGAGCCGGCCCTGCCCGGCCTGGGGGTCCTGCTGGAACGCGCCGCCGCCGCGCTGGGCTGAGCCCGACCCATGGCACCCTCCCCGGCCAACGCCATCCCCAGCGCCAATGCACCGAGTCGAGCCCCCCTTGGCCGCCGCATCACCCAGCTGCCCCTGGCCGTGCTGGTCCTGGGCCTGCTGATCACGGCAGGCATCACCGTTCAGAACATCCTGTTCAACCGCCGCTATCACGAGCAGGCCGAAATCGCCCTGATCGACGATCTGAGCGACGCCCTGGTGACGCGGATGAACGCGCTCAGCGCCACGGTGGCCGGCATCACCGCCATGGCCGAGAGCAACGGCTCCCTCACCCCCGAGCTGTTCCGCCTCTATGTGGAGGATCTGCGCAGTGCCAGACAACTGCCCGAGGGGATCCTCGCTCTCGGCTACGCCCGCTATGTGACGCCGGCCGATCGGGCCAACTACGAGGCCAGCATGGCGGCGATCTATGGCCAACCGGTGCGGATCCGCCCCGCCGGCCTGCGGCCGGGTTATGCGCCGGTCACGGTGCTGGATCCGATGCACCACAGCAACAGCCAGGCCATCGGCTACGACCTGCTGAGCGAACCCATCCGCCGCGATGCGCTGATCAAGGCCGCCCGCAGCGGCTATCCGGTGCTGAGCGGCAAGCTCGAGCTGCAGCAGAACACCCGGGGGTATGGGCGGGCCGGGTCGATCCTCTACTCGGTGATCCGCCGCGACCGCCGCGCCCTGCCCAGCGCGGCGGAGCACTGGGGAGATCAGGTGTGGGGATGGGCCTCCATCCCCTTCAGCATCGAGGGGCTGATGGAGACCACCCTGCAGGGCATCAACAACACCAACCTGCAGGGGTCCACGGTGCTGCTGTTCGACGGCGATCGTCCCAGCCGCATCGGGCTGCTCTACGACCCCACGGACAGCTTTGGAAGCCCGCGGCTCACCGACCCCAACTACGAGCGGATCACGGTGGGTGGACGCAGCTGGCTGGTGGGCGTGCAGCTCACCCGGGCGCTGCCTGGGCCGGACGGCCTCCATCCGACCCAGGGGGTGATCCTGCTGATGGGCAGCCTGATTTCAGCGCTGGCCGCCATGGTGAGCCGCGAATTGCTGCTCAGCCACCGCCGCACCCTCGATGCCCTGCATCAGGTGTCCGAGGCCGCCGAGGATCTTGCCGTGGCCGCCGCGGTGTTCGAAGGCACGGTGGAAGGCGTCGTGATCACCAATCCCGACGGCCTGGTGCTGTCGCTGAATCAGAGCTTCACCCAGCTCACCGGCTACACCAACATCGATCTGCGCGGCAAATCGCTGCGCATCCTGCGCTCCGGCAAGCACGACGACAGCTTCTATCGCAGCCTGTGGGATGGCCTGCGCCAACAGGGCAGCTGGCACCAGGAGATCTGGAACCAGTGCAAGGACGGCAGCGTGCGGCTCCACGACGTGAGCATCACCACGGTGACCGACAAGCGGCTCAAACCGCTGCACTACGTGGCGATGTACCAGGACATCACCGCCCGCTACGCCAAGGAGCAGGAGATCCTGCACCAGGCCACCCACGATGCCCTCACGGGCCTGGCCAACCGCAGCCTGCTGGTGGACCGCGTGGAGCAGACCCTGGCCATGGCCCAGCGCTACGGCTACACGGTGGGCCTGATGTTCATGGACCTCGACGGCTTCAAGGACGTGAACGACAGCTTCGGTCACGACATCGGCGATCAACTGCTGATCGCCGTGAGCCGCCGCCTGGAAAGCTTCCTGCGCAAGAGCGACACCCTCTGCCGCCAGGGGGGCGATGAATTCGTGCTGCTGCTGCCCCAGGCCGCGGATCTGGAGGGGTTGATGGGGCTGGCGAAGCGGATCCAGGCGGAGGTGAGCCAGCCCTACACCAGCATCCATGGCATCGAGGTGCTGCGCATCGCCGTGAGCATCGGCATCGCCCGCTGGCCGGAGCACGGCGCCGATGTGGATGCCCTGATGCAGGCGGCCGATCGGGCCATGTACCGCTGCAAGCACGGCAAGAGCCCGGAGCCGGTGATCGCCGACCCCGTGGCGGGACCGCCCGTGTCGTAGGAGGCCGGGCTCAGCCCGGTCCCTGCCAACCCGCCATGTGGGAAGCGGCACGGGAGCGCGCCAGGGCACGGGCCGCGGGCAGGGCCGGATCGAGGCGATCCGAGCTGAACGGCGGCAGGGTGCGGCTGCGCAGCCAGGCGCCCCAGCGGAATTCGTGGAACGGGATCAGCGGTGCCGCGGCGATCACGCCCTCGCGCTTGAGCTTCCACACCAGGCTGCGGTAGGGATCGTCCTGGGTGGCTGTGAGGGTGCGGGGCAGGGCGGCCGGGGCGAGGGGGCCCAGGCCGCGGCCGTCGTAGAGGTACAACCAGCCGCGGCGGTGGAGCTCCTGCAGCACCAGATCCCGGTCCGCCACCTCCAGCTGCAGGGCCACGTAGCCGAAGGCCCGGGCCTGTGGATCCAGCTCCAGCAGGGCCCGCAGGCGGTGGTGGCGATCCACCATCCACAGGTCGCCGCTGGCACTGCGCACCAACGGTGTGGGTTTGCCGCGCAGGTAGCGGCGCCGGTCCTTGGCGTCCTCCCCTGCGAAATCGCGCTGGCGGCTGCGGATCTCCGCCATGCCCACACACAGTTGCGTGGGCTGCAGCTCGGCCAGCGCCACCTCCAGCAGGTCGGTGCCATCGCCGGCGGGGGCAGGCAGAGTCTGGAACGGAGGTAATCGCAATGCCATCTGCTGTGCTTCAGTGCGTCGAAACGGTCGTCGCGTCGATCGCCAGGCCGCTGGGATGCGCCTGGCGCGGGCTGCACCGCCCGGCTGCGGTGACGCCGCCAATTCTGCTGGCGAGGCTGGTGGCCCTGCCACTGGCCCTGCTGCTCAGCCTGCCGTCACCGGCCCTGGCCGTGGTGTCCACGGCCACCGAACCCACCCCCAGCTGTACCGCGGTCAGCCGCAGCACCGTGGAGGGGCTCTTCGAACGCTGGAATGCCGCCCTGGCCAGCGGCGATGCGGGCCAGGTCGCCGCCCTCTACAGCGCGGACGCCCTGCTGCTGCCCACCCTCTCCGACCAGCCCCGCGACACGCCGGCGGCGATCCGTGCCTACTTCGAGGGGTTCCTGGCCCGATCACCGCAGGGACGCATCGACAGCCGCCGGATCAGCCTGGGGTGCAACACAGCGCTCGATGCCGGCACCTACAGCTTCCTCCTGGCGGGCCGCGACGGCGACGCCGCGCAGTGGGTGCAGGCCCGCTACACGTTTGCCTACGTGCACGGCCCCGAGGGCTGGCGCATCCAGCATCACCACTCCTCGCTGCAGCCGCCGCCGGCGAGCTGAACGCCGTCAGGCGTCCACCACCTGCACGCCCTTCCAGAAGGCCACACGCCCCTTGATGCGTGCGGCGGCCTCGAATGGTTCGGGATAGAACCAGCAGGCATTGCCATTCACCTCGCCGTTCACCACCACGTCGTAGTAGTGGGCGGTGCCCTTCCAGCCGCAGACGCTGGTGTGGCTGGAGGGCTGCACGTGCTCCATCACCAGGGACTCGGCCGGGAAGTAGGCATTGCCCTCCACGGTTTCAATGTCGTTCGAGCGGGCGATCACGGCGCCATTCCAGCGGGCTTCCATGGGCGGGGCTGCGGGGTGCAGGGGGACAGAACCAGCTCGGCATCCTGGCGGGCGGCGACCCGCCGCGGTGGCAGCGGAGGATGAGGGCACCGCGGCACGCGTCCCCATGGCCAGCCCCCATTCGCGTGCGCAGGGTCCGCGCTGGTTCGTTGCCGGCGATGTGGATGGGTTCCTGGGCCTCGGGCTCGACAACCTGATCCAGATCCTGCTGATCCTCGGCCTCTGCCGCGGCGTGCTGGGCTTTCCCGATGCGCTGCTGTTCGGCACGGTGCTGCCGGCCACGGGCATCAGCCTGCTGGTGGGCAATGGGGCCTATGCGATCCAGGCCCACCGGCTGGCGCGGCTGGAGGGGCGCAGCGATCGCACGGCCCTCCCCTACGGCATCAACACGGTGAGCCTGTTCGCCTTCGTGTTCCTGGTGATGCTGCCGGTGAAGCTCACCGCCCTGGGCCAGGGGCTGGCGGAGGAGCAAGCCGTGCAGCTGGCCTGGCGGGCGGGGCTGGTGGCCTGCCTGGGCTCCGGCCTGATCGAGGCGGCCGGGGCGTTCAGCGCCGATCTGCTGCGGCGTTGGCTGCCCCGTGCTGCCCTGCTCTCCACCCTGGCGGGGATCGCGCTGGGCTACATCGCCCTGGGCTTCCTGCTGCGCACCTACGCCCAGCCGGTGGTGGGGCTGGCGGTGCTGGCGGTGATCCTGGTGACGTACTACGGCCAGCTGCAGCTGCCGGTGCCGGGTGGACTGCTGGCGGTGCTGGTGGGCATCGCCCTGGCCTGGGGCACAGGCCTGATCCAGAACAACCCGGCACTCTGGGCCCGTGAAGCCGCCCAGGTGGGCTGGCGCTGGCCCCATCTGGAGCTGCTGAACCTCTGGCAGGCCCGCGGCCAACTGCTGCCCTGGCTGGGGGTGGTGGTGCCGATGGGCCTGTTCAACGTGCTCGGCTCGCTGCAGAACATCGAGAGCGCCGATGCCGCCGGTGATCGCTATCCGGTGCGCAGTTCGATGCTGATCAACGGCCTCGGCACCATCGCCGCCGCCGCCTTCGGTTCCTGCTTTCCCACCTCGCTCTACATCGGCCATCCCGGCTGGAAGGCCATGGGCGCCCGCATCGGTTACTCCTGGCTCAACGGGCTGGTGATGGGAGCCGCCTGCCTGCTGGGGGTGTTCGGCCTGGTCGGCCAGCTGGTGCCGGTGGAGGCCGGCATGGCGATCGTGCTCTACATCGGCCTGGTGATGGCGGCCCAGGCCTTCCAGGCCACCCCCTCCGCCCATGCACCGGCGGTGGCCCTGGGGATGCTGCCGGGGCTGGCGGGCTGGGGAGCGCTGCTGCTCAAGGCGGGGTTACGGGCCGGCGGCGCGGGAGGCAGCACCACCCCGTTCGGCCCGGCCCTGCTGGAGCCCCTGCGCCAGGCCGATGTGTGGGCCGCCGGTGCCTTCGCCCTGGAGCAGGGGCAGATCATCAGCGCCATGCTCCTGGCCGGGATGCTCGTGTATGTGATCGAGCGCCGCTTCCTGGCGGCCGCCCTGATCAGCGCCCTGGCGTCCCTGGCCAGCTGGCTGGGGCTGATCCACGCCTGGAGCTTCAGCCAGGCCGACACGGTGCTGAAGCTCGGCTGGGGCACCGGCAGCCCCTGGGCCCTCGGCTATCTGCTGATGGCGCTGGTGTTCCTGCTGGCCGGTTGGGCCGGCCGGCGGCCGGGGCCTCAGAACGGGAAGGCGTTGTAGATCGGCATCGTGGCGAAGCCCAGCGACGCGGGCACCGGGTTGGGGCCGTCGGGCAGTGCCTGCACCGAGAACATGTAGGTGTCGGCCTGGCTGGGGTTGGTCCAGGGACGCAGGGCCACGGTGACCGTCTGGCCGGGCTGGGGCGGCTGGGGGAAGCGGATGGCGTAGCGGCGGCGCTCGTTATCGAAATCGGCCTGCACCGCCACGGCCGGCCCCTCGCGGCGGGGCACACCCAGAAAGGCACGACTGCGCTCGGCATTCAGCGGGAACTGGCGATCCACCCCGCGGGTCTGCTGGATCAGCAGCCCCCCCAGCCCCACCCCGGCCTGCTCCGGCAGGGTCACGGTGAAGTAGTACTCCCCGCCGGCCTGCATCACATACCAGTAGTAGTTGCGGAACTCCACCTTCCAGGGGGGCCTGGCGAACCAGGTCTGCCCCTGCAGCTCCACAGCCCGCGCCGGCAGGCCGCCAGGCCCGGGAGCCTCGAGAACCGCTGCGGCTCCCAGCAACACCGCTAGGGCCAGGCCGGTGCAGCGGCCGCGGCCGCGTGAACGCCGCAGACGAACCATGCCGCCAGATCGCCACTGGGCGGACGCTAGCCATGGAAAGCGCACACACCAGCGCCAGGGGCGGTGGCCACGCCGGGTGATTGATAAGGTCACCCCCAGCAGCAGCGCAGGCGATGAACCGGGCCGAACTCGATGCCATCGAACTGATGCTGCGCGATCTCAACACCCGCCACGATGAGATCCGCCACCGAGCGGCCTTCCGCGGCTGCACCCGCGAGCTGCTGGCCCTGCAGCAGGAGCTGGTGAAGTACCTAATGGCCAAGCGTGAGGGGCTGAGCGGCCGATCAGGCGGCGTCTGATCCTGGCGCGGGCGGCTCGCCGGCTGGGCGGTTGCTGCCCGCGCCGGTGCCGCGGGCCAGCCAGCTGCCCTCCCAGCGCGAGAGCACGGCCGGCAGCAGCAGCACCAGCCCCACCAGCAGCAGAGCCCCCAGGCCGAACTGCACCACGCCGCCGAGCATCCGCTCGATCGGAATCCAGCGCCCCCCCAACCAGGCGAGCGACACCATCGAGCTGGCCCAGAGCAGCGCGCCGGCCAGGTTGCACACCAGAAAGCGGCGGTAGGGCATCGCCACGGCGCCGGCCATCGGGCCGGCGAGCACCCGCAGCACAGCCACAAACCGGCCGAGAAACACCGAGGGGCCGGCATGGCGCAGGAAGCGGGCGCGCCACTGCTCCAGCTGATCGGGGGGCAGCCGCAACAGCCGCCCAACCCGCAGCAGCAGGGGCCAGCCGTAGCGGCGCCCCACCCAGTAGCCGATGTTGTCGCCGAGCACGGCCCCGGCGCAGGCCGCAGCCATCACCCCCAGCAGCTCGAGCTGACCGCTGCCGGCCGCATACCCCCCGAGCAGGGTGATGGTTTCCCCCGGCAGGGGCAGGCCGGCGTTCTCCAGGAGCATGCCGGCGAAGATCACCAGGTAGCCCCAGCGCCCGAGGAGCTCCTCGAGGGTGTGCAGATCGAGCTCAGCCATCAGCCGGGTCGCGCAGGAAGGGCCGGGGATCCTGGTCGCGCCGGTCGCGCACGGGCAGCAACGGCCCCTGGGCGGGGCCATCGAGGGCGGCGATGCGCTCCAGGGCACGGCGCAGCTGGCGGGCAGCGTGGAGCGACATGTCGCGCGGCACGCAGATCCGATCGCGCAGATAGCGCAGCCCTGGGGCGCTGCCGGGGGGTGGCGGGCAGGGGGGCTCGTGCGGCTGCGCCAGGGTGGTGAGCGCACAGCGCAGGGCGACATCCAGGCGCTCTGCGGCCTGGGCACCGCGGCGACCGCCCTCGGGATTCACGGCCAGCAGGCGCGTGCGGTGACGCAGCACCCGGGCCACGGCCTCGGCGGCGGCATCGGCGGGCTCGGGCTGGCGGCTTTCCACCAGGGCCGGATGGGGCAACGTGCCGGCCTCGGGCCAGGGCCCGCCGTCCACCAGGGCGGCCACGGCCCGCTGCTCGGGGCTGCCGCTGGCCAGACAGCACCCCATCTGGGGCGGCAGGTCGTGGGCGTGGGTGTGGATGTCGCTCTGGGTGCCCAGGTAGGTGGAGCGGCGCTCGAGGGCACTGAACCAGCGGTCGATCGCCGCATGCCGGCTGCGCAGCCCGTAGCCCTTGTAGTAGGCCAGCGAGGCGTTCATCCGCTCGAGGTAGGGCACAAAGATCACATCGGCGCTGCTGAACTCCGGCAGAAAGAAAGGGCCCTCCGTGGTGTCGAGGGCCTGCTCCACCAGGCCCGCGATCCGCTCAAAGTGCTGCTCCGCCGGTGCCGTATGGGGGCCCTTGCCCTCGCTGTAGCAGAGCCACTGGCACCAGGCGCGGAACAGGCGGCGCTCCAGCTGGCGCAGGGGAAACACATCGGGATCGCTCAGGCCACGGCCCAGGGGCCCGAAGGCCTGCTCCAGCGCCGCCAGGATCACATCGCTCTCGGTGATCAGCCGACCATCGAGCTCCAGGGCCGGCAGCATGCCGGAGGGCACCACCCGGCGGAACCAGGCTTCCTTCTCGCCGTAGCAGAACATCGTGACCTTGCGGATCCGGTAGGGGATCCGCTTCTCCTCAAGCCACAACCACACCTTCTGGCAATACGGGCACCAGGCGTGGTGATCGCGGTAGAGGGTGACGCGCACCTCGCTCTCGGGTCGGCCGAACAGGCGCAGGCGGGCCTGGGCGTTGGTGGGCCCTTCGCGGCGGTGCTGCTGGAGCGCGGCCTCGTCCTGCGCCGGCAGCCAGGCATCGAGCTCGTCCCAGCTGAGCGGAGCCACCAGGGCGGGCGCAGGCGTCATGCGGAGAGGAGACCGATGGGCGGTGAAGGGTGTGTTCTAGGCAATGGCCCGGCGGCCATGGCGGGACCGGGGGGAAGGAGGGCCGCGCCCCAGGACGGCAACGGCGCGTCAGGGAATGAGCACGGCGGTCACCCTCGCCACATCACGACGTGGCAGAACCCCTAGGAAGAGCAGCAATCGCTCGTGCCCACGGTGCCGTCGTTCCAGGATCTCGCGCAGAAGGCCCTCGGAGCCCTGGGCCTGGGCCAGAACCCGAGCCAGGGCCAGGCCCCCTCCCCCACGGAGCTCGCCGGCCCCACGGCCGATGGCAGCGCCAGCTGGGTGCGCTTCGAGGCCCATGGCCCCCAGTGGGGCTTTGCCTTCTGGGGCCTCACGGCGGCTGATCTGGCCCGCGTCTCCAGCCCGGGCGGCCCGGGCCTGCGCCTGCGCATCGCCGATGTGACGGGCCTGGAGCCAGGTCAGCCGCCCCATGCCCTGCAGGAGCTGCGCGTCGATCCCCGCGCCGAGCAGTGGGGGGTCGCCCTGCCCCTGGGCAACCGCATCTACCGGGCCGAACTGGGGCTGATGCTCCCCGGTGGCTGGCGCAGCCTCGCCTGCTCCAGCCCCACCCTGATCCCCGGTTACGACGCCGCAGCCTCGACCCCGGAGGCCTTCACACCCTTCGCGGTACTGGAAGAGCCGATCGCGGCGGCCGCGCCGCCCCTGCCGCTGTCGGCCACGCCGGGCCTGCATGAGCGGCTGTATCAGACCGCCACGCTGCGGGTGCGGCGCCTCGGCCGCGGCTCTGAAGCGTTCCAGGAGCTGGAGGGCCTCGAGGGCGTCGGCCTGGCCCTGAACGATTCCGGCCTGGGCCTGTGGGCCAGCGGTCGCAACGAATCCGGCAGCGGCCTGGTGGGCCGTCAGCGCAGTTTCTGGCTGGTGGCCGATGCCGAGCTGATCGTCTACGGCGCCACCGATCCCTCCGCCACGCTGAAGATCGGCGATGAGGTGGTGCCCCTGGCCGCCGATGGCAGCTTCCGGATCCAGGTGCCGTTCCGCGATGGCCAGCAGCTCTATCCGATCGAGGCGATCAGCGCCGATGGGGAGCAACGCCGCTCAATCGTGCTGACCTTCTCGCGCACCACCCCGGAAGATCGCACCAACCCCGCCAGCGCCGCTCCGCTGGAGTGGTTCTGAGGCGAGGGTGGCTTAGCGGAACCCCTGCAGCAGATCCAGCACCTGCTGATCCTCCACCGGCTCGAAGCTCCCATACCAGCGGCCCACCGACTGCAACCCCTCCACGGCCGCCAGGGCCACCAGCTGATCCACCAGGGTGCTCAGCTTCTCCACCAGGCGCCCATCGAGCACCGGCACCGCCAGCACCAGCCCCGCGGGCTGGGTCTGCCGCAGCGACAGCAGGGCCGCCCGCACGGTGAGACCGGTGGCAATGCCGTCATCCACCACCAGCAGGGTGCGGCCACGCAGGCGGGCCGGCGGCGGATCGCCATAGAGCCGTTGGCGGCGATGCAGCTCCCGGTCCTGCACCCCAACCAGCTCGCGGCGCAGCTGGGGCTCAAGGTGCAGCTGGCGCAGATAGGGCTCATCCCAGAGCAGCACCCCGCCCGGGGCAATCGCCCCCACCGCCACCTCCGGCGCCTGGGGGTGGGCGAGCTTGCGCACGGCCCAGCTCACCAGGGGCAGCTGCAGCGCCGCCGCCACGGCAGCGGCCACCACCACGCCACCCCGGGGCAGGCCCACCACCACGGCCTGGGGATCCCCCCGCCAGGCCGTCAGCGCCGCCGCCAGGTCCTCACCGGCCTGGCGGCGATCGCGCCAGAGGGGGGGCTGCCGATCCACCGCTGGCGCTGACACCCGTGCTGATCCGGCCATGCGGCACCGCCCGCACTGTTGCTTCACTCTGACGAGCCCTGGCCGTTCCTGCAGGGGGGCGCGGCGGCTGGCGCGGGAGCTCCCGCCATAACTTGAGCGCACCAGCACCGCGCCCAGTCCATGTCCGCCCCCTACGACCTGATCGTGATCGGCGCCGGCTCCGGCGGCCTGGCCGCAGCCAAGCGCGCCGCCTCCTACGGCGCACGGGTGGCGATCGTGGAGGGCGACCGGGTCGGCGGCACCTGCGTGATCCGCGGCTGCGTGCCGAAGAAGCTGTTGGTGTACGGCTCCGCCTATCGCCATCACCTGGCCGATGCCGCCAGTTACGGCTGGAGCCTGGGGGATGTGCAGTGCGATCCGGCGACGCTGCTGGCCAACGTGCGCGCTGAGGTGGACCGGCTCAACCGGCTGCACATCGGCTTCCTCGAGAAGGCCGGCGTAGAGCTGGTGAGCGGCTGGGGCCGCTTCAGCGGTCCCGACACCGTGGTGGTGCAGGCGGCGGATGGCAGCAGCCGCGAACTGCGCGGCGGGCGGATCCTGATCGCCGTGGGCGGCCGCCCCCAGCGCCCCGCCATCGCCGGCGCCGAGCTGGGCTGGGTGAGCGATGACCTGTTCAACCTCGAACGCTTCCCCGAGCGAATGGTGGTGGTGGGCGCCGGCTTCATCGCCTGCGAATTCGCCGGCATCCTCAACGGCCTCGGCGTGCAGGTGACCCAGCTGGTGCGCGGCGCGCAGATCCTGCGGGGTTTCGATCGCGAACTGGCGACGGCCGTGCAGGAGGCGATGGTGGCCGAGGGGATCGATATCCGCTGCGGCGTCAACCCCACCGGCATCAGCGGCAGCCCCGGAACCCTGAGCGTGACCACCAGCAGCGGCGAGAGCATCGGCTGCGGGGGAGTGCTGCTGGCCACGGGCCGCCAGCCCTTCCTGGAGGGGCTCAACCTGGAGGCCGCCGGGGTGGCGGTTGAGGGATCGCGAATCCCGGTGGATGCTGATCAGCGCACCAACCTGCCGCATGTCTACGCGGTGGGAGACGTCACCGACCGCATCAACCTCACGCCCGTCGCCATCGACGAGGGCCGGGCCCTGGCCGACAGCCTCTGGGGTGGCAACCCCCGCCGGGTGGACCACGGCCTGGTGGCCAGCGCTGTGTTCAGCCAGCCGGAACTGGCCACGGTGGGCCTCACGGAGGAGGAGGCAATCGCTCGCCATGGCGCAGACGACATTCGGATCCATCGCGCCCGCTTCCGGCCGATGGGCCAGGCCCTGCCGGCCCGGGATCCGAAGGTGCTGCTGAAGCTGGTGGTGGAGAGCGCCAGCGGCCGCGTGCTCGGCTGCCACATGGTGGGCGACCACGCGGCCGAAATCATTCAGATGGCGGCGATCGCCATCGGCATGGGCGCCACCAAGGCCGACTTCGACCGCACGATGGCCCTGCACCCCTCGGTGGCCGAGGAGTTCGTGACCATGCCCAACTGAGGGCGATCAGGTGGCGGCGAGGGGCTCAAGGGCCTCAAAGCGGAACACCTGCCGGCCGGCCGGCGTGTCGCCGAACGCGTCGGTGTCCACGACCCGCTCACTCAGCACCCAGGGGCCATCGGCGGTGAGGGGCACAAAGGTGTCGGTGAAGGTGCTCTTGCCGCCGCGGGCTGCACCGCTGGCGGGATCGGCGTACTGGCTGGTGTAGCGGTGGCTGAGGTAGCCGCTGCCGGTGTCGGTGGTGCTCTCGGTGAAGATCGTCACGACCGTGCCGTGGATGTGGCGGTGCACCATCGTCACCACGCTGTCCTTGATGCGGTAGCGATCGCCGGCGTTCTTGCCGCCCACGATCACCTCGGTGCCCACGGCGTCGGTGTCGCCGGCGGTGAAGGTGTTCTCGCCGTGGGTCTGCTCAAAGCTGCGGCGCACGCGGTGGATCGCCACCTCCCACAGCTGCGAGGCCACCGCCTTGTGGATCTCCTCCTCGCCGATGCCCTCCACCTGGGCCTTGAGGTCGGCACCCACCTGGAAGCGGCCCTCCACGCGCTGGTCGCCCTGCTCCCACACGCAGCGGCCGCGGTAGCCGCCGAAGCCCGGGGCCCAGGTGTAGCGGTTCTCGTAGGCGGCCCGGAAGGCCGCCGTGCAGTCGCTGCCGGCAGGGATCACAGCGGGGGAGGCGGCAACGGTCACAGCGGAAGACGCAGGGACGACCACGCTACCCAGCCCTATGGATGCAGATCCTGCAGGGCGTTCACCGGCAGTGCCTCGTCCTGCAGGGCGGCGATGGCCTCCACGGCGGCGCGGGCGCCGGCCAGGGTGGTGACCGCGGGCACGGCGTAATCGATGGCGGCCCGGCGCAGGTACTTGTCGTCGTGGGCGGCCTGGCGGCCCACCGGCGTGTTGATCACCAGCTGGATCTCGCCGGAGCGGATCGCATCCTCGATGTTGGGGCGGCCCTCGTGCACCTTCAGGATCGGCTCCACCGCCAGGCCCGCCTCAGCCAGGGCGCGGGCGGTGCCATCGGTGGCCACCAGGCGGAAGCCGAGATCCGCCAGGCGGCGGGCCACCGGCAGCAGAGCCGGCTTGTCGCGGTCATGGGTGGAGAGGAACACCGTGCCGCTGGTGGGCAGGGCTTCACCGGCCCCCAGCTCCGCCTTGGCGTAGGCCAGACCGAAGCTGCGGGCGGTGCCCATCACCTCACCGGTGCTGCGCATCTCCGGACCCAGGATCGAATCGGCGCCGGGGAAGCGCTTGAACGGCAGCACCGCCTCCTTCACTGCCTGCAGCGGCGGCTGCGGTTCGGCGGTGAGACCGATCTGCTCCAGGCTGCGGCCGGCCATGATCTGGCTGGCCACCTTGGCGAGGGGCACGCCGGTGGCCTTGGCCACGAACGGCACGGTGCGCGAGGCGCGGGGATTGGCCTCAATGATGTAGACGTCGCCGTCCTTGATGGCGAACTGCAGATTGATCAGGCCATTCACCTGCAGGGCCAGGGCCAGGGCCTTGCTCCACTCGCGGATCGTGGCCAGCGCCTGCTGATCGAGGCTCACCGCCGGCAGGGCGCAGGCGGAATCGCCGGAGTGCACGCCGGCGGGCTCGATGTGCTCCATCAGGCCGCCGATCACCACCCGTCCGGTGGCGTCGCACAGCGCATCCACATCCACCTCGGTGGCGTTTTCGAGGTACTGATCGATCAGCACCGGGTGATCGGGTTCCACATTCACCGCCTCCACCATGTAACGGTTCAGCTCCTCCTCGCCGTACACCACCTCCATGGCGCGGCCGCCGAGCACATAGCTGGGGCGCACCACCACCGGATAGCCAACGCGTTCGGCCACGGCACGGGCCTCGGCTTCGCTGCGGGCCAGACCGTTGCGCGGCTGGCGGATCTCCAGGCGGCGCAGGATCGCTTCGAACTGCTCACGATCCTCAGCGGTGTCGATCGATTCCGGGGAGGTGCCCCAGATGCGGGTGCCGGTGGCCTGGCCCACCGGGGTGGCCAGCCAGCGCAGCAGCGGGATCGCCAGCTTGAGTGGCGTCTGACCGCCGAACTGCACGATCACGCCTTCGGGCTTCTCGGCCTCGATCACATTGAGCACGTCTTCGAGAGTGAGCGGCTCGAAGTAGAGGCGGTCGGAGGTGTCGTAGTCGGTCGACACCGTTTCCGGGTTGCTGTTCACCATCACCGTGGCGAGGCCCTCGGCCTGCAGGGCGAAGGAAGCGTGCACGCAGCAGTAGTCGAACTCGATGCCCTGGCCGATGCGGTTCGGACCACCGCCGAGGATCATCACCTTGCGGCGCGATTCGGGCTGCACCTCGCTCTCGGGGGCAATCCGCTCAAGCGAGCCATCGGCGGCGATCCGCTCCAGGGGCCGCTCGTAGGTGGCGTAGTGGTAGGGCGTGGTGGAGGCGAACTCGGCGGCGCAGGTGTCCACCGTCTTGAACACGGCGCTGACGCCGAGCCCCTGGCGGTGCGAACGCACCTCCAGCTCCTTGCTGCCGATGGCCCAGGCGATCTGACGATCGGAGAAGCCGAGCTGCTTGAGCTCCAAGAGGGCCTCGGCACCGAGATCGGCAAGCGTGCGGCCGTGCAGCAAACGCCCCTCCGCCTCGATGATGCGGCGCAGCTTGGCCAGGAACCACCCATCGATCGCCGAGATGCGGTGGATGTCAGCGTCGCTGTAGCCGTTCACCATGGCGGTGCGCACCGCGAAGATGCGATCGGGCGACGGGGTGCGCAGCTGCCGTTCCAGTTCCGAGCGCTCCGGAGTGGCGTCGGGGCGGTCGCAGCCCCAGCCGGCATGGCCGGTTTCGAGGGAGCGCAGCGCCTTCTGGAACGACTCCTCGAAGCAGCGGCCGATCGCCATCGCCTCTCCCACCGACTTCATCGCCGTGGTGAGCACCGCCGGGCTGCCGCGGAACTTCTCGAACGCGAAGCGCGGAATCTTCGTCACCACGTAATCGATCGTGGGCTCGAAGCAGGCCGGCGTCTTGCCGGTGATGTCGTTGAGGATCTCGTCGAGCGTGTAGCCCACGGCCAGGCGGGCGGCGATCTTGGCGATCGGGAAGCCCGTGGCCTTGGAGGCCAGCGCCGAGGAGCGCGAGACGCGCGGGTTCATCTCAATCACGATCACATCGCCGTTGGCGGGGTTGATCGCGAACTGAATGTTGCTGCCGCCGGTGTCCACACCGATCTCACGGATGATCGCGATCGATTGATCGCGCAGGCGTTGGTACTCGCGGTCGGTGAGGGTCTGGGCCGGCGCCACGGTGATCGAATCGCCGGTGTGAACACCCATCGGATCGAGGTTCTCGATCGAGCACACGATCACCACGTTGTCGGCGGTGTCGCGCATCACCTCCAGCTCGAACTCCTTCCAGCCGAGCAGCGACTGCTCGATCAGGATCTGGTTCACCGGGCTGGCATCGAGGCCGCTGAGGCAGATGGCGCGGAATTCCTCAGGGTTGTAGGCGATGCCGCCGCCGCTGCCCCCCAGGGTGAAGGCCGGTCGAATGATGCGCGGGTAGCTGCCGATGCGATCGCCCACCGCCTCGGCCTCCTCCAGGGTGCGGGCGATGCCGGAGGGGCACACGGCCACACCGATCCGCTCCATCGCCTGCTTGAACAGGTCGCGGTCTTCCGCCTTCTCGATCGCCGCCAGGTTGGCGCCGATCAGCTCAACGCCGTACTGCTCGAGCGTGCCATCCTTGGCGAGGGCCACCGCCAGATTCAGGGCCGTCTGGCCGCCCATGGTGGGCAGCAGCGCATCGGGGCGCTCCAGCTCGATCACCCGGCGCACCACCTCGGGGGTGAGCGGCTCGATGTAGGTGCGATCCGCCATGTCCGGATCGGTCATGATCGAGGCCGGATTGCTGTTCACCAGCACCACCTCGAAGCCTTCGGACCGCAGGGCCTTGCAGGCCTGGGTGCCGGAGTAGTCGAATTCGCAGGCCTGTCCGATCACGATCGGCCCCGACCCCAGCAGCAGGATGCGACGCAGATCCGTGCGACGGGGCATGGGCGGTGGACGGCGGCCAAACCCGCCTAGCCTCTCACGCAGGCCAGACCGGCGCTGCTCACCGCGGCCCTGAAGCCCCGTGCGGCCGTGGCTAGGCTGGGTTCGGAACAGTCGGTGACGCTTGATGAGCGAACTCCAGCGCCTGAAGGGGCTGCTGCCTCCCGAGATGCAGAGCTGGGTGTTTGTGGAAGCGGCCGCCTCCGCCGACCCGCCGCTGATCACGATCGAGGAGATCGGCCGCGACGAGGTGGAGATCCAGCTCGACCTACAGAAGTGGGATCAGCTGGCCCTCGACCATCGCAACCTGCTCTTCTGGCATGAGGTGGGCCGCATCCAGAACGATGCGGTGCCGCGCGACGGCTGGGAGATGGCCGCCCTGGCCATCGGCCTGGGCGGTGCGATCGGCGAACTGTGGGTGCAGGACGGCCTGCTGCTGCTGATGGCCCTCGGCCTCTCCGGCTTCGCCGGCTACCGCCTGTACCTCAAGAACAACTCCGAGAAGCGCCTGCAGGACGCCATCGCCGCCGATGAGCGGGCGATCGATCTGGCCTGCCGCTTCGGCTACACCCTGCCCAACGCCTACAAGAGCCTGGGCGGCGCCCTCAAGGAGCTGGTGGAGCAGACCCGCAAGAAGAAAAAACGCGGTTTCTACGAGGACCGCCTTGAGGCGCTGCGCAAGAGTGCCGGTAAGGCCCGGGCCGAAATGGCCCAGCAACAGGGGTCCCGTCAATCCGTGAGCAGCGAGAACGTGTATGGCTGAGGCCGTCGACCCGGCAACCAGCGGCGCCCCCGAGATCCATCCGGCCCTGGGCCGGCCCAAGCTTGACCCGAACGACAGCAGGGCCCTGGCCCTGCTCGCCGCCGATGCCTGCGACGACCGCAAGGCGGGCGACATCGTGCTGCTGCGGGTGGAGGAGATCTCCTCGATCGCCGACTGGTTCGTGATCGCCACCGGTTTCTCCGATGTGCAGGTGCGGGCCATCGCCCGCTCGGTGGAGGACCGGATCGAGGAGGAGACGGGCCGCCTGCCCCTGCGCAAGGAGGGGCAGACCGAGGGCCGCTGGGTGCTGCTCGACTACGGCGAGGTGATCGTGCATGCCCTCACCCCCGAGGAGCGCAGCTACTACGACCTGGAGTCGTTCTGGGGCCACGGCGAGAAGGAGACCTACCTAGGGTCTGCCGAGAGCTCTCCGGCCTGAGGCCGCGCCCGCCATGGCAGGCCCAGAGGCTGGCCCCGACCCGCAACCGGACCCGAGCCTGCGCGAGGCCCTGATCGGCGGCAGCGAGGCTTGCCCGGTGCCTCCCGAGCAGCGCCCGCTGGAGCAGTACCGGGAACTGCAGGCCTCCTGGTTCTTCGCCTGGCCCCACAACGGCCGCAGCGGCCTGGCGCTGCCGCTGTGGCGCAGCTGGCTGATCACCATGCCCCTGACGCTGCTGGTGGCCACCGGCAGCGTGCCCCTGCGCCACGACCCCCTGCGGCTGCTGGTGGCCGGCGCCGTTGCGGCCCTGCTGGTGCCGCTGCTGCTGCTGGTGCGGCAGTGGCTGGGGTGGACCAACCTGCAGCGCCGCCTGCTGGCCACGGCGGTGGAGTACGAGGAATCGGGCTGGTACGACGGTCAGGTGTGGGAGAAGCCCCTGGCCTGGCGCCAGCAGGATCTGCTGGTGGCTCAGCACGAGGTGCGACCGGTGCTGCTGCTGCTGCAGCAGGCCCTCGCCCTGATTGCCGCCCTGCTGCTCGGTGGCGCCTGTCTCTGTCAGGCTCTCTGAGCGATCCCCTGACGCGACGGGCCCGGCCGGCGATGACCTTCTCCACCAGCTTCGCGAGCGGCAACCGCACCGGCGCCCCCCCGCTCGAGGTGCGCCTCAGCCGCGGTGGCATCACCGAATCCGTGCATCGCGTCCATGCGGTGGTGTGCGACGGGCGCGGTCGGGTGCTGATGCGGGCCGGCGATCCCCAGCAGCTGAGCTTCATCCGCTCGGCCCTCAAACCCTTCCAGGCACAGGTTTTCGTGAGCAGTGGCGCCGCCGATCAGGGCGGCCACGACGACCGCGCCCTGGCGATCGCCTGCGCCTCCCATGCCGGCGAAGCCGCCCAGGCCCGCGAAGCGTTCAAGATCCTCTGGAAGGCCGATCTGGAGGCCGAGCAACTGCAGTGCCCCACGCCGGCGGGACG
>JBEGQE010000003.1:0-5552 GCA_041181145.1 Cyanobacteriota bacterium
GGAATGCGGTGGCCCCACCACAACTGGCGGGAGATGCACCAGTCGCGGATGTCGGTAAGCCAGTCGCGATACACCTTGCTCCAGCGCTCCGGCACGAAGCGGGGATCGGCGTTCTCAAGCGCTTCGCGGCAGCGGGCGGCGAGGGGCTCGGTTTTCACGAACCACTGGGTGGAGAGCAGCGGCTCCACCGGCACCTTGCCGCGATCCGAAAACGGCACGCTGTGGCGGTAGTCCTCCACTTTCACCAGGAAGCCGTCCTCCTCCATCGCTGCCACCACGGCCTTGCGGGCCTCGAAGCGATCCAGCCCCTGGAAGCGACCGGCGGCCTCGTTCATCGTGCCGTCCTTGGCCATCACCGTGATCAGCGGCAGGTTGTGGCGCTGGCCGATCGCGAAGTCGTTGGGGTCGTGGGCGGGGGTCACCTTCACGCACCCCGTTCCGAACTCGGCGTCCACGTGGTCGTCGGCCACGATCGGGATCGTGCGGCCCACCAGCGGCAGGGTGAGGGTCTGGCCCACCAGGGCGGCGTAGCGCGGGTCTTTGGGGTTCACCGCCACGGCCGTATCGCCCAGAAGCGTTTCCGGGCGGGTGGTGGCCACCTCGAGGTGGGTGCGGCCATCAGCGGCGGGGCCCTCGGTGAGCGGATAGCGGAAGTGCCAGAGGTGGCCATCCACCTCCTTCATCTCCACCTCCAGATCGCTCACCGCCGAGCCCGAAGCGGGGCACCAGTTCACCAGGTACTCACCCCGATAGATCAACCCCTGCTCGTGCAGGCGCACGAAGGCCTCGATCACCGCCTCGCTGCAGCCGGCATCGAGCGTGAAGCGCTCGCGCTGCCAGTCCACCGAATAGCCGAGCCGGCGCAGCTGGCCCACGATCGTGCCGCCGCTCTGGGCCTTCCACTCCCAGACCTTCTCCAGGAAGGCTTCGCGGCCCAGATCCTCCTTGCGTTTGCCTTCCGCCTTGAGCTGCTTCTCGAGAATCGTCTGCACGGCGATCGAGGCGTGGTCGGTGCCGGGCAGGCAGAGCACGTTCTTGCCTTGCAGGCGCTGAAAGCGCACGATCGTGTCGATCAACGCCGTGTTGAAGGCGTGGCCCATGTGCAGGCTGCCGGTCACGTTCGGCGGCGGGATCACCACCGAGAACGGTTCACCGGGTGCGCTGGGATCCGGGTGAAAGGCGCCGCTGGTTTCCCAGGCCTGCTGCCAGCGCGCTTCGGTGCCCACCGGGTCGTAGGTCTTGGGCAGGGCGTCGGTCACGGGTGCAGGCGCAGCAGGCATTCGGGCCATGCTCGCAAAGCGGGGCGAGGCGCTCGGCTGTCAGCCAGCGGAGCCATGGCTAAGACAGGCCCATGGCATCCGACTGGAAGAGCGGCCTGCAGCGGTGGGTGGCAGCGGGCCTGATCCCGGCGGACAGCGCCGCGGCCATCGAACGCTGGGAAGCGGAACGGCCGCGCTCGCGTCTGAACGCACCGATCACCATCTGCCTGGCCCTGGGGGCCGTGCTGCTGGCAGCGGGCGTGCTGCTATTCGTGGCCGCCCACTGGGACACCCTGTCGCCGGGCTGGCGCTTCGCGCTGGTGCTCAGCCTGCTGGCCAGCCTGCACGGCCTTGCCGCGGCCAGTGCGCCCGCGTTCCCAGGGCTGGCGATGGCCCTGCATGCCGTGGGCAGCATCGCCCTGGGGGCCGGCATCTTCCTGGTGGGCCAGATCGTGCACCTGGAAGCGCACTGGCCCGGTGGCCTGCTGCTGTGGGCGATCGGCGCCGGCCTGGGCTGGTGGCTGCTGCGGCAGTGGCCCCAGCTGACCCTGCTGGCCCTGCTGACCCCGGCCTGGCTGGTGAGCGAATGGCTGTGGCTGTGCGAGCGGTGGCTTCCGGAGGGGCTGCGCCGCCACTGGCAGATCGGCGGCGTGGCCTGCGCCGGCGTGCTGCTGCTGGCGGTGGTGTTTCTCGGCGCAGCCCGCGGCAGCCCCACCGACACCCCGCACCGGGTGCTGGCGTGGCTGGGGGGGCTGGCGCTGATCCCGGCCGCCTTCGCCTGGCTGCTGCTGCTCCAGCTGCGACCGCTGAACCAACCGTGGGCGGTGAGCGCCGCCGGCCAGCCGACGGTGCTGCTGCTCGGCGGCTGGGTGGTGGCCCTGGGGGGGCCATTGCTGCTGGGCTGGTGGCTGCGCGGCCGGCAGCTGTGGCCGCTGGCCGTGGCGGCGGGCTGGATCCTGGCCAGCCAGGCGCTGGAACAGCCGCTGAACCCCTGGAGCTACGCGTGGCGTGTCCTGGGCGGTGTGCTGCTGCTGGCCTGGGGCGTTCGCGAGAACCGCAGCGAACGCATCAACCTCGGCACCGCCCTGGTGGCGCTCACCGTGCTCGCCTTCTATTTCGCTGAAGTGATGGGGCAGCTGGAGCGCTCCCTCAGCCTGATCCTGCTGGGGGTGGTCTGCCTCGGGGGCGGCTGGGCGCTGGAGTGGCTACGGCGGCGCCTGCTGGCACGGCTGCAGAGCCCGGAGCCCCTGCGATGACGGCGCTCACACCACGCGCTGCCGGTGTGCGGCTGGCGCTGCTGCAGATCGGCCTGCTGGTCAGCCTCGGCGGCGGGGCCCTGCTGGAGCGGGCCTGGCAACCGCGGGGCTGGGCGCGGGTGGTTCCCGTGGATCCCCAGCTGCCGATCCGCGGCCGCTACGTGAGCCTGGGGCTGCTGGTGCCGGCTCCCCGGCTGGAACCGGGCGGGGCGACCACCGGCCCCCGGCTCGACAGCCAGGCGGTGCAGCTGATGGCGCGGGACGGGTTCCTGGAGGCCATCGCCGCACCGGCCGATGCAGGCTGGCCAGGATCCGGCCGGACACAGCAGGCTCGGATCGAACGGATCGACGGCACGGTGATGGTGCGGCTGAGCCAACCGCTGGCCTTCTTCATTCCGCCGGACGTTCCGGACCCCTCACGGCGGCCGGCCGGTGAGGAGCTCTGGGTGGAGGCCACCCTGCCCATGGAGGGGGCGCCGCGGCCGATCCGCCTTGGCGTGCGGCGCCCCCAGGGCGCGATCACGCCGTTGCGGTGGCGTCCCTAGCGATGGGCAACACAGACCGATCCATGCCCAGGGCTGCCCTCCGCAGCGGCCTGCAGCGAAGCCTGGCCCTGCTGGGCGCCACGACCCTCGCCGGCTGCAGCGCGGCCGGGAGCCTGCCGCTGGAGCTGACGGTGGCCCTCGGCAGCGACCCCGACCAGGCCATCAGCGCCGAGCTGCGCGAGGGCTTCCACAACCGCATTCAACCGATGCAGGCGAGCTTCCAGCGCCTCCATCCGGACACGCATTTCCAGCTGAACCTCTACCCCGAAAGCGCCATCGCCGCCACCCTGGCCCAGCGCAACGCAACCGGGCTGGCACCGGACCTCCTCTACGTGAATAGCGACACGGCCCTGCAACTGCTGCGGGCGGGGCTGGTGGATCCCTTCCCGCTTAGCGACCAGCAGCGCCAGCAATTCAATCCCGAGGACCTGCGCCGCCTCTCCACCGCCGATGGCCGGCTGGCCGGCCTGCCGGTGCTGGTGTATCCGCAGTTCAGCTGCTTCAACCGTCGGCAGATGGCGACGCCACCGTCCACGGTGCAGCAGCTGCTCCAGGCCAGCGCCGCCGGCCAGTCGATCGGCCTCACCGCCAGCATGGACTGGCTGTTGTGGAGCGTGGGCAGCCTCGGCGCCCTGCCCGCGATGGTGCGGCTGAGCGACGGCCTGCCCGCCACCGCCGCCGATCGCCAGCCCCTGGGCGCCTGGCTCCACTGGCTGCAGGAGGCCGGCATTCAGGAGCGGGTGACCTTCTATCCCGACCAGCAGACGGCCGGAACCGAACTGGTCGCCGGCCGTGTGGCCTGGATCCCGTGCCGCAGCAGCGTGGTGAACGGCCTGCGCAGGCAGATGGGCTCCAGCCTGGCGGTGGCCCCCCTGCCGGATGGGATCGGCCATCAGGCCAGCCCGGCCAACCGCATGCGCGTGGTGGCCCTGGGCCGCAACTCCAGTGCCCGGGCCCGGCAGCAGGCCCTGGCCTTCGCCCGCTTCACGGTGAATCCCCTCAACCAACGCAGCCTCACCCTCGGCTCGCAGGCGGGACTGCCCGCCAATCGGTTCGTGAGCGTGCCGGTGCAGAGCTCCCAGGCCCTGGCCACCCTGGTGAGGGCGGCGGATCAGGGCCGCCAGTCGAACCCGCTGGTGGGGACCTTGCACACCAACGACAGGCGACTGCCGGCGCTGCAGACGCTGATCACCGAGCTGGTGTTCGGCGAGATCCGTGCCACGGAGGCCACACCGCAGCTGATCCGCATCCTGCGGGAGCGGCCATGAGGGAGCTGCTGCGCGAGGCCCTGGGCTGGCTGGGCTACCTCGAGCGGCCGGCGGTGCTGCTGCAGGTGGTGCTGGTGCTCGCCCTGGTGCTGTTGAGCCAGCTGGCGCGGCGGCAGGGCTGGCTGCGGGGGCTGTCGCCGCTGGCGATCACAGCCCTCGCCCTGGCCGGCCTGGCCCTGGCCTGCGCTGGCCTGAGCCTGGCCGGGCAACCCGCCGGCCTGGCGCTGCTGCTGGGGCAGCTCTGGCTGGGCTGGACCGGCCTGAGCCTGCTGGATCGGCTGCTGGCGCGCTGGCTGCCGCCCCAACGGCTGCACCAGCTCAACAGCCGCCTGTTGCGCCCCTTCTATCTGCTGCTGGCCATCGGCCTGGTGGTCAACCAGCTGGCGAGCCTCAGCGATCTGGCCGTGATCCCGCTCGGGCAGGTGCTGGGGGTGAAGGTAAGCGCCGGCAAGGCGTTCAACGCCCTGCTGGTGATCTACCTAGTGCTGGTGGGCTGCGGTCCGCCGGCGGCCGGCCTGGCCTGGTTGCTGCAGCGGGCGGTGGGCATCAGCGAAAGCAGCCGCAAGGCCACCGAACTGCTGCTGCGCTACGCGGTGGTGAGCCTGGGGCTGGTGGGGGTGGCGGTGCACCTGGGCATCAACAGCACGGCCCTGATCGCCGTGGCGGGTGGCCTCTCGGTGGGGCTCGGCTTCGGCATCAAGGAGGTGTTCTCGAACTTCGTGAGCGGACTGTGGCTGCTGTTCGAAGGTTCCGTGCGCCCGGGCGAGGTGCTGATGGTGGATGGCGATCCCTGCGAAGTGAGGCGCCTGGGCCTGCGGGCCACCCTGCTCTGGCGCGACCGCGACAACGCCGAGCTGCTGATCCCCAACCAGACCTTCTTCACCGAGGCCACCACCACCTACACCGGCTCCGATCGGATGCGCCGCTGCCAGGTGAGCGTGGGGGCGGCCTATCACCACGATCCGGCCACGGTGATCGCCCTGCTCGAGGCCACGGCCCTCTCCGTCGCCCAGGTGCTGCCCAAGCCGGCGCCGAAGGCCCTGCTGCTCCACTACGGCGACTCGGCGATCGCGTACGCCCTGCGCTTCTGGATCACCAACCCGATGAACAACAGCAGCATCTGCAGCGAGGTGAACCAGGCCATCTGGCACGCCTTCGCCGAACACAACATCGAGATTCCGTTCCCCCAGCAGGTGGAGTATTCGAGGGCCTGGCCGCCGGAGC
>JBEGQE010000004.1:0-5071 GCA_041181145.1 Cyanobacteriota bacterium
TGGCGGTGAGGATCTCGGCGGTGGGGGTGAGGCCGGTGCTGGGCTTCTCCTGGCTGATGGCGAAGATCTTCTGCTCGGCCTCATCGAGCACCTGCTCCATCGGCTTGCTCTGGTCGAAGCCCAGGGCGATCACCTCGTTGCCGGAGCGGATCAGCTGGCGGCGCAGGTACTTGTCCATCACCAGGCGCGCCACCTGGTCGATCGCCGCCGTGGAGAGGGTGCGCTCCACCAGTTCCACCAACCGGCCGCTGCCGCCCACCTTCTCCAGCTGGCCGGTGTCCGCCAGCCAGGCGGTCATGGCGGTGAGGTCGGTGGGTTTGCCCTGGCTGTGCAGCATCAGGGCGGTGCGATAGATCTCCCGGTGGGCGGTGAGATAGAAGGCCTCCGGCTGCAGCACGTCGGCCACGCGGCCGATCGCATCCGGGTCGAGCAGGATGCCGCCCAGCACGGCCTCCTCGGCCTCCAGGTTCTGGGGAGGCACACCGTCCGGCATGGCCTCGAAGTTCGCCTCGTCGCGGCTGCGGCCGCGGCGCAACGGCCGGGAGCTGCCCTCGTCCTCCGGACCCGGGGCCTGGCTGCTGAGGGGAACACTCACCATCGCCGGTGCTGCAGGGGAAGAGGAGGGGGAGCAGAAACGCCACGGCTGAGCCGGGCTGCCGCAAGGGCGGCCGAACGGGGCTACGCAAACAAATGCCGCCAGTCCCGGACGGGCCTGACGGCATGGGGAGTCACATTGTGGCGAGTCCGGCTGGGATCGGCAGCGTGCAGACCCCGATCAACCGCGTCGGCCTCAGTGGCTGACGACCTCGAGATTGATCTCGGCGGTCACCTCGGGGTGCAGTTTCACCTGCACCTTGTAGGTCCCGGTGCGGTGGATCTCGGGAACCAGGATGTCGCGGCGATCCACTTCCTTCTTGGTGGCGGCCTCGATGGCCTCGGCCACATCACCGTTGGTCACGGTGCCGAACAGCACGTCGTCGCCGCCGGTCTGCTTCTTCACGGTGAAGCGGCCGATGGTGTCCAGGGCGGTGCGGAAGGCCTGGGCTTCGGCCTTGAGGGCGGCCTGGCGCTCGGCCTCCTTGGCGCGGCGGTGCTCGACCTGGCGCAGCACGGCCGGGGTCACGGGAACGGCCTTGCCCTGGGGGAGCAGGAAGTTGCGGGCGTAGCCGGGGGCCACATCCACCAGGTCACCGTTCTTGCCCAGGCTGAGAACGTCCTCGCTGAGGACGACGGAGACGCGCTTGGCCATGGGAATTCGAACGAACGATCGACGACTGGGCAGTTGACCAGACTACGCCACGGCTGACGGGCCCTCCCGCAGGGGCCGCGGCAGACGCACCTGGGTGGCCAGGCCGAGCCGCTGCAGCAGGCGGATGTGCAGCCAGGTGGCATCCGGTTCGCGCCAGCCCCAGCCATGGCGGGCCGAGTGGGGGTAGGCGTGGTGGGTGTTGTGCCAGCCCTCGCCGAAGGTCACCGCCGCCACCCAGGGGTTGTTGCGGGAGCCGTCGCCGCTGGCGTGGCGGACATAGCCCCAGCGGTGGGTGGCGGAGTTCACCAGCCAGGTGGCGTGATACACGAGCACCAGGCGGAGGGGGATGCCCCACAGCACGAGGGCCCAGCCGCCGGCCCCGCTGACGCTGCCCAGCCAGAACAACAGGGCGGCCAGGGGCAGCTGCAGCGCCAGGAAATAGGTGTTGAGCCAGCGGTAATAGGGATCGGCCGCCAGGTCGCCCGTGAGACGGGGCACGGCACCCATGGCCGGGATCGGCCGGAACATCCAGCCGATGTGGCTCCACCAGAAGCCGCGGTGGCTGTTGTGGTGATCCGGTTCCGTATCGGAAAACTTGTGGTGGTGGCGGTGCAGGCCCACCCAGTCGATCGGGCCGTGCTGGCAGCTGAGGGCGCCGCAGGTGGCGAAGACGCGCTCCAGCCAGCGAGGCACCCGGAAGGCGCGGTGGCTGAGCAGGCGGTGGTAGCCGATCGTCACGCCCAGGCAGGCGGTGAGCCAGTAGAGCACCGCCAGGCTGGCCACGGCCGTGGGGCTCCAGAAGCGCGGCAGCAGCGCTACCACCGCCAGGGCATGCAGGGCCGCCATGAACAGGAGTACGCCCCAGTTGCGCCCCTGGGCGGCCGGTCCTGCCGGCGGGATGGGGTGTTGGGCGGAGCGCGGTCGGCGCAGGTGCCGCGCGCTGCCCGGAGCGGTGATGGTGGCCGTCATGGCCCTCCGTGGGTGTCGGATAAAATGGTAGCAGTACGGACTCGTATCAGGTGGGTTATCGAGATGAACTCGAAGCGGGCCGCGATGCCTTCGGGCATCTGATCCGGGTGTGGCATGAGCGCAACGGCTGGAGTCAGCGGGTGCTGCCGGCCCTGGCGGAGCGCCTCGAGCTCGGGCGGGTGCACAACTCCCAGCTCTCCAACCTGCGCAACCGCAAGCTGGCCTCGCCGGGGCCGGAGCTGTTCGTGGCGCTCGGGCGGATCAATCAGTTGTTGGCCGCCCAGCTCGGCCCCACCGGCCTGTCGGCGGAGCTGCGCACGCAGCTGGCCGATCAGCCGGAGCTGCTGGCGGCGCTGGAGTCGTCGGCCCTGGCCCTCTGCGCCGATGACGGCATGCCGCTGGGGCCAGCCCAGCTGTTCGAGATCTTCGTGGGGCTGCGTCAGCCCCCGGCGGCCTTTGATCTGCGCATCGCCGCCCAGGAGGCGGGGCCCCTGAGCGCTGCCCTGGCGGAGCTGTTTACCGCCGGTCGCCCCTGGCGGCAGTGCCGCGAGGCCCTGCTGGCGGCCTATCCGGCGGAGAAGCGCCAGCGCCGCGAGCGGTTCGCCGAGGTGATGGCCGGCCAGCGCGACTACAGCGCCGAGGAGCTCGATGGGGAGCTGGCGGACCTGCGCCGCACCCTGGCCGCCCTCGGGGCCGCCGATGAACAGGCGCTCAGCGCCGATCAGTTTCTCGAACTGCTGCGCCAGAAGGCCCGCCAGCTGGGTGAGCTGGGCGGCTCCGGCAGCGAGCGGGATCTGGCCGAGGCGATTCGCCGTGAGCTTCAGGGGCCCTGCGGCGGCGGCATCGACCGGGCGATGGGCCCGGATCAGCCGGTGTAGCGCGCCTCGCGCACCCGGCGGGCCCAGCCCAGGGCCTTGAGCAGCCTGATGTGCTGCCAGGTGATGTCGAACTCAAACCAGCGCAGGCCGTGGCGGGCGCTGGCGGGATGGGCGTGGTGGTTGTTGTGCCAGCCCTCACCGAAGCTCAGGATCGCCACCCACCAGCAGTTGCGAGAGAGATCCGGGCAATCGAAGTTGCGGTAGCCGAAGGCGTGGGTGGCTGAGTTCACCAGCCAGGTCACGTGGTAGACGAGCACCAAGCGCAGCGGGATGGCCCAGAGCACCAGGCCCAGGCCGCCGCCGTGCACCTGGGCAGCGTTGCCGTACCAGTAGAGGGCGGCCCCGATCGGCAGCTGCAGCAGCAGGAACCAGCGGTCGAGCCAGCGGTAGAAGGGATCCTGCTGGAGGTCACCGGTGAAGCGGTGCATCTCCTTGAGGGCGGGGATGTCGTGCAGCATCCACTCGCTGTGGGCCCACCACAGGCCGCGGGCGGCGTCGTGGTGGTCGTTGGGTTGGTCGGAGTACTTGTGGTGGTGGCGGTGCAGGCCCACCCATTCGATCGGGCCGCTCTGGCAGGCCAGCGAGCCCATCAGCACCAGCACCCGCTCCACCCACTTCGGCGCCACGAAGCTGCGGTGCGCCACCAGCCGGTGCAGGCCGAGGGTCACGCCGAGCACGGTGGTCCAGTAGAGGACGGCCAGCACGGCCAGGGCCTGCCAGCTCCAGAACTGCGGCAGCAGGGCGAACACCGCCCCCACATGCATCACCAGCATGAAGCCGGTGGTGCCGAACTTGTATTGGCGCTGGCTGCGCGGCAGGGGTGCGCGGGGCACCACCAGCGCGGCGCGCATGCGGGCCTCCTGGGTGGCCGTGAGGCCGGCGGCGCCTCCAGGCACCTCCACCCGCACGGGCTGGGCCGCAGGCGCGGCATCAGGGGCGAGAACCAAAGTCAACTCCTTGAGGATGCGCAGGCTCCGGTTCGCGGGTGACCCTCGGAGGGCCTGGCGCACCACTGGCCTGGGATGCATGCCGGACCGGCCGGCGCATCGGTGGAAGAAATCTAGTGCGGAGATGGAACCGGCCCGCGCGGCAGCATGAGCCTCTGCCGCGCTCTGTCATGCCAGCGATCAGTCCCCGTGCCGTGAGCGCCCGCCTGGAGGCGGCGATCCAGCGCAGCGACGCCCTGGCCCACGAGCGCCGCGCCGGCGTGCGGCCGCGCCTGGAGCGGGTGCTGGCGGCCTTCGCCGCCGAGCGCCTCGGCGTGCACCACTTCGCCTCGGTGAGCGGCTACGGCCATGGCGACCTGGGCCGGGAGGTGCTCGATCGGGTGTTCGCCCGGGTGCTGCAGGCCGAGGCGGCGGCCGTGCGCCTGCAGTTCGTGAGCGGCACCCATGCCATCGCTGCGGCCCTCTACGGCGTGCTGCGCCCGGGCGATCGGTTGCTGGCCCTCACCGGCCGCCCCTACGACACGCTCGAGGAGGTGATCGGCATCCGCGGCAGCGGCCAGGGTTCCCTGGCGGAGTTCGGCATCCGCTACGACGAGCTGGATCTGCTGGCCGACGGCACGGTGAACGAGGCCGGCATCGCTGAGGCCCTGGCCGAGCCGACACGGATGGTGCTGATCCAGCGCAGCTGCGGCTACAGCTGGCGGCCGTCGCTTTGCGTGGAGCAGATCGGCCGGCTGGTGGAGCGGGTGAAGGCGATCCAACCCGGTTGCCTGGTGTTCGTGGACAACTGCTACGGCGAGTTGGTGGAGCTGCAGGAGCCCACCGCCGTGGGGGCCGATTTGATGGCGGGCTCCCTGATCAAGAACCTCGGCGGCACCATCGCCCCCACCGGCGGCTATGTGGCGGGCCGGGCCGAGCTGGTGGAGCAGGCCTGCTGCCGGCTCACCGCTCCGGGGATCGGTAGCGAGGGGGGTACGGGCTTCGATTTGCACCGTTTGCTGTTCCAGGGCCTGTTTCTGGCGCCGCAG
>JBEGQE010000005.1:0-9786 GCA_041181145.1 Cyanobacteriota bacterium
TGATGACCGGAGACTTCGTCGCCGCCTGGATGCCCTCGGTGTTCGTGCCCATTGTCGGGATCCTGGGTCCTGCGGTGGCCATGGCCCTGCTGTTCAACGTGATCGAAGCCCGCGACTGAGCCTGTCCGCGCTTCATCCCAGCCAACCGATTTCATTCCCCCGATGACCGTGACCCCCGTCGCCGACCCCTGCGTCGGCAATCTGGCCACTCCCGTCAACAGCAGCTACTTCACCCGCGCCTTCCTGGGTGCGCTGCCTGCCTACCGCCCGGCCCTCTCCCCCAACCGCCGCGGGCTGGAAGTGGGCATGGCCCACGGCTTCTTCCTCTACGGCCCCTTCGCGATCACCGGCCCCCTGCGCGCCACCGAGTACGCCAGCACCGCCGGCCTGCTCGCCGCCGTTGGCCTGGTCTCGATTCTCACCGTCTGCCTGTCGATCTACGGCACCGCCGGCCTGGGCCCCAACGTGCAGCCCGCTGACGCCACCATCGACAACCCGCCGGCCGATCTGTTCACCAAGGCCGGTTGGGCTGAATTCGCCAGCGGCTTCTGGCTCGGCGGCTGCGGCGGTGCCGCCTTCGCCTGGTTCCTGGCCGGCACCACCCTCGTGGCTCCCCTGGTGAAGATCGCCGGCGGCGTCTGGAGCGTCGGCTGAGACCTGCTCCGACCCGTTCGAATCCTGGTTGTTGCCCTCAGCCCCGCTCCGGCGGGGCTTTTTTGTTGGCGTTTGCGTGGTCTGAGGAAGGACGGGCTGGCTGACCAGAGCGGCCCAGCCGCGGTTGCTCAGACCAGGCCCGAGGCGTTGAGCTCCCCACGCAGCCAGGTCATCACCCGCAGGGATCCGGATCTGGCGCTCCTCCTGTGGCGGGCTTGGGGCCATTCTTGGAACCGTCTTCGGTGCTCAACCAGGAGATCCCCCAGGGCCATGGCGCCATCGATCAACAGCAAGGCCAGCCAGAGCAGCAGCTCCATCCAGGCCGGACGATGCCGCTGAACGGAGGGGAACAGTGGTAGCGGGCCGATCGCTTCGCCAGCCGACTGACTCGCCGGCGCCTGAGCGGCAGGGTCTGCACCGAGGACGGAAGGCGATGGTGCAGCCGGTTCGATCAGGGCAGGGTTCAGCTCCACCGCCCCAGCGCGTTCAGCGCCATGCAGATAGCTCTGAAGCCCCACGGGTGGCTCCGGCTGCACCGGGTAGCGAACAGGGACCTGCATCAGGGCCTGATCCCGCAGCCGTTGCCGCTGGAGACGTGCCGACAGTGTGGGGATCAATCGTCTGCATGCCCGCTGGCCATGCCCATCCTGTTGGCGGCATGGGTTGGATGCGGCTCTCGGCCATAGACCGTTGCGTCTGTCTCGGCGGGCTCTGCGCAGACCGCCCAGGCTTGAGGTGTCCTCGCTTGGCAGGCCCCGGCCTGGCCCGTCCGCAGACCCCTGCGCCAGTGCTGTGCTCCACTGATGGGGCTGAGACGACTCCCCATCACGATTCCCACCGCCGTTGCGGCCCCCAGGCCGCCCGAACGCCTGAGCGCCAGCACCAGTGCCGAGCAGTTGGCCCGCACCCTGCGGCCGCTGCTGCCGCCAGAAGCCTTCCGCACCGACCCGAACCGGCTGACCCTGGTGCTGATCAACCTGGCGATCCTTGTCTTGGGTTGGGGGATGGCAGCCAGGCTCGATCGCTGGCCCCTGGGAGCGCTGCCGCTGTTCCTGCCCTTCAGTCTGGTCATGGGCAACGCGGTGATCGTGTTGCTGTTCTCCACCCACGATCTGCTGCACGGCCGGCAGACGGGCTCGGCCGGCGGGCGGCGTCTGGTGGCCCTGTTGGCGCTGGCGTTGCTGTGGATGCCGCCGTCCCTCTGGCGTGCTGTGCACAACCGGGAGCACCACAGTCAGACCAACAGCCTTGCCGATCCGGATCGCAGTTATCTGCAGTCTCAACCCGCCAGTTGGGGCAAGTGGATCCAGCACCGCTTCACACCATCCGATGAGATCGGCCCGATCGGCTTGACCCTCGGGCTGATCAGTGCCTGGGGCGTGCACAACCTGCGCACGCTGGCGTCGGTGCTGTTGGTGCCCGATGGCAGCGCGCTCTTTCCTCCGGCTGCCTTCCGGCTGCCAAAGCGTGATCGTCGCCGTATCGCCATCGAGCTGCTGGCGATCGTGGGATTGCATGCCGCTGTACTGGCTTGGCTGGGTTTGGAGCCGCGCGCGCTGCTGCTCGGCTATTTCCTCCCGATCTGGCTGGGCTATGCCGGGGCAATGGCTTATATCTTCACGAACCACTTGCTTGCCCCATTGGATGAAACGAATGATCCATTGCTCAATACCCTTTCGCTGCGTGTTCCTGCCTGGTTGGATCTGATTCATCTCAATTTTTCCCATCACACCGAACATCACATCTTCCCCGGCCTCAACAGCAGCTACTACCCGCAGGTCCGCCGTTTGCTGCTGCAGCTCTATCCCGACCGTTTCCAGTTGCTGCCTGCGCGCCAGGCTTGGCAGTTGTTGCTGCAGACGCCCCGCCACTACCGCACGGCTGACACGGTGGCCTCCGCCTGTGGGGACCGTGTTGTGGAGTTGCCGCGCTTAGCCGCTGATGCGCAACAGCGGTGCGCTTGCTGAGGCAGCGACCGCCGCTCGGCTGGCATGGCCGAGTGGGGGGATGGCCCACCGCCAGGTGGTCAGCAAGCCGGCTAACGGATTTGAACCGATGGCCTTCGCTTTACAAAAGCGCTGCTCTACCACTGAGCTAAGCCGGCAGGGGAGGCATCGCCTCCTGGCCAGAGCTTATCGCTCGGCCAGGGCCCAGAGCAGCAGCTGGGTACGACTGCGGCAGCCGGTCTTGGCCAGCAGGTTGGAGATGTGGCTCTCCACGGTGCGGGGGCTGAGCACCAATGCTGCGGCAATGGCCCGGTTGCTCAGGCCCTGCTGCAGGTGCTGGAGGACACGCCGCTCAGCGCCGCTGACGGGATCGCAGGGGTGAGGCATCGCAGGCATGGCTGGAAGGGGATGGGCTGCTCTGAGCATTCCCCGGCCGTATCCCCCACCGCTGCGCCGAGCGGCTCGCTCTTAAACCCCAGCCGGCTCGGGGGCAGGCACCGCCTTGGCCCGCTTGATCGGCAGGTTGGCCACCAGGGCGGTCACGCGGTCCTCGGTCTCCAGGCTCACATCGCCTTCTTCGAGGTCGATCTCCACGTAGCGGCTCACCACCTCGAGGATCTCGCGGCGCATCTGCTCCAGCAGTTCGGGGTTGAGATCGCTGCGGTCGTGGGCCAGCACCAGCTGCAGCCGCTCGCGCGCGGTGGTGGCGCTGGCGGGTTGACGACCGAGCAGCTTGTCGATGAAGTCGCGCAGGGTCATCGGCTCAGAGAATCTTGGTGTGGATCAGGCGGCTCAGCTTGGCCCGCAGGCCCCGGCGCACCTTGGCGGGATCGAGCAGCGGCACCTCTTCGCCGCACAGCCTGCGGGCGATGTTGGCGTAGGCCAGCGCCGCCGGCGACTGGCTGCCATTGAGGGTGAGCGGTTCACCGCGGTTGGTGCTCACGATCACCTGCTCGTCTTCCAGCACCAGGCCCAGCAGTGGCAGGGCCAGGATGTCGGTGACATCGTCGACCGAGAGCATCTCCTGGTTGGCCATCATCTTGGGCCGCACCCGGTTGAGCACCAGCTGCACCGGCTTCACGCCCTGGGTGTTGAGCAGGCCGATCACCCGGTCGGCATCGCGCACCGCCGACACCTCCGGCGTGGTGATCACGATCGCCTCACGGGCCGCGGCGGCGGCGTTCTTGAAGCCGTCCTCGATGCCCGCCGGGCAGTCGATCAGCACCAGGTCGTGCTGGTCAGCCAGCAGGGCCACGATCCGCTGCATGTCCTCGGGCTTGAGCCACTCGAGCATGCGCGGGTTGCCCGCCGGCAACAGCGCCAGGTTTGGCTCCTGCTTGTGCTTCACCAGGGCCTGCTCGAGCCGGCAGCTACCCGCCAGCACCTCCTGGGCGGTGTAGACGATCCGGTTCTCGAGCCCAAGGAGAAGGTCGAGGTTGCGCAGGCCGAAGTCGGCGTCGAGCACGGCTGTGCGTTTGCCCAGCCGTGCCAGGGCGATGCCCAGGTTGGCGGTGAGGGTGGTCTTGCCCACACCCCCCTTGCCGGAGCAGATCAGGATGATGCGGGTCGCGGAACTGGTCACGGCGCGCTTGGAGATCCGGGCAGGGTAGGCCGGATCTCCTCGCGTGCACGTGTGGTTGGCAGCGGGCGCCATCCAGCGGGCGGTCTTAGAACAACGGCCACTTCGCCGGCCCCCGATGAGCGCCGCTCCAGTCCCCGGCCAGCGCCTGCTGGTGATGCCCGACGACGGCGCAGCGGCGGTGGTGGAGCTGATCGATCAGGCCCGGCAGCGGCTGCTGATCAAGCAGTTCAAGCTGCAGAGCGAGGCGGTGGAGCAGGCCCTGCTGCGCGCCCATCAGCGTGGTGTGCAGGTGCGGGTGATGCTCAATCCCCACACCTCCGGCGGCGACCGCTGGAACGATGAGGCCTATGCCCTGCTCGAGAGCTGGGGCATCGCCGTGGCCTGGACCAGCGAGGCCTTCCCGGTGACCCATGAGAAGTCGATGGTGATCGATGGCCACAGCGCCCTGATCGCCACCTTCAACTTCGCCGACAAGTACTTCAGCCAGACCCGTGACTACGGGGTGATCAGTCATGACCCGGACGTGGTGGAGCAGGTGAGGGCCGGCTTTGAAGCCGACTGGCACCGCGGCTTCTTTCAGCCCCGCCTGGATGTGGGCCTGGTGTGGAGCAGCTTCCACAGCCGCGGGCAGATGGCCCGGGTGATCGATTCCGCCGCCGAGACCCTCTGGATCCAGCACCCGAAATTCGTGGATGCGGTGATCCTGGAGCGGATCGTGGCGGCCCGCGAGCGCGGCGTGAAGGTGCGCGTGCTCTGCGGTGGCAAGCACGGCATCAGCGACTGGGACATCTTCGACACCTTCAGTTCCCTGCGCGTGATGGAGCGCTTCGGCGTCCGCATCCGTCGCCAGAAGCAGCTCAAGCTGCACGCCAAACTGATCCTTGTGGATGGCCGTGCGGCCCTCACCGGCTCGATGAACATCGACCGCAGCGCCTTCGACGTGCGCCGGGAGCTGGGCATCGAGGTGGATGCGCCTGCGGTGGTGGAGCGCCTGCGCCTCACCTTCACGGCCGACTGGAAGGCCGCGAGCCGCTACAGCGCCCCCGACCCCCTCGACCCCACCTATCACGAGGCCGGAGAGCTGCCGCCCGATCCCCACTTCGTGCACAACTGATGGCCCCTCCCAATCCGCCCAGCCCTGCGTCTGCCCCCAGGCCCAGCCACCGCGAGCTGTTCTTCGGCCTGCAGCAGGTGGCCCTCTCCTCGTTCGGAGGGGGCCTCTCGGCCTGGAGCCAGCGGATCGTGGTGGAGGAGCGCCGCTGGCTCGATCCCGAGGCCTTCATGACCGGCCTCACCGTGGCCCGGCTGTTCCCGGGCCCCAATCAGGTCAACATGGCCGTCTACATCGGCAGCCGCTTCCACGGCCTCAGCGGTGCCCTGGTGGCCCTGGCCGGAATGCTGCTGCTGCCGTTCAGCCTGTTGCTGCTGCTCGGCCTGGCCTACTTCCAGCTGCACATGCTGATGGCGGTGGATCGCGTCCTGGCCGGGGTGATCACGGCCTCGGCCGGCATGGCCCTCTCGATGGGCGTCAAGCTGGCGGGTGGCTATGGCCGTGACCCGATGGCCCTGCTGCTGGCGGCCGGTTGCTTTTTGGCGATGACGGTGTTTCACGTGCGCCTGATCCCGCTGGTGCTGGTGAGCGCACCGCTGGCGATGGCCTGGTACTGGCCGCGGCAGCGATGAGCGCCGCCCTTCACACCGCCCTCCCGCTGGCGCTGGCCGCCGCCGGGGCCTGCACGCCGCTCGATCTGAGCGACTGGCACAACCTGTTGGCGGTGCTCCGCGACTTCCTCAGCCTGTCGCTGTTCTCCCTCGGCGGTGGTAACACCCTGCTCACCGAGTACCACCACCTGGCGGTGGATCAGTACTGCTGGCTCAGTTCCCGCCAGTTCGCCGACCTCTATGCCATTGCCGAGGCGGCGCCTGGGCCCAGCTCGATGATTGTGGGGCTGCTGGGCATGGGGGCGGCGGTGCGGGAGGGGCCGTTCTGGGGGCTGGTCAGCGGCGTGGTGGCGGAGGTGGCGATCCTGTTGCCGTCCACCCTGGTGATGGTGGCGGCTTCGCTCAGCTGGAACCGCCTGCGCGATTCACCCTGGCGGCTGGCCTTTGAACGGGGCCTGGGCCCGATCACCCTCGGCATCCTGTTCGCCGTGGGTGTGAAGATCCTGCGCATCTCTGACCACGATCTGCCGGCCTACGCCGTGTCCGCCGTGGTGTGCGTTCTGATGCTGCGCACGCGGATCTCCCCCCTGTGGTTCATGGCCGTCGCCGGGCTGCTGGGGGCGCTGGGGTTGGTCAATCGCTGAAGCTGGGTTCGGCCGGCCGGATCGCGATCGCGCCATTGATCAGCACCGCCTCCTCGCAGAAGCCGGCCGGCGGCAGATCCTCGGGGCCGCGCGCCACGGCGTCGGCGATGCGCAGCTGCAAGGGCCGCAATTGCAGGGCCACGATCCGTGCCCCGCGTGCGCCGTGGCAGCCGGCGTGGGCGATGCCCCGCAGCCGTCCCCACACCCGCACGTCGCCACCCGCACTCACCCGCGCACCCGGATTCACATCGCCGAGCACCAGCACCGAACCCTCCACCTGCAGGTGATCACCGGAGCGCAGGGTGCCGCGGTGGATGCTCAGATCGCCCGTGTCCGCTGTCGCTTCGGCGCTTGCTGCCGCCACGGCGGGATCGTCCAGCAGCGTGGTGGCCAGCCCCATTGCTGCGGCCGGCACCAGGCTGAGGGGCTCGCGGGCCGCAACCCCCCGCAGGATCAGGCCGGCCTGGGCCAGCTGGGCCTCGATCGCCCGCAGGTCCGGCAGGGTCAGGGGTCGATCCGCCGCATCGAGCTGGACCGGCCCGGGCGGTGGCCCGCTGCTGAGCTGATGCTGCACCTCTTCCAGCGGGGAGGCGGTGGCCACGGCCAGGGGCCGCAGGCGCAGCGGGCGCCAGGGTGCGGCGGGGGGCAGGGGCTCAGCCATCACCTCAGGCGCCGGCAGTGGCGATCAGGCTAGGCAGGTCCGCCGCCGGCTTCCAGGGCCAGGGCCTGGCGCAGCTCGCCGCTCACCTCCGCCGGGTGGATCAGCCAGGCGGTTTCGGTGGGTTCGATCAGGCTGCGCACCAGGGCCGAGCGCTGCTCCAGCGCGCCGAGCCGCTGGCCATCCCAGAGCCGCAGGCCCCCCTTGTAGGGGTGGTAGCCGCGGTTCTGCTGCTGATGCAGCCCGCAGCAGAGATCGGCCTGCAGCCCGGCGGCCTCGCTCAGCCGGCGGGCACGGGCCAGCAGGGTCAGCCGCTGCTGGGGCGCCAGCTGGCTGACATCGCTGGCCTTGAGCAGCTGCCGCTCCAGCAGTCGCCGGCAGAGCTCCTGCAGGGGAGCCGGCCCCTCCTCCCGCCAGCGCTGCAGGTGGTAGCCGCAACGGATGTCGTCGTTGGCCAGGAAGGTCGCCAGATCGAGGGTGCGGGGCTCCCAGAGCCAGCGGGCCATCACCGCATCGGCCCACACCTGCGCGGGCCCCAGGCGCCGCGCCGTGGCCACCGCCTGGCTGAGCAGCCAGTTGCACACCACGTTGAGGCGGTGGTTGTACACGCTGCGGTACATCAGGTTGCGCACCACCAGGTAGTGCTCCACGGCCATCAGGCCCTTCGGATGCACCGCCAGGCCGCCGTCCGGCCCCAGGCACAGGCTGGCCAGGATCCGCTCCAGATCGAGCCGGCCGTAGCTGGCGCCGGTGCTGTAGCTGTCGCGCAGCAGGTAGTCGAGCCGGTCGCAGTCCAGCTGGCTGCTCACCAGGGCCTTGATCGCCGGGTGGTCACAGCGGCCGTGCTCGAGCAGATCGGCCACGGCGTTGGCGGTGCCGGGGGCGAAGGCCTCCAATCGCTCGCGCAGGTCGGGGTGCTCACGGATCAGCCGCCCCGACCAGCTCTCATGGCGCAGTCCGAACATCTCCTCGCCGGAGTGGCTGAACGGGGCATGGCCCAGGTCGTGCAGCAGGGCGGCCGCATAGAGCAAGCCCCGCTGCTCCGCCAGCTCGGGTGCCTGGCGTTCCAGGCCGGCCAGGGCCTGGCGGGCGAGCTGGAGCACCCCGAGGGAATGGGTGAAACGGCTGGATTCGGCGCCGTGGAAGGTCAGGTGGGCCGGCCCCAGCTGACGGATGCGGCGCAGCCGCTGGAAGGGGGCCGTGTCGATCAGCTCCACCACCAGCGCCTCGGCCGGTTCCTGGCGGTCGAGGCTGATCGCCCCATGCAGGGGGTCGTGATAGGTGCGCTGGCTCATGCTCCCAGGGCCTCCAGGGCGGCCTCCAGCCAGACATCGTCGTCACCGCCTGGGTTGAGGGGCTCCGGTTGGGGCAACGCTCGGTCGGGCTCGATGCCCAGGTTCTGAATGTCGCGGCCACTGGGGGTCACGTAGCGGGCCACGGTCACCGCCAGGCCGCTGCCGTCGCCGCCGAGGCCGATCAGGGTCTGGATCAGCCCCTTGCCGAAGGTGCGGCTGCCGAGCAGCGGCGAGCGGCCGTCGTCCTGCAGCGCCCCGGCCAGGATCTCGCTGGCGCTGGCGGTTCCGCCGTTCACCAGGGTCACCAGCGGCCCGGCGTAGAGGCTGCCGGGGCCGGCCTGCTGGGCATCGGCGAAGCCATCGCGGTTGCGCGTCTCCACGATCGGCGCGCCGTCGAGCAGGTCGTTGGCCACTGCCAGGCCGGCGCTCACCAGCCCGCCGGAGTTGTTGCGCAGGTCGAGCACCAGTCCGTCGATCCCCTCGTCCTGCAGCGCCTGCAGGCTGGCCACCACCGCCGCCGGCACCGGTTCGGCGAATTGGGTGATGCGCAGATAGCCGTAGTGATGGTTCCGGTGCTCGATCAGGCGGCGGCGCACTGGCTGCAGGTCCACCTGGCGGCGGCGCAGTTCGAGTTCACGTGGCCGACCGCCGGGTGGCCGCAGCTCCAGCAGCACTCGGGAGCCGGCTGGACCGCGCAGCCGGGCCGCGGTGGCCTCGAGCCCCAGCTCCCGGGTGGCCAGTCCGTCCACCCGTTGCAGCTCCCAGCCGGAGGCGATCCCCGCCTCGGCCGCCGGTGAACCCTCCAGCGGTGCGATCACCACCACGGTTGGATCGTCACCCCGCAACCCCAGTTGCAGGCCCACACCGCTCACGCTCCCCTGGGTGCTCGCCTGCAGGGCGCTCCACTCCGGCGGCCTTAGCAGGCGGGTGTAGGGGTCGCCGATCGGCGCCAGCATCGCCTCGATGGCGTCATAGGCGTCGCTGCTGGTCTGGATCGGGCGTTCCAGGGTCTTCTGGCGCAGGCGCTTCCAGCCGATGGCCTCGAAGCGCTGCGGATCCACGTAGCTCTGGTTGACCATGCGCCAGCTCTCCACCACCAGCTGCTGGGCATCGTTGAGGGCCTGGGCCGGCGGCGCCCAGAGGCCGCTGAGCAGGGCCATCAGCAGGGCCCAGATCAGGCCCCGCCGCAGCTGCGTGGAGGGCAGGAGCCGGGCGGCCGCGGCAGACTTGACGAACGGCGACGCGGCGGTCACGGGGGGTCCGAGGGCATCGGTAGACTCTGCCAACCAAACCACCTCGCTGCATGGCGAACTCCTCCCCCGCCGCCGGCGGAAAGTCATCGGCC
>JBEGQE010000006.1:0-21332 GCA_041181145.1 Cyanobacteriota bacterium
GCGTAGCTCACCGGATCGGGCTCCACGGTGCGGCGGGCCTGGCGCACGTTGGCGATGTGATCGATGTTCACGCCAAGGCTGGCCATGGCATCGGAGGCGTCTGGCCGGATCCTATGGAGCGCCGGGCGGAGGGCCCGCTCGAGCAACTGCCCGCCCCTGCCGATCGGAGGCCCAGGAGCGGCCTAGCTTGAAATCCAAGGGCGCAAGACGGATCGGGTGAACGCTCCCACCTCGCTGCACGGAACGGTGGACACCGTTGCCACGCCGGTGGCGGCTCGCCCCCAGGCCAGCGCCGTGGTCCTCTCCGCCCGCGAGCGCAGCCTCTGCAACGGCATCAATCCCTGGCTGGCGCCGCTGGCGATGGTGCTCACCCAGGACGTGGCCCTGAGCGGCTATTTCCGGCGTGGGGTGCGCGTTCTCGGCCGGGAGCATCTGCCCCTGGACGGCCCGCTGCTGCTGGCGCCCACCCACCGCTCCCGCTGGGATGCGCTGATGCTGCCCCGCGCGGCCGGCCGCCGCATCACCGGCCGCGACTGCCGCTTCATGGTGAGCAGCGACGAAATGGTGGGTCTGCAGGGGTGGTTCCTGCATCGCCTCGGCTGCTTCCCGGTGAACCCGCGCAAGCCGGCGGCCGCTTCACTGCGCTTTGCCGTGGAGCTGCTGCAGGCGGGCCAGCAGCTGGTGGTGTTTCCCGAGGGCCGCATCCAGCAGGACGATCAACCGCTGCGGTTGATGCCCGGCCTGGCCCGACTGGCAGCCCTGGCAGAGGGGCAGGGGGTGGCGGTGCCAGTGCTGCCGGTGGGCCTGGCCTACAGCCACCCCCGGCCGCGCTTCGGCGATCGCGCCGCCCTCTGCTTCGGGGCTCCGCTGCGGTTGAGCGGCCCCGGCCGGGAGGCGGCCGCCAGCCTCAACGCGCAGCTGGCGGCCTCCCTGGAGGCGGTTGAGGGGCTGGCCCGCGAGGCGGTGGGCCGCCCCCTGCGACGCCCGTAGAGTTTTTTGACCTCTGATCCGCTGCCGTGCGCCGGCCCCTCGCCGTCCTCAGCCTCGCCGCCCTGACGCTGCTGGCCCCCGTTCTGCCCGCCGCCGTGCGGGCCCAGGAGGAGCCCCAGAAGGTGCTCGAATCCACCAGCACCGGTCTGAACCTGGCGGCCATCCAGGCCAAGGTGGCCCAGGGGGATGCCGCCGCTGCCGCCGGCAAGCTGGCCCAGGCCAAGACCGATTACGACCAGGCTCGCCTTGGCGCCCAGAACCTGGCCCGCTTCTACCGCAACCTGAGCGGCTCCTTCCGCGGCCTCGATGCCCGCATCCCGCGGGAGATGGACGACAAGGGACGCCAGGCCCTGGAGCTTCAGGCCGGCATCGATCTGCGCCTGGCCGCCGTGCTGCGCCGCCTCAACCAGCCTGAAGTGGCCGTGCCGCTCCTGGTGGAGGTGATCCAGATCATGACCCCCGCCAGCGCCCAGGGCCAGAAGGCCTACCAGACCCTGGTGGAGCTCGGCTTCGTCACCACCCCCTACGCCGGCACCAGCGCCCCTTAGATTCCGGCCCTGCCCCGTTTCCGTACCCATGGTCCACCCCGACCAGGTGAAGGCGGCCATCGCCCAGGCCCTGCCCGACGCCTCCGTTGACGTGGAGGACCTCACCGGTGGTGGCGACCACCTCAAGGTGACGGTGGTGTCCACGGCCTTCAGCGGCCTCAGCCGTGTCAAGCAGCATCAGCTCGTGTACGGCGCCCTGCGCAGCGAGCTGGCCAGCGAGGCGATCCACGCCCTGGCGCTGCAGACCTCCAGCCCGGCCTGATCCCCCCAGCCATTCCCGCCCACTCTTCCCACGCAGCCATGGATTCCGCCCTGCAAGCCCGCATCGAGGCCCTGGTGGCCAGCAGCACGATCGTTGTGTTCATGAAGGGCAGCAAGCTGATGCCCCAGTGCGGCTTCAGCAACAACGTGGTGCAGATCCTCAATGCCCTGGCAGTGCCGTTCGAAACCTTCGACGTGCTCTCCGACATGGAGATCCGTCAGGGCATCAAGGAGTTCTCCGACTGGCCCACCATCCCGCAGGTGTACGTGAACGGTGAGTTCATCGGTGGTTCGGACATCCTGATCGAGATGTACAACTCCGGCGAACTGCGCGAAAAGCTGGCAGTGGCATTGGCCTGAGCCGGGCCAGACAAGGACTCAGACTCCCAGGAACAGGGATATCCGGCCCGGGCCTCCACCCGGGCCGCCCTTCAGTTGCGGCCGCTCTCGTAGAGGGTGCTCAGGTCGCCGTCGGGACCGATGAAACTCGATGGGTCGAGGATCCAGCGGTCCACCAGCTCTTCCAGGCGCCGCTGGCTGATCGGATCGAGCACGGCGGTGCGGCGCAGGGCATGCAGGTAGCCGTCGGCGTAGAGGCGCAGCTCCGAGGGCCCGTGGTAGCGGCTGGCCAGGGACTGGCAGGCATCGCAGAGCGACTGGAAGTGGCGGATGGCGTCTGGGTTCTGCAGGGCGGTCATGGCCGGACCGGGTGGGACAGCTGGCAAGGCATCGCCTGATACCACTGTGCCCATGGAATTGCCGATAGCGTAGGGAGAGGCAAGGAGAAGCGGTGGATCCGTCCCCGGTTGGCGCTGAATCTGGCCTCAAGCGGGTGCTCGTGGTGGATCCCCACCCCACCCTGCGCACGGTGCTGGCCCAGCGGTTGCGGCAGGACGGCCACCTGGCGGCCGCCGTGGCCAGTGCCGGTGAGGCCGTGGCCCTCTGTGAGGACCTGACCCCCGATCTGCTGGTGGCGGCGGAGCTGCTGGAGGAAACCTCGGCCCTGCGCCTGGCGGCCCAGCTGCGCTGCCCGGTGATGGTGCTCACGGCCCGCTCGGGCGCCGAACCGGTGGTGTCGCTGCTGGATGCCGGTGCCGACGACGTGCTGCGCAAGCCGTTCGGCCTTGAGGAGCTGGCGGCCCGCTGCCGCTCGCTGTTGCGTCGCAGCGGCAGCGGCCTGCAGGAGCGGGTGTGCGTGGGACCGCTGGAGGTGCATCTGCTGCTGCGTCAGGTGACCCTCAAGGACCAGCCGGTGGAGCTGAGCCCGCGCGAGTTCGCCCTGCTCTGTGCGCTGCTGATGCCGCCCGGCATCGTGCGCAGCCGCAGTGAGCTGCTGCGCATGGCCTGGCCCCCGTTCAGCGGCGGGCCACGCTCCGTGGACACCCAGGTGCTCACCCTGCGCCGCAAGCTGGAGCAGGCGGGCCTGGGCGAAGGCGGTGGCATCGAAACGGTGCGGCAGCAGGGCTACCGCTTCAGCCTGGACACGATCCCTGAGGCGGGACCTACGGCACCAAGCCTGGTGGGAACGCCCATCGCCCCGTAGCCAGGGCCCAGCCGGCCAGCAATTCCGCCAGCAGCAGGCCAGCGCTGAGCAGCGCCAGCAGCTGGTAGGTCCAGGCCGGGCTGATCCGGCCGATGGAGCCGGTGGCCAGGCCCGTGTGCTGGCTGAAGCGGCTGAGGAACTCCTCGAAGGCCTCCACCCGCTGCGGCAGCACGAAGGCCGATCCCTCCACCGTGCGCACGTAGAACACCCGACCGCCCTGGCTGGTGGTGACCGGCGTCAGACCGCTCACCTGCTCCCAGCGCAGGGCCCAGCCCCGCTGCAGCCACCAGGAGCACCAGGCCGGGTGGCTCAGCCGCAGGCCCTCGTCATCGAGTTCCACCCGTTCGCTGGAGATGGCCAGCACCAGGGCCAGGCCCAGGGGCAGGGCGGCCAGCAAGCCGATGCGCAGCCCCGCCGGAGCCAGGGCGGGCAGGGGCAGCACTAGGGCCAGGTAGAGCAGCACGAGCGTGCCCCGGATCAGTGGGGCCATCCGGTAGCGATGGACGCTCACCGGTCGTCGGGGGAGCCGGGCAGCGGTTCGATCAGGCTCGAGGGTTGGTAGCGACCGTTGAACAGCTCCTGTTCGCGGCCCTTCCAGAACTCACCGAGCCGCATCAGATCGGCATGGGCCTCCTGCAGCCGGTCGACGAACTCCTGCGGCTCCATCGTGTCCTTCGCCTCCTTGAGCTTGGTGAGGCGCAGCAGCTGCAGCATCCAGGGCTTGCTCAGCTCACCACGCTGCTCGAGGTAGCGGGCCAGGTCGGCCGCGCTGGGGGAGGGGGAGCCGGGGCCGGCCATGGGCGGCTGCAGGGGCAGGGTGATCCAGGCTATGCAGCTGGGGCGCCCGCATGTGGACGGGGCAGGGCGCGGACTGCCACCAGATCGTCGCGGCTGAGGGGGCGCGAGAACAGGTAGCCCTGATAGCGCTGCAGGCCGGCCTGACGCAGCAGCTGGAACATCGCCTCATCCTCCACGCCTTCAGCCACCAGCATCAGCTGCGTCTGTTCGGCGAGGCTCTGCAGCAGATGCACGATCTGCAGGGCGACCGGATCCTGCTGGGCGGCCAGCACGAAGCTCTTGTCGATCTTCAGTTCGTCGGGCTTCAGCCACATCAGCAGGCGCAGGGAGGAGTAGCCCGTGCCGAAGTCGTCGAGGGCCAGCTGGACGCCGGCACGGCGCAGACTCTCCAGGTTGCCGGTGAGCTCAAGGCCGGTCTCGATCACCGCCGATTCGGTGATCTCCACCGTGACGTGTTGGGCTGCGATGCGGTGCACGCTGAGCTGGGCCAGCAGCCAGGAGCCGAAGCCCTCCAGGCTGAGCTGGCTGGGGCTGATGTTGATCGCCAGCCCCAGATCGGCGATGCCCAGTTGCTGGCGCAGCAGCACCCACTCGCGCAGGGTCTGGCCAAGGATCAGCCGCCCGAGCTCCTGAATCAGCTGGTAGCGCTCCGCCAGGGCGAACACCACATCGGCCGGCACATCGGGGAACTCCGGGTTGCGCCAGCGGCAGAGTGCCTCCACCTTGCTGGTGTGGCCGTCGGCATCGACGATCGGCTGGAACAGGATGAAGAAGCGCTCCGGGGCGTGGATGATGTCGCCCTGCAGGGCGTTGTAGAGCCGGTAGTTGTTGAGCGCATCCCAGTCGCTGTCGATGTCGAACACCGACACGCGCTCCCCACGCCGCGATTTGGCCATCACCATCGCCATATCGGAGCGGCGGATCAGCTCCTCGGGTGTGGTGCCGCTGGGATCGCTGATGGCGATGCCGATGCTCAGGCTGAGCTTGATCTGCTCCGGCTGCCGACTGGCGTTGTTGCGGAAGCCATCAAGCAGCGCCAGGGCTTGCTCGTGGGCATGGTCGCGGATCGCCGCCTCGGTGCGCAGCGCCTCGGGATCAGTGTGCAGGATCAGGCCGAACTCATCACCGCCGAAGCGGGCCAGAAAGTCGTTGGGGGTGATCAGGCGTTCGAGCTCGCGGGCCACGTGCTGCAGCACCCCATCACCGGCGTTGTGGCCGTAGGCCTCGTTGATCTGCTTGAAGCGGTCGATGTTGATGAACAACAGCGCCACCGGGCGGAGCTGGTCACGGCTCCGCTCGCTCTCCCAGGTGAGACGCTCCAGGAAGTAGCTGCGGTTGGGCAGGCCGGTGATCGCATCGAGCAGGGCCAGGGAGCGGGCGGTCTGCAGCACCAGTTCGAAGCGCTCCGCCAGGCGCACCACCCGCTGTTCTTCGTCGCTGCTGCTGGCCAGTTCCGGGTTGTGCTGGCCCAGCAGGCGGGCGAAGGCGCGCGCTTCCGGGGCTTCGCCACCCGCCTGCACCTGATCGAGCAGCTGGGTGAACTCCCGCTCGGTGCGCCGGAGCCGCCGGTTCACCACGCGTTCGCGCTGCAACTGCTCCAGCCGCTGGCGCCGCTGGCTGAGCATCCACTGCAGGCGCAGGGCCAGGCTGAGCAGCAGGCCGCCGCCCACCAGGCCCCCCAGGGCCAGCAGTTCACCCACCAGCACCGCACGGTTGTCCGGTGCACGCACCAGCAGCTGTTGGCCGCCGCTGGTCCACAGCTCGGGCTCCACCTCCCGCAAGCGGGCCCGTTCGCTTTGCGAAACGGGGCTGAGCACGAGCTGGCGACTCAGATCCTGCAGGCCCGACTGGAGACGCGACTGGTTGCCGGCCGCCAGCATCGGCACCAAGTAGAGCAGGGAGGCCTCGCTGCGCCGCTCCTGGGTGGTGTCGGTGACCATCTCGACCCCGCCCACCAGCGGACCGTTCTCACTCGGGCAGACCACCGGCAGATGCTCCATGCCGGACTGCAACCGGTGGCGCACCACATCGGTGATGCACTGGCTGAGGGGGCTGCTGGCTGAACGGTCGCGGCTGCCGGTGCCCTCGAGGGCCAGCCGCTGGCCATCAGCGCCGAAGATCGCCATGACCGCGCCATCGTCGAGCAGCGCGCTGGTGCGCATGTCGTGCGCCACGAAGTCGGGGTTGTCGCCTTGCACGAAGGCGTAAAGGTCGTCCCAGTGCGCCCAGTCGCCCAGTGGACGGCTGGTGTCACGCACCAGGGATTGCAGCAGTTCCTGGTGCTCGCGCTGGCGTTGCTCCAGCTGCACACGGCTGGCCTGCAGCCGGCGCATCCCCTCAACGGTCACCACCGTGACCAGCAGAACAGTGCCGATGCGCAGCGTTGCCCCCCAGTTGGGCATGGCTGCGGCCACCCGTTCCTGTTTCAACCAGGAGCGCAGGATGGACACAGCACCTCCGGGTGCGGCGGAACACTTGTTTTAACTCTAGGGATGCGAACTGCCGATGTCATGCAGGTTCCGCATTGCAGGCTGGTCAGGCCGGCAGGGCCCAGGGGTTAAGGCCCAGGTCGGCGCCGATGCGATGGGCGCAGGCGTAGCCGCTGAACGCCACGGCGTTGAGGCCCTGGCCCGGGAAGCAGGAATCGCCTACGCAATACAGGCCCTTCAGACCGGTGCGGTTGAAGGGCATCGGCAGCAACCCCGGCAGCCGCAGCGCCGGGATCGGCCCGTAGCTGCCCCCCATGCGCCCGAGGAAACGGCGGTGGGTGCGGGGGGTGCCGATCTCCTGGTGGCGGATGGCCGCGCCCAGCCCCGGCAGGATCGATTCCAGGCGCTGCACCAGCCGTGCCGCATCGGCCTGCTTCTTGCTCTTGTAGGCGCTGGGGCTGAGCTGGCGCCAGGCGGCGATATCGCTGGGGGTGAAGGTGTGCACGATGTGGTGCCCTTCGGGGGCCAGGGAGGGATCGAGCAGCGTCGGGATCGAAACGAAGATCACCCCCTGCTCGCTCTCCATCTCCGCCCAGTCGTCGAGCAGCAGGTGGTGGCAGTGGAAACCGTTGGGGATCACCGCCGCCTCCACCCCCAGGTGCAACGAGAGGAAGGAGGCGGAGGGCCGGTAGCGGCGGCGCCAGGTGCGCTCGGCGGCCGGGGTGTGGGCGGCCTCCACCAGCGGGTGTGCCACGGCTCCCTCGCTGCCGGGATCCCCGGCGAAGGTGTCCCAGCGGGTGGCGTTGCTCACCACCCGGCGGGCGCGAATCGTTTCGCCGCTGGCGAGCTTCACGCCCACCGCCTGGCCGTTCTCGATCAGCACGTCCACCACGCGTGCCTGGTAGCGGATGGCGCCACCATGGGCCTCCAGGCCGGCCACCAGTTTCTGGGCGATCACGCCCACGCCGCCCCTGGGGTAGTTGATGCCGCCGGCATGGCGATCGGAGAACACCATGCCGGCGTTGATCATTGGCGTGCGATCGGCCGGCATCACGCTCCAGCAGAAGCACTCCATATCGATGAACTTGAGCAGCTGTTCATCGCGGATGTGGGCGCGGGCCACGCTGCCCACGTTGAACGGCAGCCAGCGGGCCAGCCCCAGGCAGGCCAGCGGCGCCTTGAAGAACACCTTGGCCAGGTAGGCCGGATCCTCGAGCGAGAGCAACGGCATCGCATCGAGGCAGTGGAACACCTGCCAGCAGGCGTCGTAGAAGCCGCGGATCCCCTTGGCCTCGTGGGGGAAGCGGGCGGTGAGATCGGCGATGAAGCGCTCGTAGTCGCGGTCCACCGCCACGTTGAGGCCGCCGGGCAGGTGGTACTCGAGCTGGGCCGGATCGGGGATCGTGTCGCAGCGCTGGCCCACATCGGCGAGGGCGCGGGTGAGCAGGTTGGTGTGCCCCTTCTCGCCGAAGCCGAAGATCATCGAGGCGCCCACATCGAAGGTGTAGCCCTCGCGCCGGAAGCTGCCGCCCGAGCCCCCCGGGATCAAATAGCGCTCCAGCACCAGTGTTTTGGCGCCCTTGGCGGCCAGCTGGCTGGCGGTCACCAGGCCGCCGATGCCGCTGCCGATCACGATCACGTCCCAGTCGCTGTTGGCAGTGGCGGTGCGGGTCACGGTGGGCGCTGGTGCGGTGCCGCGACCCTAGGAGCCGGTGTTGCGGTGCCGGTTCACCGCGGCTGCCGCCCGGCGCTGGGTTGCCGTCACTGTCATGACGCCAGGAGCGCCTGGGGGACCCGTTGGCCCCCTGTGAACGGCGCCAGATCGGCCAGGGCCCGGTCGCGGTAGCCGCCGTAGCGCTCGCGCTTGGCCTTGATGCGCTCCGGCAGTTCGGGCAGCAGGCCGAAGTTGGGGGGCATCGGCTGGAACTTGCCGGAGGGGGCGCTGGCGATGAAGTGGGTGAGGGCGCCGATCATCGTGGTGGGGGGCAGGCTGATCGGCTCCAGGCCCCGGGCCAGGCGGGCGGCGTTGGTGCCGGCCAGCCAGCCGCCGGCCACCGCCGCCGCATAGCCCTCGGTGCCGGTGATCTGCCCCGCCGCCAGCAGCGTTGGCCGGCTGCGGAACTGCAGGCTGGGATCCAGCAGCTGCGGCGCCTCGAGGAAGGTGTTGCGGTGCATCACACCGAAGCGCACGAACTCGGCGTTCTCCAGCCCAGGGATCAGGCGCAGCACCCGCTTCTGCTCGCCCCATTTGAGGTTGGTCTGGAAGCCCACCAGGTTCCAGAGGCGGCCGTCCTTGTCCTCCTGGCGCAACTGCACCACGGCGTAGGCACGGTTGGCGCGGCGCACCTCGCGGTCGTTCACGTCGCCCCAGCGGGGATCCCAGAGGCCGATCGGCTTGAGCGGGCCGTAGCGCATGGTGTCTTCGCCGCGGCGGGCGAGCTCCTCGATCGGCAGGCAGCCCTCGAAGAAGGTGGCGTTCTCCTTCTCAAAGTCCTTGAGTTCCGCCTGCTCCGCGCCAAGCAGCGCCTCGCGGAAGGCGAGGAACTGCTCCTTGGTCATGGGGCAATTGATGTAATCGGCGTCGCCCTTGTCGTAGCGGGACGCCCGGAAGGCCACGGAGAGATCGATGCTCTCGCCCTCCACGATCGGGCTGGCGGCATCGAAGAAGTGGCAGTCGGCGCGGCCGGTGAAGGCGCGCAGCTGCTCGGCCAGGGGTTCGCTGGTGAGGGGGCCGGTGGCCAGCACGGCGATCTCGCCGGGGCCTGGCAGTTCGGTGTGCTCGCGGCGCTCCACCGTCACCAGCGGATGCTGCTCCAGGGCAGCGGTGAGGGCGGCGCTGTAGCGCCCGCGGTCCACCGCCAGGGCGCCACCGGCCGGCACGGCGTGCTGATCGGCCGTGCCGATCACGAGTGATCCCAGCCGCCGCAGTTCCTCCTGCAGCAGGCCGGCGGCCCGGTCGCTGCTGAGGGCCCCGAAGCTGTTGCTGCACACCAGCTCGGCGAATTCGCTGCTGTGGTGGGCGGGGGAACGGCGCACCGGCCGCATCTCCACCAGCCGAACCGGAAGCCCGGCCCGGGCGATCTGCCAGGCCGCCTCGGTGCCCGCCAGGCCGGCGCCGATCACCAGCACCGGTGGGGTGCCAGGGCTGGGGGCAATGGGCTCTGACACGCGAAACCGGCTCCGGCCTGACGGGGTCAGGCTAGAAGCCGGTGATGCGGGCGCTGAGGCCTCAGCCGTTGGCGCGCTTGAGCATCAGCTGCAGCTGCCCCACGGCGGCGCGGCCGATGTTGAACGCAGCCCAGCCGGCGGCCAGGAGGATCGGGGTCAACACGAGCAGGAGCCGGGCGTCCATGGCTTGGATATGAGCGTCGCCGGATCCTACGGAGGAACGGCCGGGCGCCGCCGGCGCCGGTGGCAGTTGATCGAAATCGCAGCAATTGCCGCCGCGCCTCAGCCCGGATGGAAGCCGGGATCGCTGCAGCGGCCGGCGTGGGCCATGGCCAGCTGGCGGTAGCGGCGGGCGTGGTCGCGCTGCTCGGCCGCCTGCTCTTCACTCAGCTCGCGCTTCACCTGTGCCGGGGCGCCCATCACCAGGGCCCGCGGCGGCACGTTGCGGGTCACCACCGAGCCCGCCCCCACCAGGGCGCCGGCCCCGACGGTGACGCCGTTGAGCACGATGGCGCCGATGCCGATCAGGCAGCCATCCTCCAGCGTGGCGCCATGCACCACGGCCCGATGGCCGATGGTCACATCGGCGCCGATCGTCACCGGCTGGTCTGGGTCGCCGTGCAGCACGGCCCCGTCCTGCACGTTGCTGCCCTCGCCGATCACGATCGGGCACACGTCGCCGCGGGCCACGGCGGTGGGCCAGAGGCTGGCCCCGGCCGCCAGGCGCACGTCGCCGATCAGCACCGCTGTTTCGGCCACCCAGGCGTCCGGATGCACGCTCGGCTCAGGCCAGGGGCGGGCGGTCATGGCGGCAGCCGGCGCGGGGCCCCGGCGGGAGTGGCCCGCCATTCTTGGCCCGGTTGGAGGGCGGCACCGCCGGGTGATACGTTCACGTGGTGCCCGCAAGGGCCACCCCCGCAACCCAGGCCAAATGCGGCCGGGCCACCGGGCGGGTCGCTAGCTCAGCGGTAGAGCACTCGGCTTTTAACCGATTGGTCCTGAGTTCGAATCTCAGGCGACCCATTTTGTAAGACGCCTGATCGGCAGTCCCGAGAGCCTTCCCAGCCTCGATGCTTCAGGGTGAAAAGCGCTCGCCAGTCACCGCTGGGGACTGGCCCTTCAATCGGGACGGGCCATCAGTAGGGTCATGCCGGCGAGCATCGTGGCGATGCCCGCGAGGTCCCGCAGGCTGAGCGTCACCCCATCCGCCAGGCGCAACCAGATCAGGGCGACGGACACATAAACCGCGCCATAGGCGGCATAGATCCGGCCACTGGCCTGGGGGTGCAGGGTGAGCAGCCAGGCGAACAGGCCCAGCGCCAGCGCTGCCGGAAACAGCAGCCAGGGGGAGCGGCCATCCCGCAGCACGAGGTAGGGCAGATAGCAGCCCAGGATCTCGGCGACAGCCGTGACCGTGAACAACCCGAATGTTCGCAGCATCACCATCGACTCCGCATCTGCCGATCGTCACCCCCGCCTCGGTGCGGGAGCCGGTTCAGGGCTTCGGGTGGGGTCGCCAGCGATCAACAGCTGATCCAGCTGCAGATCGGTGCGCCGCAGCAGTGCAAACACCGTGCCTGCGTTGCCGCGGCAGAGGCGCAGCTCGTCGTCGAGCACGGTGATGTCCAGCCAGGCCGGGAACGACTGCCGCACGCTGCGCAGCCACTGCCAGCGGCGGCCGCCCAGGCTGGGGCCCAACCAGCCGCCGCGCTGAAAGCGCACCGCCACGCGCTGCAGCGGCACCCGTTGCCCGCCGGCCGGTTCGCCCGGGGTTGGGTCCTGGATGGCGATCGCGGCTTCCACCGCAATGCCGGCCAGAGATGCCAACGGCCCGGGCAACCGCAGCAGATTCATGCCCCGCCCCTGGGAGGGAGCCAGGCATTGCAGGTTCTCCAGCCACGGGCCCACCGCGAGATAGGGCTGACGGCTGCTGCTCCAACGCAGTTCCCAGACCCCCTCCAGCTGGGCCAGCGCTGCGGCGGCCGCCAGATCGGCCGGTTGTGCGCGCTCCAAGGCGGTGATCAGCTGCAGGATCTGCCCGCTGTGGCGGTTGGCTGCACCGCGCGGGTCCTGGCGCAGCAGCTGCAGGAGCAGCCGGCGCTGCTGTTGCGCGTCGGCCGGTGGGGCGCCGCCTGGCACTGGGGTGGCCGTCACGGGCATGGCGCTGGGGGTGGGTCCATCCTGCTGCGCTTGGCAGGATCGGAGCCATGACCATCCCCAGCCCCGCGTTGAGCGCCGATGATCTGCACCGCATCTGTGGTGCCCTGCGCTATCTCGGCCGCGATCTGCATCACCGCTCCTTTTCCGTCAGCGCCGAGCGGCGTGAGCTGCTCTGGCAGGAGATGGATCAGTGCCTGGCTCTGGCGGATCGGCTCAGCGCGGGGCTGCCGGAGGTGGTGTTGCAGCCGGGAGAGACGCCCTGACGGCGGTCCCCGGAGCGGGCTCGCTGGCTTGCTGAGCTGTGCAACCAGGGGCCAGGCTGGCCCCTGGTTGTTGCGGCAGGCTCGCCCCATGCTCCTTCGCGTTCTGCTCCGCCCCTGGCTGGCTGGTCTGCTGGCGGTGGCCCTGCTGCTGGGCGGTGTTCAGCCGGTGTGGGCCGCCTTCGAGCTGCCACCCCTGCCCTATGCGGTGGAAGCCCTGGAGCCGGCGATCGATGCCACCACGATGGCGATCCACCACGACCGCCATCACGCGGCCTATGTGGCCAATCTCAATGCCCAGATCCAGGCCCATCCCGCCCTGCGCAGCCTCAGCCTCGAGGCGCTGCAGGGTCAGATCTCGCGCTTTCCGGTAGCGGTGCGCAACAACGGTGGCGGCCACTGGAACCACAGCCAGTTCTGGGCCGTGATGGCGCCGGCGGGAGAGGGCGGCGAGCCCTCGGCCGCACTGCTGGCGGCGATCGGCGACAGCTTCGGCTCGCTGGAGGCGATGCAGGAGCAGTTCAGCCAGGCCGCCGCCGGCCGGTTCGGGTCCGGCTGGGCCTGGTTGATCCGCCGCTCCGATGGACGTCTGGCGATCACCAGCACGGCCAATCAGGACAATCCGCTGATGGACCTGCCCGAGATCGAACGGGGTACGCCGCTGCTGGGCCTCGACGTCTGGGAGCACGCGTACTACCTCCACTACCAGAATCGCCGGCCCGAGTACATCCAGGCCTGGTGGTCCCTGGTGAACTGGACCGAGGTGAATCGACGGTTTGAGGCCGATTGAGGTCGCTCAAGGTCGTCTGCGGCCGCGATCTGCCCCATCGCTGCGCAGGCAGCGCGTCAGACCCCTCACGCTGCTCCGCTTCGCTGCCATCGGCAATGCGCCAAAACACCGATTGCCCCTCCCTACCGAGGGTGGCGATGCTGAAGTCACCAACCAGGAGGCGTCCCCCGATGGACGACACGCCACCGCGTTAGTTCCGCAAGAGGCACGCGTTTTCAGGCCCCTGCTCCAACTGTCTTCACCCTTGTGGGCAGGCCGTTCTCAGCGGCACTGCATCGACACCGTCTGGCCCCAGGCGCCGGCCACCGTTGCTTCTTCTGCTTTCCTGACCACGCTTCATCAACCTTTCGACCGGCACTGCCGGAGCATCACACTTTTGTTCTCGACGTCATGACCCCCGGGCTCTCCCCGGGGGTTTTTGGTGTGTGCGAAAGCCTGAATCAGCGGATGTCTGGCTGAGCGTCAGAACGCGAACAGGTGGTCGAACCGGTGATCGTCCGGTTTGTTCAGACCCTCGCTTCTGAGCATGCCGCGCAGGCTGATGATTTCACGGCGCTGGGCCGCGATGATCTGCCGTGCCAGGCGCCGAACGGTGGGGTTGGTGCTCTTGGCGCGTGCATCGTGCGCCATCTGCAAGGCGCCGCCGTGGTGCATCAGCATGCCCTCCATAAACCACAGCACCCGGTTCTGGCGGGTCGGTGTGCCATCGCCCATGCGCATGGCGTTGATCTGCGCGTTGCTCATCCGTTCCAGTCCCTGCAGGCTGTCGGGGTCGCCGCCCGCCCGGTAGGCCACGGGATAGATCGGCGCCTGCGGGTACCAGGCCCTGCGCCACTGCCCCATCGCCCGGATCTCCTGGGCCTGGTCGCTCCAGATCGCTCGGGCCAGGGCTCCCACCCCCGGATCGCCGCTGTCGAACACGACCTCGCTCATGCGCAGGGCGCCGGCAGGGCCTTCACACAATCTTCAGCCCGATCGCGCGCGGCAGGGGTTGCCGGTGCGTCAGCGCCGGTGCCATGACCGAAGGGCGGCGGGGGACCAACAACCCGCCGACTCAACAGGCCTCCGGGTGCTCACTGGCCCGGGGGCCCCTTTGTTGGGGAGCGGTGGTGCTGACTGCGGTCTGCCCAGGCCAGGGACCGGCACCCCCTGCTGGTGGGAAGGGGGCTGTGGCGCGCAGGGGGACCGGCGCGGCGGGCCAGGCCAGGTCGGCGGCACGGAAGACGGCGTAGGGGGAGGCGACGGCCATGGCGTCTTCACGTGGAGTACGCCTGTACTAGCTGGATGTGGCTGGGCTGTCAAGGAGGTCTCAGCCCTCCACCTTCACCGTCACGCTGCTGACGCTGTTCGCCTTGGGGGCGCTCACGCAGAGCAGGCCATCGCGGTAGGTGGCCTGCAGCTGGTCGCGTTCGATCGGCTGCGGGAAGCGGAAGCTGCGGCTCCAGGTGCCGTAGCGGAACTCGCTCAGCAGGGGGGCCTTGGCATCGCCTTCGGGGCCTTGCTCGCGCTGGCTGCGGCGCTCGGTGCTGATCAGCAGGGTGCGATCGGTGGCCTTCACCTCGATGGCGCTCCGGTCCACACCGGGCAGCTCCAGGGTGATCTCGTAGGCGTCCGCGGTTTCGTGCACCTCGGCGGCGGGAACACGCTCGGCGCCCTGCAGCTGCTGGCTGAGCTGCTGCTCGAGGCGATCGAAGAGGTCGAAGGGGGAGGAGGAACGCAAGGTGCGCATGGCTGGGATGGCGAAGGATGGGTGTCGGGGTCGTCGTTCGCCCCCGGTGCCGTCACTGTCGCCGTCGCCGCCGGGGCGCGGGATCAGGAGAGCCGAACCGCTCGATTCGGCCCGCACCACTCCGGTGCGGCAGACCCCACCGTCCGGATGGGGGAACCGTCCGGCGCCGCCGCTGCCTGCCGCTGGCCGTTCACCACCACTGGGTGGGGTAGCGCGTCAGCTGTGAAGCGTCGGCCGGCTCCCGCCGCAGCCAGAGGGCCTGCTCCCCCTCGGCGGTGGCCTGCGAGAACCGGGTCCGCTCGGCCTGTGGGGTGACGCTGCCAGCCGTGCCGCCGCCGGCACGGTGCTGAACCCAGGCCGGTTGAACTCCGGATCCGTGATGCTGCATGCCACCCATCCCATGGGCGGACCGTACCGATCGGTCTGGGCCCATCCCGGTAGCAACGGCTACGGGGTGGCGGTGACCGCCGGCATCGCTTGCCGCGGGGCCGCGGCTACGGTTGGGCTCCGTGGTGCCACTGGGGCCCAGGAGTTCTGCAGCCCTCGCGTGTCATGAAGGAGATCAGCCTGTTGGAACTGGTGGTGCGCCTGGCCGGCCGCGTGGCGGCCGTGTCTGGGGTGATTGGCCTGTTGGTGTGGCTCACCTGGGTAATGCTGGATGTGAAGAACATGCAGTCGGGCTTCACCCTGCCCTACTGAAGCCGGGCCGCGGTCTGGGCCGGGTTGAGCACAATCCCCTATCGCCACCGCCCGCGCCGCTTCCGACACTGGAAGCAGCCGCACCAGGGTCATGGACACGACCTACAGGGGCTATCGCCTGCAACCCATCGCCACCCGCCAGGGCTGGGGCGTTCTGGTGGGAGACCCCGCTGGCCAGCCCGCCGCGGTGTGTCTGCATCAGCACTTCGGTCACGGTGGCTGGCCCCGCCTTGACCAGGCCGATCGCGCGGCCCATGCCTACGTGGACGACCTGCTCGACGGCGGCGATTCCTACTAGCTGATGTCGATGCCGTTGGCGTCGCGAGCGCGTCAGGGGGTGCAGGGGCCGTTGGCGCTGATCTCCACCTCGTCGCCGAGCTTCACGGCGGACAGCAGGGTGCGCAGGGCGGGTTCCGCCACATTCACGCAGCCGCCGGTCACCTTCTGGCCGATGCGTTTGTCGTTGTTGCTGCCGTGAATGGCGAAGCTGTACCAGCGGAAGTGGCCGTCGTAGGTGTTGAACCGGAAGGGCTGCTTGACCGAGGCGACGGGTTCGAGGCTGATGTAGCCGATGCCGTACTCGCCAGTTTCGCCATCGCCATCGAAATCGATGGCATTCATGCTTTTAAACAGCGTCTTACGCAGCTCCGCTTCGCTCTTGCCGGATGAGGCAATCAGCTTCGGATCCATGGCAAAGCCGCCGTTGCTGAGAATCGCATTCACCCGAAACCGGCCGAGGGGGGTGTAGCCCTCCTCGAAGCGGCTGCCCGCACAGGTCACGCCGTGGCGGCCATACCCCACCTTGAAGATCGTGCGGTCCTCCCCGCGCGGCAGCACGCCGAAGCTCATGGCCGGATCGTTGAGGTCGATCTCCACCTTGATCGGTCCGGTCACGGAGGAGCCTGCCGTGCCGTTGCGGCTGTCCTTGCCACCCCCGCAGCTCGAGAGGGCAAGGCCGAGGGCCACCAGGGCGATCGCAGACACACGGCGCATGGCGGGCCAGCAGCACTCGGCCCATGATGCCGAGGTCGTCCCGTGCCGTGAAGCGCTAGGGCTTGGCGGATGGCTGGATGTAGCCGCTGTCGATCAGGAAGGCGCGCAGGGCCTCCGGAAAGCTGCGGTACTCCACTTCGCGGCCCAGGCATCGGCCACGGGCATCGCGCTCTGCCGTGCACTCCTTCAGTCCCCAGTCTGAACTGGCGTCGTAGCGCTCGAGCATGCGTTGCCACCCGTCTGCCCATTCGCCCACCAGCGCCTTGTTCGCCACATAACCGGCCAGAAAGCCATTGGGTGAGTCCGGGTCCTTCTGCTCGAACCATGCGGCCATGCGCTCGAGATTGCGGCGATGCAGCGGTTGGAAGGCCGGGCTGTGGGAGACATCGACAAACGCATCACCCTGCAGCTCCCAAATGCGGGCTGGGGTGGTGCTGCAGGCGTAGCAGGCAAAGCGATAGAGGAAGCGGTTGTCGCTGTCGACAATCAGATAGCGACCCGTGCCCAGCGGATCCTCGGCCGGGGCATCGGTGCCGTTGAAGGGGCCCAGGCTCACCTCGCGCCAACGGTTGCCTTTGCGGTCGGCGGTGAGCACCTGAATCTGGTTGCAGCAGTGGGCGCCCCCCGTGAAGGAGGAGAGCAGCACTTCTGGGTAAGGATTCGCCGGATCCATCTCGGCGATCTGAACGAGGGCTGCCGGAGCGCCCGATGTCTCGGCGCCCAGCAGACGCCCCACCTCCCGCCCGCGCACGCGCACCACGACCACCGGCTGCAGCCCGCCCATGGCCGATCCGTGGTTGCGCCGCTGCTGCTCGGCGCGCACCTCAACGGCGCCACGGCGCAAGACCCCGCCCATGGGGCTGCTCGGTCGGTCCATCCGCAGAACCTGGGCCATGGCCGGACTGCCGCAGAGGGCACCCAGGCCGATCAGGCTGGCAAGACAACGGGCTCGCAGGCTCACCGGGGCAGTGTTCGAGCGTTTGGCTGAACCGTAGGCAGGGTGGTCGGTGGCGGCAGCAGCGGATGCTGGGGCTTCCCGTCGGCAACGGGGTGCGTCAGGCTTGGAGTGCGCCTCCCTCCCCACTGTGTTCCGGCCACTGACCCTGCTGATGGCCGTCCTGGTGTTGGTGTTCTACGCCGACGGCTTCCTGGTGGGTGCACCCTTGCCCCTGGCGCTGGGCTTCGCGCTGATCGGTGTGGCCGTGCTCGTGGGATTTCTGCACCACGCTGACCATGGCAGCGTGGAGAAGATCGGTGGGGGCACGCCGCTCGTCTCCGCCCTGTCGGCCCTGGCGGTGCTGGCCCTGAGCCGAGGACTGTCTTGGCCGCTGGTGTTCAGTGCCGCAGCCGTGGGCAGTGCGGGTGGCCTCGCCGAGCTGGGTGGCCGCCAGCGGTGGGCCGGCCTCGGTGCTGCGGTGTACTGCGGCGCCTTCGCCGGGATGACCTCCGAGCGGGTGCTGGCCCATCCCGGCTGGGTGTTGCTGGCCGGTGCCCTGGCCGGCGTGCTGCTGGAGCTGTTGCAGCGCAGCTGGGCCGGCATCGGCGGCAAACTCGGCAGCACCGCTTTCTTGGCGGTGTTCGGCATCGTTGGCCTCACGCTCGCCTGTGGTGCCCAGGGCCCTGGTGCGGCGCTGCACCGCTTCACGGCGGCCGAGCGCCTGGCGCTGCTGGTGGTGGCCCTGGTGTCCTCATCGCTCACCCACTGGATCAGCTACGGCCGCGGTCTTGGGGCTGTGCTGGGCTCGGCGCTGCCATCGCTGCTGGCCGGGGTGCTGTTGCCATCGCCCTTGGCCGCGGCCTGGATGGGGGCGAGTTTCGTGGGCATGACCGCGCCGGAGCGATTGGCACCGCATCCCGCCGTGGCCTTGCTGGCGATGGCATTGCTGTACGCCCTGTTCAGCCTGGGATTCGAGCCGGCCCTGGCGGGCCTGGGCGGAGATCTGGGGGCCACGGCGGCGATGGCCGTGTTCGCCGTTCTGGGCGTGCGGCGGCTGTGGGCCTGGGGGAGGCGCCTGGGCTGAGCGGTGGTGAGCTGCTACAGCTCTGCGGCGAGCACGCTCGCCATCACCTCCTGCAGGCCATCGGCCAGGGGGCGATGGCCGCCCAGCCTGCTGGTCCAGATGGATCCGGCCATCAGCTCCTCGGGGCTGACCAGGGCCATGTCCTGGCCCTCCAGCAGCCTCAGCTGCTCCAGCGGCACCGTCAGCTCGGCCCGGAACACATGGGCCGTGCGCCGGTGGATGGCGTGCACCATCACTGGAGCCACTGTTGCGGGCTGCCAGCTGATCTCCTCCAGCAGTTCGCGCCGCAGGGCCTGCTCGGGCGTTTCGCCTGGATCGAGGTGACCACCGAACAGACCCCAGCAGCCGGGGGCCACGATCGTGGGGATGTCATCGCGCAGCTGCATCAGCCAGCGGCCATCGCGGTGCAGCATCGCCAGGGCGACTTCCACGGCCATGGATCAGCCTCAGGCCGCTGCCGGCCGGCGCTGTTGGATGGCGTACAGCGCCGCTGCACCGGCGGCCAGCACCAGCCCGCCGCTGAGAGCCAGGAACAGCAGCGTTTGCAGCAGCAACAGGGTGAAACCCAGCGCCGAGAAGGCGGTGATGCGGATCCTGGCCTTGATCAACAGAGTGAGCAGCAACAGCACGGTGGCCTTGAGGGCCAGCACCTTGGCGGTGCTGCAGGGGCAGAAGGGGTTGAGAAACACAGCCGGCAGCACAGTTGCTTCCATGCTGGCGGGCTGAAGCGTCAGCGGTGGATGCTCAGGGCCCCTGGCGGTGCCGTCCCCTGGGGCGCTGAACTCGCGTCACTCCATCGCGGGTTGCAGGCGGCATCCTGAAGGCAGCCCAGCCAGACGACCCGGTGCTGCTCACTGCCTCCCAGCCGATCTGGTCGCTGCCGCTTGAGCAGGTCTATCCAGGCCTGCGTACCACCCCCGCGGGGCTGACCCAGCAGGAAGCCGAGCAGCGCCTGGAGCGCTATGGCGCGAACCGGCTGCCGCCCCTCAAGCGCCGCCCCCTGGTGTTGCGCTTCCTGGATCAGATGGTCCATTTCATGGCCCTGCTGCTCTGGATCGCCGGGGCGCTTGCCTTCGTGGCTGGAACGCCGCAACTGGGCTGGGCGATCTGGGCGGTGGTTCTGATCAACGGGCTCTTCTCGTTCTGGCAGGAGTTCCAGGCAGAACGCACCCTGGCTGCGCTCACACGGGCGTTGCCACGCCAGGTGCAGGTGTGGCGCGACGGAACGCTGGGGTTCCGCTCCGCCGAGGAGCTGGTGGCTGGCGACCGGGTGCTGTTGGAAGAGGGCGATCGGGTGCCCGCCGACTGTCGCATCAGCGTGAGCCATGAGCTCCGCGTCGACCTTTCGGTGCTCACCGGTGAATCGCTGCCGGTGGCCCGATGGGCCATTGATCTCCCCACCGCTCAGGCTGGCCTGCCTCTGCCCACGGGTGAACGCCCCAATCTGTTGCTGGCGGGCAGCACGATTGCGTCCGGTCGCGGCGAGGGGATCGTGTACGCCACGGGCTCCGAGACCGAATTCGGTCAGGTGGCCCACCTCACGGCGGGAACCCAACGCAGTGCCAGCACCCTGGAGCGCCAGGTCGCCCGCATCGTGCACACGATCAGCACGATCGCCATTTCGATGGGGCTGATCGCCTTTGCCCTGAGCCTGGTGTTCGTGGGCATGACGCCCCTGGAGAGCCTCGTCTTTGCGATCGGGATCATCGTGGCCAACGTGCCCGAGGGGCTCCTGCCCACAGTGACCCTGGCCCTGGCGCTGAATGTGCAGCGGATGGCGCGTCGCAAGGCGCTGGTGCGGCGCCTCTCGGCCGTGGAGACGCTCGGTTCGGTGAGCGTGATCTGCAGCGACAAGACCGGCACCCTCACCTGCAACCGCATGGCGGTGGAGGAAGTCTGGCTGCCGATCCCCGATGCGGCGCTGCATCGGTTGCTGCTGGAAGGGGCCGCGCTATGCAGCAATGCCCGTCTCGATGCCGAGACAGCCGTCGGCGATCCCACCGAGACGGCGATGCTGCAGGCGGCGATGGCGGCCGGACTGGATCCTGCGGAGCGACAGCGCCTTCACCCGCGCCGGCGCGAGATTCCCTTCGATTCCCATCGCCGGCGCATGACCGTGCTGGTGACGTGGAACGACCCGCCCCTGCCGATCGCCGCCGACGGCAGCCTGGTGATCACCAAGGGGGCCCCCCTGGAGGTGCTGGAGCGCTGTGAAGCGTGGCTCACACCGCGTGGGTGCGAACCGCTCGACCCGTTGCGTCGCCAGCAGGTTGTGGCCGCCAACGACGGCCTGGCCGCGCGCGGCTTCCGGGTGATCGCCGTCGCCCTGCGTTCCGGGGCGGATGACCTGCAAACGGCGCCACTCGATGTCCTGGAATCCGGCCAGACCTTGATCGGCCTGCTGGCCCTGTACGACCCGCCTCGCCCTGAAGTTCCCGATGCCATCCGTCGCTGTCGTGACGCTGGCATCCGGGTGACGATGGTGACGGGGGACTACGGGCTCACGGCCCAGGCGATCGCCCAACAGATCGGTCTGCTGGAGCCATCCGCCGGAGACCGTCACAGCGCCGGGGCCGATCCCGTCAGGGTGATTGATGGCCCCACCCTGGCCAGGATCAGCGACGTGCAGCTGCGGCAGTTGCTCAAGTACCGCCGCCGGCTCGTGTTCGCCCGCATGGCTCCGGAGCAGAAGCTGCGGCTGGTGCAGGCCTACCGGGCCTTGGGCGACGTGGTGGCGGTCACCGGTGATGGCGTCAACGATGCCCCGGCCTTGCGCGCCGCCGACGTGGGGTTGGCGATGGGCATCACCGGCACCGATGTCGCCCGCGAAGCCGCCGACATCGTGCTGCTGGACGACAACTTCGCGACGATCGTTGAGGCTGTCCGTTTTGGCCGCTCGGTGGTGGCGAACATCGGCAAGTTCATCACCTACATCCTGGCCTC
>JBEGQE010000007.1:0-5267 GCA_041181145.1 Cyanobacteriota bacterium
CAGCCCATGGTGACGATCTCGCGCTTGAGCCGCACCTTGAGCCGATGGAAGGCCTGCTGGGGCGCCCAGCTGCATTTCGCCTCCAGGGGCTCGAGCCCGGGGCACCGGCGCAGACGCGCCAGCACCCGTTGCACCCCGCGCTCGGGGCCGCTGATCGTGCCATTCACCCCCTCTTCCGCCAGCAGGATCGTGCCGCGGACCTCGGCCGCCGCCGCCAGCTGCAACAGCTCCTGGCGCAGCACCGGAAGCTCAGCCATGGCGCTGAAGCGGTAGAAGGCCGCCACCTGAACCGGCGACCCGCTCATGCCTCCCAGCCGGTCACCCCCGCAGCCGCCAGCAGGGCCCGGTCGGCCTCCACATCCGGATTGCCGGTGGTGAGCAGGGTGTCGCCGTAGAAGATCGAATCGGCACCCGCCAGCAGGCAGAGGATCTGGGCCTCACGGCTGAGGCCCTCGCGGCCGGCGCTGAGGCGCACGCGGCTGTGGGGCATCAGGATCCGGGCCGTGGCCACCATGCGCACCAGCTCCAGCGGCTCCACCGGCGGTTGCTCCTGCAGCGGTGTGCCCTCCACCGCCACCAGGGCGTTGATCGGCACGCTCTCCGGGTGGGGCTCCATCGTGGCCAGCACTTGCAGCAGTGAGGCGCGGTCGGTGAGGCTCTCGCCCATGCCGATGATGCCCCCACAGCACATGGTGATGCCGGCCCGGCGCACCCGCTGCAGCGTCTCGAGCCGCTCCTGGTAGGTGCGGGTGCTGATGATCCGGTCGTAGTGCTCGGGGCTGGTGTCGAGGTTGTGGTTGTAAGCGGTGAGGCCAGCCTCGGCCAGGCGTTCGGCCTGGCTGTCGCTGAGCATGCCGGCGGTCACACAGGCCTCCAGGCCCAGCTCGCGTACTCCGCGCACCATCGCCAGCATCGCCTCGAACGGCGCGCCGTCGCGGATGTCGCGCCAGGCCCATCCCATGCAGAACCGGTGGGCACCGGCATCCTTGGCGGCCCGGGCCCGCTCCAGCACCGGCGCCACCTCCAGCTCCGGCCGGCCGGCCACATCGCTGCTGTGGTGCATCGACTGGGGGCAGTAGGCACAGTCCTCCTCGCAGCCGCCGGTCTTCACGCTCAGCAGCGAGGCCAGCTGCACGCGGTAGCCAGGATTGGCCTGGCGATGCACCGCCTGGGCCCGCCAGAGCAGATCCACCAGCGGCAGCTCCAGCAGGGCCTGGATCTCGGCCGTCGTCCAGTCGTGGCGCACCAGCACCGGCTCCCCGGCCTCAGCCGCCTCCAGGGCAGACGCGGGGGCGTCGATCGGGTGCCGGGTGGCGGAGAGGGTCACGGCGGGAAGCGGCGAAGGGCAAACAGGGGGCAGGCCGATCAGCCCACGGCGGCAACACCGCCGAAGCGGCGCTGGCGGCCCTGGTAATCGAGCAGGGCGGCGATCAGGGCGGACTCGTCGAAGTCGGGCCAGAGCACATCGGTGATGTGCAGCTCGGCGTAGGCGAGCTGCCAGAGCAGGAAATTGCTGATGCGCTGCTCACCGCTGGTGCGGATCAGCAGGTCGGGATCCCGCTCACCGGCGGTGTGCAGCTGGGCGGCGAAGCGCTGCTCATCGATGGCCTCGGGATCGAGCTCACCGCGCGCCACCTGCTCGGCCAGCAGCCGCGCCGCACGCACCAGCTCACGGCGGCCGCCGTAGTTGGTGCACACGTTGAAATGAATGCCTGTGTTGGCGGCCGTGCGATCCGTGGCGTTGGCGATCAGCTGCTGCAGACCCTCCGGCAGCTGATCGAGATCACCGAGGAAACGGATGCGCACCTGCTCCCGCTCCAGCGCCTCCAGCTCCCGGGCCAGCACCCGCTCGAACAGGGTCATCAGGAAGCTCACCTCTTCACCGGGGCGGCTCCAGTTCTCGGTGGAGAAGGCGTAGGCGGTGAGGGCGCCGATGCCCCAGTCGCTGCAGAGGCGCAGGGTGCGCTTGAGGGCTTCCACCCCCTCGCGATGCCCCATGACCCGCGGCAGCTTGCGCTGCCCGGCCCAGCGGCCATTGCCGTCCATGATCACGGCCACATGCCCGGGCAGCCGCGCTGGATCCAGCCCGGGCGGCAGGGCGCGGCGCGAGGGTCGGTTCCCCTGGACAGCGGTGGCGGTCGCCAGGGAGCGACTCATGCGCGTGGATCGGCCGTATCCCCGGCCACGCTACGACCAGCCCCCTGGGCGGGTGGCAGGGATGGGGCCGGCTTGGGCGCAGGCTTGCCCCCTGGCTTGCCCGCCTGGGACAGGGCATCGCTCAGCAGATCCTGCAGGCGGCTGCTGGTGATCGGGCGCTCGAGCCGCCCCTGCCGCGCCAGCGACAGGGTGCCGGTCTCCTCCGAGACCACGATGCAGAGGCAGCGATCGAAGCGCTCGGTGATGCCCAGGGCCGCCAGGTGACGCGTGCCGTAGCGGTTGAGCCCCTGGCGGGAGAGGGGCAGGATCACGCCGGCCGAGAGGATGCGGTTGCCCTTCACGAGCACCGCCCCGTCGTGGAGCGGGGTGTCCACAGCAAACAGGTTCAGCAGCAGATCAGCCGACAGCTGAGCGTCGAGGGCGATGCCGGGGTTGAGGAAGTCCTCCGGTCGTAGATCACTGCCCAGATCCACAACGATCAGCCCCCCCCGCCGCAACTGGGACAGCCGCCCCGCCGCCTCACTGAGCACCGCCACGGAGCCGGAGGCGAGCTTGTCGGCCCGCTGATTGCCGAACAGCACGTCGAGTCGGCCGGTGCCGAGCAGCTCCATCAGGCGACGCAGCTCCCCTTGCCAGAGGATCGCCAGAGCGAGGCTGCAGGCCATCACCAGGGCATCCACCAACTTGGTGGTGAGCGGCAGCACCGCAAAGCGCTGGATCACCCAGGCCAGGGCCACCAGCGTGAGATAGCCCCGCAACAACCAGAGCGTGCGCGGCTCGTTCACCCGCGCCAACAGCACCATCCCCAGGGCCGTGGCGAGCAGGAGATCCAGCACCATGCCCAGCTGGATCATCCCGAACACCGCCTGCACCCCCAGGGTTCTCCGTCTCTGGCGCTCAGGCTACCGGCCGCAGGCGCTCGGGCAGAACGTCGTAACGCAGCAGCTCCTCCGGCTGCTCCCGGCGCTGCACCAGCTCCGCCTCCCCCTCGCTCACCAACACCGCCGCTGGACGGGGAATGCGGTTGTAGTTGGAGGCCATCGAGGCGTTGTAGGCACCGGTGGCGAACACCGCCAGCACATCGCCGGTGGTGGCAGGGGGGAGGGCCAGGTCCTTGAGCAGCACGTCACCGGATTCGCAGTGCTTGCCCGCCAGGGTCACCGTGTCGCTGGCGTCAGCCTCCGGGCGATCGGCCAGCACGGCGGTGTATTGCGACTGGTAGGTGATCGGGCGGGGGTTGTCGCTCATGCCGCCATCCACCGACAGATAGGTGCGGATGCCGGGGATCTCCTTGCGGCTGCCCACGCTGTAGAGGGTGACGCCGGCGGTGGCCACCAGCGAGCGGCCCGGCTCGCACAGCAGACGGGGCAGATCCAGGCCCCGCTGCTGGCAGGCGGCGGCCACGGCCTCGGCCACGGTGCGCACCCACTCCTGGATCGACGGCGGATCGTCGCTCGCCACGTAGCGGATGCCCAGACCACCACCCACGTTGAGATCGCTCACCGGGTGACCCAACTCCCGGGCCAGCTTGAGGGCATCGGCCATCACCCCCGCCAGGTCGCGGTGGGGCTGGAGTTCGAAGATCTGGGAGCCGATGTGGGCATGCAGGCCGGTGAGACGGGCCCAGGGGCACTGCAGCAGGTGGCGCAGCACCGCCTCCAGCTGGTCGGGGTCGAAACCGAACTTGCTGTCGAGGTGGCCGGTGCGGATGTACTCGTGGGTGTGGCACTCGATGCCCGGCGTGAAGCGCAGCATCAGGCGCACGGGCTGGGCCGGCTCCAGCAGGGCCAGCTGCTCAAGGTCGAGCCAGTTGTCGGCCACCACCGTCACGCCGAGATCCACCGCGAGCTTCAGCTCCTCGAGGCTCTTGTTGTTGCCGTGGAAGACGATCCGCTCGGGCGGCATGCCCCCCTGCACCGCCGTAAGCAACTCGCCGGCCGACACGGCATCGAGGCCGAGGCCCTCGGAGGCCACCACGGCGGTGATCGCCAGGCTGCTGTTGGCCTTGGAGGCGTAGAGCGCCAGGGCCTGCCCCGGGTAGTGGGAGGCCAGGGCGCTGCGATAGGCCTGGGCCGTGCCGCGCAGGGTGGCTTCGTCCAGCACATACAAGGGCGTGCCGTAGCGCTGGGCGAGCTCGCTGAGGGCGATGCCGCCCACCTGCAGCCGGCCGAGGCCATCCACACCCGTGGTCACCGGGGTGAGGTTGCGGTTGGGACTGGCCGTGTCGCGCTCCGCTTCGTAGGGGCGCAGGGCACGGCCGCTGCCGAGCGCTGACCCGGAGATGGAGCTGCTGCTGGCGGTGGTGCTGGTCATCGCCGGATCCGGTGGGCGGCGCCGGCCCACAGCTGAACAGCCCACAATCGTAGGCAGCCCCGCGCCGGTGCCCCGTGAGTGAAGCCGCTGCCGTGCTGGGTCCCGACGACCTGGACGACTGCCTGGCCCTCGATGGTCTCGCCCTGCAGGGCCTGTGGAGCCGCAGCCAATGGAGCAGCGAACTGGCGGATCCCCGCCGCCCCTGCCTGGGGCTGCGCCGCGATGGCGCCCTGATCGCCGTGGCCTGCGGCTGGCTGGTGGCCGATGAACTGCACATCACGGCCGTCGCCGTCCACCCGCAGCAGCGGCGGCAGGGGCTGGGATCGCAGGCGCTGCAGGCCCTGCTGCAGCAAGCGGCGGCCCAGGGGGCCCTGCACGCCACCCTGGAAGTGGCGGCCTCGAACCAGGCGGCCCAGGCCCTCTACGCCGCCGCCGGGTTCCGCACGGCCGGCGTCCGTCGCGCCTACTACCGCAATGGCGATGACGCTCTGATCCAATGGGTGAAGCTGCGCGATGGCGAGGAGGTTCGGATTACCGGCTGTTCCTGATGCGTGGAACCGAAAACTTCAGGGTTCTCGGTTGTGCAAATCAGCGGGCCTGAGTCCAGCCATGGCAACGCTTCTCGGCGAATCAGCCGTCATCGCGCAACGCACCGGCCAACCCTGATAGGTTGGAGACACCCGCAAAAGGCCCCGCCCCATGTTCGAGCGGTTTACCGAGAAGGCCATCAAGGTGATCATGCTGGCCCAGGAGGAGGCCCGCCGCCTTGGCCACAACTTCGTCGGCACCGAGCAGAT
>JBEGQE010000008.1:0-3355 GCA_041181145.1 Cyanobacteriota bacterium
CGGGATCAACCCCGCGCCGAAGCGCGCGACACCCTGGCCGCCCTGGCGGCCCAGGGCCTGAGGCTGGGGCTGCTCAGCGGCGATCGCCAGGGCCCGGTGCAGCGCCTGGCGGCCGAGCTCGGCCTGCGGTCGGATCAGCTGGCCTGGGAGCTGTTGCCCCAGCAGAAGCTGGAGCGGATCGAGGCGGCCCGCCGCCAGGGCCCGGTGGCGATGGTGGGCGATGGCATCAACGATGCGCCGGCCCTGGCGGCGGCTGATGTGGGCATCGCCGTGGGCACCGGCACCCAGATCGCCATGGATACGGCCGATCTGGTGGTGCTGGGGGATCGCCTGGAGGCGATTCCGGCCGCCCTGCAGCTGGCCCGCCGCACGATGGTCACCGTGCGCCAGAACCTGGCCTGGGCCTTCGGCTACAACCTGCTGGTGCTGCCGATCGCCGCGGGGGCTCTGCTGCCCGGCTTCGGCGTGCTCCTCTCCCCTCCCCTGGCGGCGCTGTTGATGGCCCTGAGTTCGCTCACCGTGGTGGTGAACGCCCTGCTGCTCGGGCGCGATGGCTGAGCGCGGACGCTTCCTGGTGCTGGAGGGCATCGATGGCTGCGGCAAGACCACCCAGCTCGAGCGGCTGCGGGCCTGGTTGCCGTCCAGCGGCCTGCTGCCCGCCGGCGCCGAGCTGGTGGTGACCCGCGAGCCCGGTGGCACCGACCTCGGCCTGGCCCTGCGCCAGCTGCTGCTGCATCCGCCCGGGGAGGCGGCGCCGGGCAGCACCGCCGAGCTGCTGCTCTACGCGGCCGACCGCGCCCAGCACGTGCAGCAGCGCATCGAACCGGCCCTGGCGGCGGGCCACTGGGTGCTGAGCGATCGATTCTGCGGCTCCACCGCCGCCTACCAGGGCCATGGCCGCGGCCTGCCCTTGCCGCTGATCGAGCAGCTGGCGGTGATCGCCACCGGCGGCCTGCAGCCCGATCTCACCCTGCTGCTGGAGATCCCCCTGGCCACCTCCCTGGCCCGCCGCGGCCAGCGGCCGGCCGATCGGATCGAGGCCAGCGGAGCGGCCTTTCTGCAGCGGGTCTGCGACGGCTTCGCCCAGCTGGCCCGGCAGCCGGGCTGGGCACGGATCGCCGCCGATCAACCGCTGGAGGCGGTCACGGCTGAGATCCAGGCGGTGATCCGCAAGGCCCTGACGGTCACGGCTGCCGCCGGAGGCAGCGATGGCTGAGGCGGCGCCCGCCCTCTTCGCCGGGTTGCTCGGCCAGCCCCAGGCCGTGGCGCTGCTCTCGGCGGCCCTCGCCCAGCAGCGCCTGGCCCCGGCCTATCTGTTCGCCGGCCCCGATGGGGTGGGGCGCAGGCAGGCGGCCCTGCGCTTCCTCGAGGGTGTGATCGCCGGCCCGGCGGGCGCGGCATCCCTGCGCCGGCGCCTGCAGGAGGGCAACCACCCCGATCTGCTCTGGGTGGAGCCCACCTACTCCGATAAGGGTCAGCTGGTGCCGGCCTCCCAGGCGGCCGCCGCTGGCGTCAGCCGCAAGGCGCCGCCGCAGCTGCGGCTGGAGCAGGTGCGGGCCGTGTCGCAGTTTCTGGCGCGCCGGCCGGTGGAGGCGCCCCGCTGCCTGGTGGTGATCGAGGCGGTGGAGGCGATGGCCGAGGGTGCCGCCAACGCCCTGCTCAAGACCCTGGAGGAACCCGGCGACGGCCTGCTGATCCTGCTGAGCGCGGCGCCCGATCGCCTGCTGAGCACAATCCGTTCCCGCTGCCAGACCATCCCCTTCGCTCGCCTCAGTCCGGAGCTGCTGCGGCAGGTGCTGGCGGCCCAGCCGGAAGCCGCGCCGGCGATGGCGGCGGTGCTGCCCGATCCACCGGAGCTGCTGGAGCTGGCCGCCGGCTCGCCGGGGGCGCTGCTGCAGCATCGCCAGCAGTGGCAGGCCCTGCCCCAGGGGCTGGCGGAGCGCTGCCTGGCCCTCGGTGCCAGCGGCGGCCCGCTGGAGGCCCTGGCCCTGGCCCGCGACCTCAGCGAGGCCCTGGAGGTGGAGCAGCAGCTGTGGCTGCTGGATTGGTGGCAGCTGCGGTTGTGGCGCCAGCGCCAGCAGGCCGCACCGCTGCAGCGGTTGGAGCGTCTGCGCCGCCAGCTGCGGGCCTACGTGCAGCCGCGCCTGGCCTGGGAAGTGGCGCTGCTGGAGCTCTCCGGCGCGGTCGGTTGAACCCCGTGGGACGGAGCGGGGGCGTTCAGGCCGCGGCGCGGCGGCTGTCGCGGGCGTCCTGCACCATCGCCGCCAGCTCCTCTTCCTGGTTGCCGGTGGGCAGCTCCAGGCAGTAGCCGGCGCCGTACACGGTCTTGATGAAGCGCGGCTTGCGCGGGTCGGGTTCGAGCTTGGTGCGTAGGTGGCGGATGTGCACCCGGATCGTCTCGATGTCGTCGTCCGGCTCGTACCCCCACACCTCCTTGAGGATCAGCGAGGGGGCCACGGTCTGGCCATGGCGCTGCAGCAGGCAGTGCAGCAGTTCGAATTCCAGGTGGGTGAGCCGCACCGGTTCGTCGAACCAGATCGCCTCGAAGCGCTCCGGCACCAGGGTGAGGCAGCCGTAGCTGAGGATCTCGTTGTGCTTGGCCGAGAGGGGCGCGCGGTCGCTGCGGCGCAGCAGCGCCTTGATCCGCACCAGCAGTTCCTCGAGGTCGAAGGGCTTGGCCAGGTAGTCGTCGGCGCCGGAGTTGAAGCCGCTCACCTTGTCCTTGGTGCTGCCCAGGGCGGTGAGCATCAGGATCGGGATGCGGGCGGTGCGCTCATCGCGGCGCAGGCGCTGGCAGAGGGTGAGGCCATCCACCTTGGGCAGCATCAGATCGAGCAGCACCAGATCGGGGATGTACTGCAGGGCCAGGGCCTGGCCCTTGATGCCGTCCTCGGCGCGCTGCACGTCAAAGCCGCTGTGCTCCAGGTGGCCGGCCACCAGGTCGCGCATGTCGCTGTCGTCTTCGATCAGCAGGATGCAGGGCTTCATGGGGTCGCTCCCGGGCGGATGCGGCGAGGGTGGTGGGCTGGCGCAGAGGCTGGCGGAAGGGCCGAGGCGGCGGCGGTGGGGTCAGCCGCTGCTCACACCTGCATGTTCACGGCACACATTCTCCCGTCCACCTTCAGCTTTTGCAGAACAAACCGTGCGCCGCAGCTTGGCGTTGAACTGGGGCTGAGCCGTTGCGCCGCAGGCGGTTTCAGGGGGCGGCGGCGGCAGTGCCCGGGCTGAATCTTCAGGAAGTCTTCTGCTTGCGCTGCGGCTCGCTTGTGCCGCGCCGCGGCTGTTCCTGGTATGGCCTGGGCGCGTGACGGTGCCCGGCCAAAGAAAAAACCCCAGCCGGAGGGCTGGGGTTGAA
>JBEGQE010000009.1:0-11118 GCA_041181145.1 Cyanobacteriota bacterium
CCCCCCATGTGGACGGCATCAACATCAAGTTGGTGAAGTGCGGCGGCCTCAGCGAGGGCCTGCTGATGGCGCGCACGGCGCGGCGGCTGGGGCTGGGGGTGATGCTCGGCTGCTACTCCGACGGCGGCCTGCTCAACAGTGCGGCGGCCCAGCTGCTGCCGCTGGTGCGCTGGCCCGATCTCGACAGCCACCTCAACCTGCTGGACGACCCGTTTGAAGGGCCACCGCGCCGGGGTGATCGGCTGCGGCCAGCGGACCGTCCGGGGCTGGGGTCGCGGCCGGTGATGGCCGGGGCCGAGGGGACAGGCGCGCTGCCCGCAACCCACTCGGAGAGGCCCTGATGCTCAGCCCCGATGCCCCGCTGGTGCTGCTGCTGCACGGCGGCAGCGACAACCTCTCCGGCAAGACCGGCCTGGCGATGCTGCGTTACCGCCACGGGCCGATCGTGGCGGTGATCGATCCGGCCCACGCCGGCGCAGACCTCCCCAGCCTCACCGGCATCCCGCGCCCGGTGCCGCTGGTGGCGGACATGGCCGAAGCCCTGGCCTACGGGCCGGCGGTGGCCGTGGTGGGCCTGGCCCCCTCCGGTGGGCGCCTGCCGGCGGAGATGCGCGCCGATGTGCGCACGGCCCTGCAGGCCGGCCTGAGCCTGGCCAGCGGCCTGCACAGCCGCCTGGCCGAGGATCCGGAGTTCGCGGCGATACCGCTGGCGCCGGGGCAGTGGATCTGGGATCTGCGCCAGGAGCCGCCGGGGCTGGAGGTGGCCACCGCCCGCGCCGCCGCCCTGCCCGGCCGGCGGGTGCTGGCCGTGGGCTCGGACATGGCCGTGGGCAAGATGAGCGCCTGCCTGGAGCTGCTGGCCGCCGCCCGCCGCCGCGGCCTCGATGCGCGCTTCGTGGGCACCGGCCAGGCGGGGATCCTGATCAGCGGCCAGGGGGTGGCGCTCGATGCCGTGCGGGTGGATTACGCCGGCGGCGCCGTGGAGGCAGCGGTGCTGCAGGCGGCGCAGGGGGCTGGGCCCGACAGCCTGGTGCTGGTGGAGGGGCAGGGCTCCCTGGCCCACCCCGGCTCCACCGCCACCCTGCCGCTGCTGCGCGGCAGCCAGCCCACCGACCTGCTGCTGGTGCACCGCGCCGGCCAGCTCCAGGTGCGCACCCGGCCCGGCGCCGCGGCCGTGGCCGTGCCACCGCTGCCGGAGCTGATCGCCGCCAATGAGGCCCTGGCGGCCCTGGGCCGGCCCGATGGCCAGCGGCCGCGGGTGCAGGCGATCGCCCTCAACACCGCCCTGCTGGAGCCGGAAGCCGCCCAGCGCGAGGCGGCGCGGCTGGCGGATCTCACCGGCCTGCCGGTGTGCGATCCCGTGCGGCAGGGGGCCGATCCCTTGCTGGATGCCCTACTGGCCTGGGCCTGAGAGCCGTTACGAGCGCGCGACGGGGCTCCACAGAAAGAAGCCCCCGCCACTCAGGGAGTGACAGGGGCTTCCTGTTGAAGGGGCGAGCGAGGGGACTTGAACCCCCGAATGCCGGAACCACAATCCGGTGCCTTAACCACTTGGCTACGCCCGCCGCGGGCTGAGCGATCCTATCAAGGCCCCCTGCGGCCCCCATGCCCACCCCTCCCCTCACCGGGCGCCTGCTCTGGCTGTTGCCGATCGCCGGGGCCGCCGCGGCCCTGATCGCCACCAATCCAGGGCCAGCGGAGTTTGAAGCCTTCGCCGCGGAGCAACTGGTGGGTCTGATCAGCAAGGAGCTGTGCAGCCCGGGCGGCCTGCCGCTGACGGCCCAGCTGCTGGTACGCGACTGTCCGGCCCTGATCCACAGCCAGCGGGCCCTGCTGGGGCGGCTGGCCGCCCAGGCCAGCCAGCGCACCGATCTGGGTCTGTTCAGCCTGTACACCACCGAGATCGGTGGCCAGACGGTGCTGCCCGGCCTGCAGATCCCGCGGCTGCGGGCCGTGACCCTGGCCGGGGCCGGCCAGCTCACCGTGCTGCAGAGCAGCAGCCACACCGACCCCACGGAGCGCTGATGGCCGCACCCGGGCCCGAGCACCTGCGGCTGCGGCTGCCGCGCTGCCTGCTCGATCCGGGGCCCGAAGGCAGCGGCCGCACCCTGCCGGCCGGCGATGGCGAGGGCCTGCTGGCGGTGGAGCTGCGCCTGGCGGGGGGCCGCATCGCCGCGGTCGAGGCCTTGGCCGGCAACGCCCTGGCCGGGGCCGAGCGGCTGCCCCTGGCCCTGCCGCCCCTGCTCGAACCCCACGCCCATCTCGACAAGGCCTTCAGCTGGAGCCACCACCCCAACCCGGGCGGTTCGATGGCCGGAGCCCTGGCGGCCAACGGCGCTGAAGCCGCCCGGCGCACCGCGCCCCAGGTGCTGGAGCGGGGGGAGCGGGCCCTGCGGCAGGCCTGGCGCTACGGCCTGCGCGGCCTGCGCAGCCACATCGACAGCGGCGGCCCCCAGGCGCAGCCGAGCTGGGAGGCCCTGCTGGAACTGCGGCGCCGCTGGCAGGACCGGCTGACACTGCAGCTGGCGGCCCTGGTGCCGCTGGCCCACTGGTCCACGGCGGCGGGCGAGAGCCTGGCGGGGCGCCTGGCGGCGGCAAGGGGACCGGCGGCGGACCTGCTGCTGGGGGGCGTGCTGGGGCCACCGTTCGCCGAGGGCTATCAGCACGGCGAGCAGCTGCGCGGCCTGCTGCGCCTGGCCGATCGCCATGGCCTGGGCCTCGATCTGCACATCGACGAATCGGACCGCCAGCCCGGCCGCGGCCTGCGCCTGCTGCTGCACGCCCTGGAGGCGGTGCCGGTGTCGGTGCCGATCACCTGCAGCCACTGCTGCAGCCTGGCGCTGCTGCCGGAGGGCGAGCAACGGCGGCTGGCCGCCGCGATGGCCCGGCGCGGCATCGCGGTGGTGGTGCTGCCGAGCACCAACCTGTGGCTGCTGGGGCGCCGGCGCGGCCTCACCGGCCCCACGCGCCCGATCGCACCGCTGCAGCTGCTGCAGCAGGAGGGCGTGCATTGCGCGATCGGCGGCGACAACGTGCAGGATCCCTGGTATCCGGGCGGCGACTTCGATCCGATCGAACTGCTGCGGCTGGCCCTGCCGGCCCTGCAGCTGGCCCCCTGGCGGCGCCAGGGGCTGATGCCCTTCAGCACCACGGCGGCGCAGCTGATGGGACTGGCCTGGGATGGGGTGCTGCGGGCCGGCGCTCCGGCGGATCTGCTGGTGCTGGGGGCCTCCAGCTGGAGCGAGCTGCTGGCGCGGCCGCCGCAGCGGCGCGTGCTGCGCGGCGGCCAGTGGCTGGAGCCGCCCGAGGCCCAGCAGCCGGATCCGCGCCTTGGCAGCCTGGGCGGATGAGCGTCCCCTCCAGCCTGCTGCCCACCACCCTGCCGGCCCCCCTACCCGCTCCAGCCAGCCCCGCGCAACTCGAGGACCTGGCGGCGGATCTGCGCGCCGCCGGCCTGGAACCGCTGCGCAGCGCCGGGGAGCTGGAGGGGCTTTCGGCTGAGACCTTCGTGTATTCGCCGGTGCTGCAGCCGCTGCTGCAGGGGCGACGGGCCCAGATCGGCGTGCGGCCCAGCCACCGTGAACAGGTGCCGGCGATCGCCGCCGCCTGCGCCCGCCACGGCGTCAGCCTCACCCTGCGCGGGGCCGGCACCGGCAACTACGGCCAGGGCGTGCCGCTGGCGGGGGGCCTGGTGCTCGATGCCAGCGGCCTGAACCGGCTGCTGGAGCTCGATCCGGCCACAGGGGTCTTCACCGCGGAACCCGGCCTGCTGCTGGGCGATCTGGAAGAGCAGCTGCAGCAGCGGGGCCGCGAGCCGCGGCTCTTGCCCAGCACCGTGCGCAGCGCCAGCCTCGGCGGCTTCATCGCCGGCGGCGCCAGCGGCATCGGCTCGCTGCGCTGGGGCTTCCTGCGCGACCCCGGCCACCTGCTGGGCCTGGAGGTGGTGACGGTGGAGCCCGAACCGCGCCGGCTGCAGCTCGATGCGGCCGCGGCCCGGCCGCTGAACCACGCCTACGGCTGCAACGGCATCCTCATCAGCCTCACCATGGCCAGCGCCGCGGCGGTGCCCTGGCAACAGCTGGTGCTGGAGTTCAGCCACTGGGAGGCGGCCCTGGCGGCGGCGCAGCAGCTGCCGGCCTCCGCCCTGCTGCTGCAGGAACTCTGCCTGCTGGAGGGGCCGCTGGCGGCGCTGATGCCCTGGCCCCAGGGCTGCCCGCCGGCCGATGGGAGCGCCCATCGCCTGCTGCTGCTGGCCGCACCGGAAACGCTGCCGGTGCTCGCGGGCTGGCTGGCGGAGCTGCAGGGCGCGCTGGTGTGGCAGGCGCCCCAGGCCCAGAGCCGCGGCATCCCCCTGCGCGAGCTCTGCTGGAACCACACCACCCTGCACGCCCGCAGCCGCGACGAGGGCTTCACCTATCTGCAGCTGATGCTGCCGCAGCCGGAGGGGCCGGCCCTGGCGGCGCTGCGGGCCCGCTGGGGCAACGATCTGCTCTGGCACCTGGAGGGCGTGCGCAGCTTCGGCAGCCAGCGGCTGGCCTGCCTGCCGCTGGTGCGCTGGCGCGGGCGCGAGGCCCTGGATGCACTGATCGCCCAGGCGCGCGAACTGGGCTGCCTGCTGTTCAACCCCCATGTGCTCACCGTTGAGGACGGCGGCCTCGGGGTGGTGGATGCCGATCAGGTGGCCGCCAAGGCGGCCTACGACCCGGCCGGCCTGCTCAACCCCGGCAAACTGCGCGGCTGGCTGGAGCGGGGCTGAGGCGGCAGCCGCTGGGCCCCGGCCAACGCTCAGCAGCCCAGGCTGGCGCGGGTGTCGGCGCCGGTGACCGGGTTGGTGCCGCTGGCGGTGCTGCACAGGGCCCGCTGATCCACCCGATCCAGCAGCGCATCGGTGAAATCAGCATCCTGCACATCGGCACCGCTGAAATTGCCGCCGGAGGCGATCACCCCCACCAGCACCGCCCCGCGCAGGTTGGTGTGGCTCATGTCGGTGCGATCCATCAGGGCATCGGAGAGATCGGCACCGCTGAAATCCGCCTGCGGGAAGGCCCCCTGGGTGAGGATCGCCCCGTGCAGGTTGGCGCCGGCGAAGCTGGCCCCCTTGCCCACCGCACCGGCGAAGGAGGTATTGGCCAGCTGCTGGCCGGAGAAATCCTTGCCGCTCTGGTTGGTGAGCGTGTAGTCCACGGTGTCCTGGAACAGGGCCCGATCCTGCAGGCCGACGCCGGCGCTGGTGTCGAGGGCGCGGGCGGGCAGGGGCAGCAGCAGCACCAGCAGGGCCAGCAGCGCCGCCAGCGGCCGGAGCGAGGGAACGCGGAACACGGGCAGCGGCGGCGGAGTGGTGTCAGTCTGTCGCTCCGCAGCCGGGCGACGCCGGCCCGGCCGGATCCGGATCCAGGTGGGGCAGCAGCGCCGCCACCAGATAGAGCGAGCCGCAGGCCACCGGCAGGGCCGGCGAGCGCACCAGCCAGGCCAGGTCGGCATCCGGGTCGCCGCTGGCGGAGCGGATCCGCACGGCCCCGGTGCCCAGCGCCGCCTGCAGCTCCTCGGCGCTCCAGCTGGGGTGCTCCGGCAGCGCCGCCACACGCACGGCATCACCGGGGCGCAGCAGGGCCTGCAGCAGCTCGGGCGCCTGCTTGTGGCGCTGGATGCCGATCAGCCAGTGGCGGGGGGCCGGTCCGGGCCTGGCGGCGTCGTTGCTGGCGTCGAGTTCGCGGCGCAGGGCCACGGCCGCCGGAGGGTTGTGGGCCCCATCGAGCAGCAGCGGCAGGCCGCGGAAGCGGCGCCGCTCCAGGCGCCCCGGCCAGCGGGCGTTCGCCAGCCCCTGGCGGATGGCGGCCGCATCGATCGGCCAGCCCCGCTCGGCCAGGGCGTGGGCGGCGGCCACCGCCACGGCGGCGTTCTGGCGCTGCAGCTCCCCCTGCAGGCCCAGCGGCGGGCCGCCGGCCGCCACCGGCGGCAGCGGATCCACCCAGCGCAGCGGGCAGCCGCAGGCGGCCGCCTGCCGCTCCAGCACAGCCGCGGCTTCGGCGGCCTGCGGACCGCTCACGGCCACGGCAGCACCATGCAGCACGCCGGCCTTCTCCGCCGCGATCGCCGCCAGGGTGGGGCCGAGGTGCTCGGTGTGGTCCATGCCGATGCTGGCCAGGGCCAGCACCTGCCGATCGGGGTGCACGGTGGTGGCATCGAGGCGGCCGCCCAGCCCCACCTCCAGCACCGCCAGCTCCACGCCGGCCTCGGCGAAGGCCTGGAAGGCGGCGGCGGTGATCAGCTCGAAGGGGGTGAGGTCGTGGCGCAGGGCCACGGGCTGCAGCGCCTCCAGCAGGCGGCGCAGCGCAGCCTCTGTGATCAGGCCATCCGGCAGGCGGATGCGTTCGCACCAGCTGAGCAGGTGCGGCGAGGTGTAGAGCCCGCAGCGCAGGCCGGCGGCCGCGGCGATCCGCTCCAGCATCGTGCTGATCGAACCCTTGCCGTTGGTGCCCGCCACCTGCACCGCCGCGAAGCGGCGTTCGGGATGCCCCAGCTCCGCCAGGGCCGCCTGCAGCCGCTCCAGCCCCAGGTCCACACCCCGGCGGCTGAAGGGGGCGATCAGGTCGTCGAAGGGGTCGTGGCCTGACACGCCAGCAGGGCTCGCTCCAGCCGCTTCACCGCCTCACGGATGTGGCGCGGCTTGATCGTGAGCGGGGGCACGAAGCGCACCACGTTGGTGCCGGCCGGCACCAGCAGCAGGCCTTCGGCCATCGCCGCCTTCACCACATCGATCGCCGCCGGGCCATCGGGGCGCAGCACCAGGCCCTGCAGCAGGCCCCAGCCACGGGCCCCCTCGGCCATCTCGGGGTGGCGGGCCGCCAGTTGCGCCAGCTGCTGCTGGAGCAGCTCACCCATGGCCGCCACATGGGCCGGCAGCTTGCGGCGCACCAGCTCCTCGGCCACGGTGAGGGCGGCGCGGCAGGCCAGGGGGTTGCCGCCGAAGGTGCTGGCGTGCTCACCGGGCTGCAGCAGATCGGCCGTGGCCTTCACCGCCAGGGCACCGATCGGCACGCCACCGCCGAGCCCCTTGGCCAGGGTGAAGGCATCGGGCTCCACCCCCAGCTTCTGGTAGCCCCAGAGGCAGCCGGTGCGCGCCACACCCACCTGCACCTCATCGAAGATCAGCAGGATGTTGTGCTGCGTGCAGAGCTCGCGCACGCGCCGGAAGAAGGCCGGATCGCCGGGGTTCACGCCCCCCTCGCCCTGCAGCGGCTCGAGCAGCACGGCCGCCACGCGCGGGCCATCGGCTTCGCATTCGGCCAGCAGGGCCTCGAAGGCGGCGGTGTCGTTGTAGGGGAAATAGCGGAAGCCCTGCACCATCGGCTCGAAGCCCTGGTGGTACTTGGGCTGCCCCGTGGCGGTGACGGCGGCCAGGGTGCGGCCATGGAAGCTGGCCTGGGCGGTGAGGATCAGCGGGCCGCGCTCGACGCTGCCATCGATGCCGCGCACCACATGGCCGTGCTTGCGGGCCAGCTTGATGGCGGCCTCATTGGCCTCGGCGCCGGAATTGCAGAAGAACACCCGGTCGGCGCAGCTGTTGGCGGCGATCCAGGCGGCCAGCTGCTCCTGTTCCGGGATGCGGTAGAGGTTCGACACATGCTGCAGCTTGCGCAGCTGGCGCGTCAGCGCCCGGCGCATCGCCCCGCTGCTGTGGCCGAGGGTGCACACGGCGATGCCGGCCACGCCGTCGAGATAGCGACGCCCCTGGGCATCCCACACCCACACCCCGCGCCCGCGCACCAGCTCGATCGGGAAGCGGCCATAGGTGTTCATCACCGCCGAATGGGGCGGCGCCTGCCGCGGCGGTGGCGTGATGGGAGCGGTGGGACTCGAACCCACATGCCCGAAGGCGCTCGATTTTGAGTCGAGTCCGTCTACCAATTCCGGCACGCTCCCGCGTAGCCGACTTTAGGGGCTGGCTCTCAGGCCGCGCTGCCGGCGGGCACGCGGCGGATCGAAGCGCCAACGGCGTTGAGCTTGCCCTCGAAGTCGGCATAGCCGCGATCGAGGAATTCCAGGCCCTGCACGGTGGTGAGGCCCTCGGCCGCCAGACCGGCCAGCACCATCGCCGCCGAGGCGCGCAGGTCGCTTCCCTGCACCGGGGCGCCGCTGAGCCGGGCCACCCCCTCCACGAAGGCCGTGTTGCCCTGCATGCGGATCGCGGCACCCATGCGCTGCAGCTCGCCCACGTGCTGGAGGCGGTTCTCGAAGATGTTCTCGGTGATCACGCTGGTGCCGCTGGCGGTGGCCAGCAGGCTCATGAACGGGGCCTGCAGATCGGTGGGGAAGCCAGGGAACGGCTGGGTGCGCAGATCCACGGCGTTGATCGCATCGGCATGGAGGGTGACGCTGGTGCCATCGATCTCGAGGCGGCAGCCCACCTCCTCCAGCTTGGTGAGCACAGCGCCGAGGTGATCGGTGATCACCGGAGCCACCGTGAGGCTGGAGCGGGTGATCGCCGCCGCCAGCAGGAAGGTGCCGGCCTCGATGCGATCGGGGATCACGGCGTAGTCGGCCCCGTGCAGCCGCGGCACGCCGACGATCGTGATCGTGGGCGTGCCGGCGCCGCGGACCCTGGCGCCCATCGCCAGCAGCAACCCGGCCAGATCCACCACCTCGGGTTCGAGAGCGGCGTTCTCAATCACCGTCTCGCCATCGGCGAGGGCGGCGGCCATCATCAGGGTCTCGGTGGCACCCACGCTCGGGCAATCGAGGTGGATGCGGCCGCCGGTGAGGCGATGGCCACGGCCGGGCACCACCGCCGACACCACACCGTGCTCGATCGTGACCTGGGCACCGAGGGCCTTCAGGCCCTTGACGTGCTCCACCACCGGCCGCGTGCCGATCTGGCAGCCACCGGGCAGCGGCACCCGGGCGATACCCAGGCGGGCGAGCAGTGGGCCGATGCAGAAGAAGCTGGCCCGCAGGCTGTTCACCAGCTCGTAGGGCGGGGCGGAATGGCTGAGGCCGGAGCCATCCATCTCCAGGCTGTCGGCGCCGCGGCGGACCGCCACCCCAAGGGAGGTGAGGATCTCGGCCATGCCCTGGATGTCGGTGAGGGGCGGCACATTGCGCAGCCGCAGCGGCTGCTCCGTGAGCAGGCTGGCGGCCATCAGCACCAGGGCCGAGTTCTTGGCGCCGCTCACGCGCAGCTCACCGGCCAGTCGCCGGCCTCCGGCGATCTCAAGCTGAGGATTGAGAATCTGTTGAGACGGGACAACAGTCAGGGTCATGGCTGCGGGTGTCCCCCCTTTGGAGGCCTCATCCTGACAACCAAAACTGAGACCGTCTAGACGGCCGGCAGCGGAACTGACCTTGGACCGTCACGCCGGCGGCACGGCACTGCCAGTGAGATCGTGCCCGGGCCCGCCCCTGGCCCAGCGGGCGATGGGGTACATTTTCGGGGTCGCCACGAGGCGACAGCCACAGGACGCCCCAGGCGCCCACTCCCATGCGGATGTGGCGGAATTGGTAGACGCGCTAGTTTCAGGTACTAGTGGCAGCAATGTCGTGGGAGTTCAAGTCTCCCCATCCGCATCAGCAAACCCCCTCGCGAGAGGGGGTTTTTTGTTGGCGATTCCGTTGCCCCGTTCCCGCCGCTTGGCAGGGTGGGAGCAACACCGCCGCAGGGCCAATGCTCGTTCTCAAGATCACCAACGCCTCCGAGGTGGTGGCCGCCAAGGTGGGCAAGCTGATCGAGGCGCTCACGCCCGACCTGCTCGATCAGAGCACCGTGGAGGATCTGCTGATCAAGGAGCTGATCAAGAACCTCAGCGCCGAGGGGCTCAAGGGTGAGGTGGCCGCGGTGCGCGGCCTCGATCTGGAGGCCAGCAGCCTGGTGATCAACGACGGCCTGCATGTGCGCCGCCACCAGAGCTTCTGAGTCCCGCCCTCTGCCCCCTTGCCCCTTCGTTCGCCGTGGAGCTGATCACCAGCCGCCGCAATCCGCTGGTGGCCCGCCTGCGCGCCCTGCACCAGCCCAAGGGGCGGCGCGAGCAGGGGCTGCTGCTGCTGGAGGGCACCCACCTGCTGCAGGAGGTGTTGCGCCTGGGACTGGCGCCGGAGCGGCTGCTGGCCAGCGAAGGCTGGCTGGCGCGCCATGGGGCGCTGCTCAGCGCCGCCGGGCTGATGGCCCAACCGGTGGGCGAGGAGGTGCTGGCGGCGGTGGCCACCACCGAGCACCCCGACGGCGTGGTGCTCACCCTGCCGGCGGCGGCCCTGCCCAGGGCCAGCGGCCACGGCGGCTTCGTGCTGGCCCTCGATCAGCTCCAGGACCCGGGCAACCTCGGCACGCTGCTGCGCACGGCCCTGGCGGCGGGCGTGGAGGAGGTGTGGCTGGGGGGCGGCGCCGATCCGCTGCAACCGAAGGTGATGCGCGCCTCAGCCGGGGCGGCCCTGGCCCTGCCCCTGCGCCGGGAGCCGGACCGGGCCGGCCTGCTGCCGCTGCTGCAGGCGGCGCGCAGTGCCGGCCATCAGCTGGTGGCCACGCTGGTGGAGGGGGGTGCGGGCGCGGCCGCTGCGCCGCCGATCCCCTACTGGCAGCTCGACTGGACCCGCCCCACGGTGCTGCTGCTGGGCAATGAGGGAGCGGGGCTGCACCCGGAGCTGGCGGCCCTGGCCAGCCAGCGCGTGACGATCCCCCACAGCAGCGCCGTGGAATCGCTGAACGTGGCGGTGGCGGCCGGCCCGCTGCTGCTGGAGCGCTGGCGGCAGCAACGGCAGCGGGCCTGAGGCCCCCCGGCAGGGGAGAATGCCCTCCAATTGCGCAGTTCGGCGGTGAGCGAGGGCAACTTCGATTTCGATGTGATCGTGATCGGCGCCGGCTATGGCGGCTTCGATGCGGCCAAGCACGCCGCCGACCACGGCCTGCGCACGGCGATCATCGAAAGCCGCGACATGGGCGGCACCTGCGTGAACCGCGGCTGTGTGCCCTCCAAGGCACTGCTGGCCGCCAGCGGCCGCGTGCGCGAGCTGGCCGATGCGGAGCACCTCAAGGGTTTCGGCATCCATGCGGCGCCGGTGCGCTTCGAGCGTCAGAAAATCGCCGACCACGCCAACCAGTTGGTGGCCACGATCCGCACCAACCTCACC
>JBEGQE010000010.1:0-3780 GCA_041181145.1 Cyanobacteriota bacterium
CGCCGTGATCGCCTGCTTGGCTTGGCCGTTCGGCAGGCCATCGAAGCGGCCGGAGTGGATCAGCACTCCCCCTTCGGTCCAGGCGCTGCCTTCAAAGGCGTGCTCATCGCTGCCTTCAGGAACGATTACTTGCTGCACCGGCAGTTCGTACTGGCGGGCGAACAGGAAATCGCGTTGATCATGGGCGGGCACCCCCATCACCACACCGGTGCCGTACTCGGCGAGCACGTAATCGGCGATCCAGATCGGGATCAGCTCCCCGTTGGCAGGGTTGCGCACCCGGGCGCCGATCGGCACGCCCCGCTTGGGCTTGTCGTCGGCGGTGCGCTCCTGCTCGCTCTGGCGTGACACCAGATCGCAGAAGGCCTCCACGGCGATCTGCTGCTCCACCGTGGTGAGCTCCGCCACCAGCGGGTGCTCCGGGGCCAGCACCACGTACGACGCCCCAAAGATCGTGTCGGGCCGGGTGGTGAACACGGTGATGCGCTTGGCCGTGTCGTTGCCGGCGGCATCCACCACCGTGAACTGCAGCTCAGCACCGGTGCTGCGGCCGATCCAGTTGGCCTGCATCGTGCGAACACGCTCCGGCCAGCCCTCCAGCTTGCTCAGGTCGTCGAGCAGTTGCTGGGCGTAGTCGGTGATCTTCAGGAACCACTGGCGCAGCTTGCGCTTCTCCACCAGGGCACCGGAGCGCCAGGAGCGGCCCTCGCTGTCCACCTGCTCATTGGCGAGCACGGTCTGGTCGATCGGGTCCCAGTTGACCGTGGCGTCCTTTTGATAGGCAAGGCCCGCCTCCAGGAACTGCAGGAAGAGCCACTGGGTCCAGCGGTAGTAATCGGCGTGGCAGGTCGCCACTTCGCGGTCCCAGTCGATCGAGAGTCCGAGCTGGTTGAGCTGCTCCCGCATCGAGGCAATGTTCTGGTCCGTCCAGTCGCCCGGGTCCACACCCCGCTCGATCGCGGCGTTCTCTGCCGGCAGGCCGAAGGCATCCCAGCCCATCGGATGCAGCACCGTCTTGCCGCGCAGCCGCTGGACACGGGCCACCACATCGGTGATCACGTAGTTGCGCACATGGCCCATGTGCAGGTTCCCCGACGGGTAGGGGAACATCGAGAGCGCGTAGAAGGCCTCGTCGCCGGCCTGGAGCGCCGGAGTGTCGTGCAGACCGTTTTCCCGCCAGGCCCGTTGCCAGCCGGCCTCGATGGCCTGGGGTTGGTAGCGGCTGCTCTCGCTCACGGGCTGGCTGGGATCCGGTGCCGTGATGCTCCCATAGCCGTTGCTGGCGCTGGATGGCCGAGCCGATCAGCCCAGGGCGCGGATCAGGGCGATCGCCGGCCGCGCGATCAGCACCAGCTCCTCCCCCAGCTCCTGCTGCAAGGCCAGGAATTCCTGATCGAGCCAGCGCGGGGTGCCGGTGAGGGCCGTGCCGTCCTGCAGTTGCACGACCAGGTTGGCGCGGGTGCGGATCCAGACCTGGATCTGGCGCACGCCCGGCTGGGACGTGTCGAGGTCGTTGGGCCGCCGCCCCGTGGAGCTCCCCATAGGATCCCTTTTACCCTCCGATCTGCCTCCGCAGGCTGCCGCGCGTGCTCCAGTTCAGCAAGTACCAGGGTCTGGGCAACGATTTCCTGATGCTCGACGGCCGCCAGGCCACCGATCCGAACTTCGTGTTCGGGCTGACCCCGGAGCTGGTGGTGCAGCTGTGTGATCGCCGCTTCGGTGTGGGCGGCGATGGCGTGATCCTGGCCCTGCCGCCGAACAACGGCGGAGAGCTGCGCATGCGCATTTTCAATGCCGATGGCAGCGAACCGGAGATGTGCGGCAACGGCATCCGTTGCCTGGCCCGCTTCCTGGCCGACCGCGATGGCGATGGTCCGGGCCGCACCTGGCAGATCGACACCCTGGCCGGGCGGATCGTGCCCGAGCTGCTCGCCGATGGCACGGTTCGCGTGGACATGGGCGCCCCGTTCCTGCGGAGCGAGCAGGTGCCCACCACCCTGCCGGTCGGGGCCGCCGGTCTGCCCCAGGGCGAGCTGGAGGTGGATGGTGAGCTGTTCGCCGTGGCCGCCGCCGGCATGGGCAATCCCCACGTGGTGATCCCGGTGGATGCGGTGGAGGAGATCGATCTGGAGCGCTTTGGCAGCCGCCTGGAGGTGCACCCGGCCTTCCCGGCCAAAACCAACGTGCATTTCGTGGAGGTGCTCGCCCCCGACCACCTGCAGATGGTGGTGTGGGAGCGGGGTGCCGGCCCCACGCTGGCCTGCGGCACCGGTGCCTGCGCCACCCTGGTGGCTTGCCACAGCCTCGGCCTGAGTGGGCGCCGCGCCCGCCTGGATCTGCCCGGTGGCCCGCTGGTCATCCATTGGGACGAGGCCAGCGGCAAGGTGTTCATGGATGGTCCGGCCGAGCATGTGTTCGATGGCCTGATCCCGGACGCGGAGGCCGTTGCCGCCGCGCGCCGCCAGGCCGCCGAGCAGGCCAGCCCGGCCACCGCTGCAGCCCCAGAGGCACCGACGGCTGCCGCCCCAGCCGCGCCACCGGAGATCGACTGCGCCACCGTGTGCGCCAACGGCTGCATCCGTCCGGACAACTGTCCCAGCGCCGAAGCCCGCGCCCGCGTGGCCGCCCTGTTGAGCAGCACCTCCCTCGATGAGCTGGTCACCCTGGCCACCAACTCGCTGGAATCGCGGACCCGCGCCCGCTTCGAGCGCGACAGCGGACTCAACTGATCGGGGGTGAACCGCGCCCCCGTCTACCTCGATGCCTGCGCCACCAGCCCCCCGGCGCAGGCGGTGCTCGAGGCCATGGCTGCGGTGCAGCGTGAGGCCTGGGGGAACCCCTCCAGCCTGCATGGGTACGGCCTGGCGGCGGCAGAGGTGCTCGAGCGCTGCCGGCTGGAGCTGGCGGCCCTGCTGGGCTGCCAGGGCGAGGAGCTGGTGTTCACCTCCGGCGGCAGCGAATCAATCCACCTGGCCCTGCTTGGTGCAGCGCAGGGCCTGCAGCCGGGACGGCTGCTGATCTCCGCCGTGGAGCACCCTGCGAGTCTGGCTGCCGCCCAGCAGCTGGCGCAGCGGGGCTGGCATGTGCAGCCCCTGCCCGTGAACCGTGAGGGATTGCTCGATCCAGCGGTGATCGCGCCCTGGCTGGATCCGCCCACACGCTTGGTGTCGTTGATCTGGGGCCAGAGCGAGGTGGGCAGCCTGCAGTCGATCGAGGCGATCGGCCGGCTCTGCCGCAGCGCCGGCGTGCCGTTGCACGTGGATGCCGTTCAGGTGGTGGGCCATCGGCCCGTGTGTTTCGACCAGCTGCCGGTGGATCTGCTGAGCCTCACGGCCCACAAGCTGCAGGGCCCACGCGGCATCGGTGCCCTGCTGGTGCGGCAGGGCCTGCCGCTCGCCGGGCAGATCGGTGGGGGCGGCCAGGAGCGCGGCCGCCGCGCCGGCACCGAGCCGGTGGCCCTCGTGGCCGGAATGCTCCACGCCCTGCAGCTGGCCGAGCAGCGCCTTGTTGCCCACAGCGGCAGCGACCCGCTGCTGCCGCTCCGCGATCAGATGCTGGACACCCTGCTGCAGCTCCCCGGCCTGGAGCTCACGGGACCCGACCCCCGCCATGGCGGTCCGCGCCTGCCCCATCACCTCAGCCTGCTGGTGCGCGATCCGGCCAGCGGCCTGCCCCTCTCCGGCCGCCGCCTGGTGCAGGCCCTCTGGGGTGAGGGCTACGCCGCCAGCAGCGGCTCCGCCTGCAGCAGCGGCCAGGGGGCTGATCCGCACGGCCTGACTC
>JBEGQE010000011.1:0-5634 GCA_041181145.1 Cyanobacteriota bacterium
TCGTTGTAGGCGTCGTACACCAGCAGGGTGCGGCTCAGGCCGATGGCCGCGGCCTCGGCGATGGCGGCATCGGTGCTGGAGAGCAGCCCGATCAGGGCGCCCACGTTGTAGCCGCCGATCATGGTGGCCAGCAGCTGCACCGCTTCCACCGGGCTCACCAGCGGGCTGCTGGCGCTGCCCTGGGCCACGGCGCTCAGCCAGCTGGCCTTCACGTAGGCGGCCTCATCCACCCCCGGTGGGATGCGTTCGCTGAGCAGCTCCAGCAGAAAGGCCTCCTCGCCGGCGGGCGGGGCCGCCAGCAGCTCCACCAGGGCTTCGGTCTGGGGGGCGGTGAGCGGCAGGGCCGGCACCCCCTGGGCTTCCCGTTCCGCGGCGGCGGCGCGGTAATCGGTGAGGAAGCTGCTGGCAACCATCGGCGCAGGGGTCTGGGAGACCTGACGAACTGTGACGTGACACCCATTGTTCTTTGCCACCCACCCCTGCTCTGGTGGCAACGGCTGCAATTGGGCTTTTAGGGTGGTTTGCTCCCTGTGGTGCCCCGCGGCTGCCGGCATGATCCCCACCTCCGATCTCCATGTGGTGGAAACCCGGCCGCTGGTGGCGCCCTCGCTGCTGCACCGCGAGCTGCCCATGGGGGAGGCTGCGGCCACCACGGTGCGTGAGGCCCGCGAGCGCATCAAGGCGATCCTGCGGGGCGATGATCCGCGCCTGCTGGTGATCGTGGGGCCCTGCTCCGTTCACGATGTGAAGGCGGCCCATGAGTACGCCGCCGCCATCGCCGAGGAGCACCGGCGCCACCGCGACCAGCTGGAGGTGGTGATGCGGGTGTACTTCGAGAAGCCCCGCACCACCGTGGGCTGGAAGGGCCTGATCAACGACCCCCACCTCGACGGCAGCTACGACATCAACACCGGCCTGCGGTTGGCCCGCGGCCTGCTGCTGCACCTGGCGGACATGGGCCTGCCTGCGGCCACGGAACTGCTGGATCCGGTGGTGCCCCAGTACATCGCTGATCTGATCAGCTGGACGGCCATTGGCGCCCGCACCACCGAAAGCCAGACCCACCGTGAGATGGCCTCGGGGCTGTCGATGCCGATCGGCTTCAAGAACGGCACCGACGGCAGTGCCATCACGGCCATCAACGCCATGGAGGCGGCGGCTCGCCCCCACAACTTCCTGGGCATCAACCAGGAGGGCCACGCCGCGATCGTGACCACCACCGGCAACCCCGATGGCCACCTGGTGCTGCGCGGCGGCAAGCAGGGCACCAATTACCACGCCGAAGCGATCGAATCCGCCGCCGCCGCCCTGGTCAAGGACGGCCTGCCGGCCCGGGTGATGGTGGACTGCAGCCACGGCAATTCCAACAAGGACTACCGCCGCCAGGGTGAGGTGGCCGCCCAGGTGGCCCAGCAGCTGCGCCTGGGCTCGCCCCATGTGATGGGCGTGATGGTGGAGAGCCATCTGGTGGCCGGCAGCCAGAAGATCCCCACGGATCTGTCGCGGCTGGATGTCCAGACCCTGACCTACGGCCAGAGCATCACCGATGCCTGCATCGACCTGGCCTCCACCCGCGAGCTGCTGGCTCAGCTGGCGGAGGCGGTGGCTGAGGGCCAGGTTCCTGCTCTGGCAACGGCCTGACCGGCAGGACGTTCTCATTGGCACTCGCGATCTGCGAGTGCCAGCTCATCACCAACGCGACAGACTGTTTGCCGCTGGCCGCTGCGAGGCCCTCGCTCAGGGCGTGAGCCGCTGCCAGAGCAGGGCGGTGGCCAGGGGAACGCTGAGGTTGTCGATGCCATAGCCGCTGAGCTGCTCCAGGGCGGTGGCCGCTGCCGCGATCAGCAGCAGGGCGGGCCAGGTCGGTGCTGGCTGACCCGTGGCAGCCGCCAGGGAGCCCAGGGCCGCCAGCACCAGCAGGCCGGCGATGGCCATGCAACCGGTGCCCGCCAGGGATTTGCCCTGCCCCAGCAGCCGCCAGCGGGGTGAGGGCAGCGCCGGACCCACCAGGCCGGCCAGGCCATCGCCGCAGGCCATCACCAGCACGCCGGCGGCCACCGGCAGGGGCTGGAGCGGCCAGTACAGCGCCAGCAGCAGGGTGATCGAGCCGCCGTAGGCGATCGTGCCGTAGCTGTGGCGACCCACATCCTCCACCGCCGGCAGCAGGCGGTAGCGGTGGTTCAAGGCCGTGGCGATCGTCACCAGGGCGGCGGCCGGCAGGGCGATCATGCGATCGATCTGCAGCCACCAGGCCAGCAGCACCACCGGGCCGGTGCCGATGTGCACCACCTTGCGGCTCCACTCGCGCTGAGCCGGCCAGCGACGGCGAACCAGCAGTGCCGTGGCCGTGACAACAGCGAGCCAGGCCAACACAATGGCAACCGCTCCGAGCTGATGGCCCAGAGCGTTCGGCTGGATCGACGGGTGCAGCAGCTCAGCCTCGTGCGACGGCGACGACCCTAGGGCCGGGAATCAGGCCGCCTGCTGGTAGTTGGTCATCAGGCGCAGCTTGAGAATCGCCTTGGCTTCCAGCTGGCGCACCCGCTCGCGGGAGACGTTGATCGTGCGGCCGATCTCGGCCAGGGTCAGCGGCTCCTGGCCCGACAGGCCGAAGCGCAGCTCGATGATGCGGCGCTCGCGCTCGTTCAGCTGGGAGAGCCAGGTGCCCAGGTGCTCCTTCTGCAGGCTGCGGTCCATCGAGTCCATCGACTCGTTGCTGCTGGGGTCGGCGATCAGTTCACCCAGGGTGCTGCGGTCGTCGTCGCCGCGGGCGTGGGCATCGAGGGAGGCGCAGGGGGCGCTCTGGGAGATCAGCTCCTCCAGCTCCTCCGGTTGCATCCCCATGGCGTGGGCCAGCTCCAGCCGGTTGGGCTGGCGGCCGAAGCGGTGGGAGAGCTCGCGGGTGACACGCCGCATCTTCGAGAGCTTCTCGCTCACATGGATCGGCAGGCGGATGGTGCGGGCGCTGTTGTCGATCGCGCGGGTCATGCCCTGGCGGATCCACCAGTAGGCATAGGTGGAGAACTTGTAGCCCATGGCAGGGTCGAACTTGTCGACGGCGCGCTCGAGGCCGATGGCGCCCTCCTGCACCAGATCAAGCAGTTCCAGCCCCTGGTTCTGGTACTTCTTGGCCACGCTGACCACCAGGCGCAGGTTGGCGGCCATCATCCGGTCGCGGGCGCGGGTGCCCATCCGGATCTGGTGCTTCTGGCGCGGCGTGAGCTCATCGGCGGGCAGCTGCTGCAGCCGCTTCATCGCCTGCACATGATGGGCCAGCTCGATCTCCTCGGCGGCGGTGAGCAGCGGAACGCGGCCGATGTTGCTCAGGTACCAGCCGATCGAATCGGCACTGAGGCGACCGCCCTGCCGTGGCCCGGTGTTTCTGGTCGGCGTTCTGTTGGTGCGGGCCGCCGATGCAGGGGGCTCAGGGCTGTCGATCATGGCGAACTCGCTGCCGCTGGTTTCGGCGTTGAACGGGGTGCTTGCGGGTGTGGCGCTATGCAGCGTTGAGCCCATGTGCCGGCCCCCGTTTTGATTTGGCCGGAATGTAGCACTCGTGCACTGATGTTGCCGGTATGAATTGGAAGACTTGCTGCAGCCTTTTCGCCTGATTTCCTTTGCTTTTGTCGCTGCCGTTACGGCGTGGGGTCGTCGTTGTCGCTCAGACCACTCCGCCAGTGCGCCATCAGCGTGGCCTGTACGGCACGGCTGTCCTCTTCGGGAATGCGCCGGACGAAGCGGCCGTCGGCCTGCATGTCCCAGGCGGTGCAGTTGTCCTGCAGGTAGGCGTCGATCAGCCGCAGCAGCCGGGCGTGCAGCGCTGGATCTTCGATCGGCACCACCGCTTCGACACGGCGATCGAGATTGCGGCCCATCCAGTCGGCGCTGCCGATGTACATCTCATCCGCGCCGCCGTTGGCGAACCAGAAGAGGCGTGAGTGCTCCAGAAAGCGACCGATCACGCTGCTGACCTGGATGGTCTCGCTGAGACCTTCCACTCCCGGCCTGAGGCTGCACATGCCGCGCACCACCAGCTGGATCTGGACCCCTGCCTGCGAGGCCTCGTAGAGCAGGGCAATGATCGCCGGGTCCACCAGCGCGTTCATCTTCGCTTTGATCGCGGCCGGCCGCCCGGCCCGGGCGTGCTCTGTTTCGCGGCGGATCATCTCCTCCATGCGCCGCCGCAGCGTGACCGGTGCCACCAGCAGGCGACGGAAGTTCTGCTGCTTGGAGAAGCCGGTGAGGAAGTTGAACAGCTCGGCCAGGTCCTGGCCCACCTCGGGTCGCGCCGTGAGCAGGCCGAGGTCGGTGTAGAGCTGCGCCGTGCGCGAGTTGTAGTTGCCGGTGGCGATGTGGCAGTAGCTGCGCAGGCGCTCCTTCTCCTTGCGCACCACCAGGGTGATCTTGGTGTGGGTCTTCAGGCCGATCACCCCGTACACCACGTGCACGCCGGAGCGCTCCAGCTGGCGCGCCCACTGGATGTTGTTGTCCTCATCGAAGCGGGCCTTGAGCTCCACCAGCGCCATCACCTGCTTGCCGTTCTCAGCGGCGCGGATCAGGGCGGCGATGATCGGCGAGTCCTTGGACACCCGGTAGAGGGTCATCTTGATCGCCAGCACCGAGGCATCGTCGGCGGCCTGGTTGATGAACTCCTCCACGGAGGTGGCGAACAGATCGAAGGGGTGGTGCAGCAGCACATCGCCTCGGCGCAGCACCGAGAAGATGCTCTCGAACTCCTCCGCCTTGATCGAACCGTCCTCCAGCAGGGTTTTCTGGGCCCTGGCCAGGGCTCTGGCGGTGCGGCCGCGGTGGGGTTTGTCCTTGAGCTGGGGCAGGGGGATCGCCAGCAGGCTCATCAGGTCGTCGAGGCCGAGCGGGCCGTTGATCCGGTAGAGGTCTTCCGGTTCCACGCCGGTGCCTTCCAGCAGCAGGTCCACCACCGCATCGGGCATTTCATTGGCCACCTCCAGGCGCATCACTTCACCGCCCATGCGCCGTTTGCGCAGGCCCTGCTGCAGGGCTTCCATCAGGTCGTCGGCCTCGAGATCGCGCAGTTCCAGGTCGGCATCGCGGGTGACACGGAAGAAGTAGTGCCCCTCCACCTCCATGCCGGGGAACAGCAGCTTGAGGTTGAAGGCCACCACCTGTTCCAGCGGCACCGCCGTGAAGACCGGCACCGGTGCGAGATCGCTCAGCTCCACCGGCACCTGCACGAAACGAGGCAGGTTCTTCTGCGGCACCTTCACCCGCGCGAACTGCTGCTGGCCCGTTTCCGGATCACGGATCAGTGCGGCGATGTTCAGGCTGAGGTTGCTGATGAACGGGAACGGATGGGCTGGATCCACCGCCAGGGGGGTGAGCACCGGGAAGATGGCGCTCTGGAAGTAGTCGTTCACCCAGCGCTTCTGCTGCTTGTTGAGTCGCGCGTAGTCGATCAGGTGAACGCCGACATCGGCGAGCTGATGCTTGAGATAGAGGCGGTAGTGGGCCTGCTGCTGCTCCAGCAGTGGATGCAGCGCTTGCCGAACCTTCTCCAGCTGCTCACTCGGGGTGAGGCCATCGTCGCTGAGGGTCTGCACGCCAGCCTCGATCTGAGACTTCAGCGAGGCCACCCTCACCATGAAGAACTCATCG
>JBEGQE010000012.1:0-7618 GCA_041181145.1 Cyanobacteriota bacterium
GCGACCCCATGAGCAAGGCCCTGCGCGTCGTTGTGCCCCCCCATCCGCTGATCGGCCACTGGCTGACCCTGCTGCGGGACCGTGACACCCCGCCGGCCCTGTTCGGCACGGCCATGGCAGAACTGGGCCGCTGGCTCACCTACGAGGCGATCCGCGATTGGATCCCCTACCAGCGGGTGCAGGTCACCACGCCGCTGGCGAGCACCGAAGGCACGGTGGTCGATGGCAGCGTGCCAATGCTGGCGGTGCCAGTGCTGCGCGCAGGTCTGGGGCTCTGGGACGGGGCGCGGCCGGTGCTGCCCAGCGCCGCTGTGGCCCACATGGGCTTCAGCCGCGATGAGCGGAGCGGCATCTCCAGCTGCTACTTCGATGGCCTGCCCGACACCATCCCCGCCAACGCCGGCGTGCTGGTGTTCGATCCGATGCTGGCCACCGCCGGCACGCTGCTGCAGGTGCTGGAGCGGCTGGAGGCCAAGGGGGTGAGCGGCGTGCGCGTTCGGGTGATCAGCGCCCTGGCGGCCAGCGCCGGGCTGAAGCGCCTCGGTGAGCGCTACGGCGATCTCACCATCTATACCGGCTGCATCGACGCCGAGCTCGACCCCCAGCACCGGATCGTGCCCGGCCTCGGCGATGCCGGCGATCGTCTCTATGGCCAGCTGCAGGCCAGCTTCGTAGGCTGAACACACCCTTCGACAGGCGCGGACAGGGCGATGGCCAACCGAGACAGTGGATCCAGCCTGGGAACCCTGCTGGCCGGCGCCGTGATCGGGGCCGCCGGTCTGGCCTGGTGGCTGTTCAGCGAAAGCGATCGCCGTCAGCAACGGTCCCGCCAGGAGCGCAACCTGCGCCTGGGCCGCCTCTCCGCCGACGACGCCGAGGCGTTTGAACCCGCCGAGCACAGCGGACCGCTGCGGGAGCGGGAGCTGCAGGACAAGGTGCATCAGCTCAACCAGGCCATCGATGACGTGCGCCGCCAGTTGGAGAGCCTGAGCACCCAGGGCCAGGGCTGAACAGAGCTCAGCGGCGGTCCCGATCACGGCGCCGGCACTGCCACTCGGTAGGTTGCCTGGATCGATGTCCAGCCGCGTCATGCTTCGCTCCGCCGCGATCACCCAGGGGATCCAGCGCTCCCCCAACCGCGCCATGCTGCGGGCGGTGGGCTTCGGCGACGGTGATTTCAGCAAGCCGATCATCGGCATCGCCAACGGCTACAGCACGATCACGCCCTGCAACCTGGGCCTGAACGACCTGGCCCGCCGCGCCGAGGAAGCCGCCCACGCCGCCGGGGCCATGCCCCAGATGTTCGGCACCATCACGGTGAGCGATGGCATCTCGATGGGCACCGAAGGGATGAAGTATTCGCTGGTGAGCCGCGAGGTGATCGCCGATTCCATTGAAACCGCCGTGAACGGCCAGAGCATGGATGCGCTGCTGGCGATCGGTGGCTGCGACAAGAACATGCCCGGCGCCATGCTCGCCATGGCCCGCATGAACATCCCCTCGATCTTTGTCTACGGCGGAACGATCAAGCCGGGCAAGCTCGGCGCCTGCGACCTCACCGTGGTGAGCGCCTTTGAGGCGGTGGGTCAGTACAGCGGCGGCAAGATCGATGAGCAAGAGCTCACGGCGATCGAGAAGAACGCCTGCCCCGGCGCCGGTAGCTGCGGCGGCATGTTCACGGCCAACACGATGAGTGCGGCCTTTGAAACCATGGGGCTGAGCCTGCCCTACAGCTCCACCATGGCCGCGGAGGATCCCGAGAAGGCCGACAGCGCCGCCCGCAGCGCTGAGGTGCTGGCCGAGGCGATCCAGGCCAACATCCTGCCCCGCGACCTGATGACGCGCCAGGCCTTCGAGAACGCCATCAGCGTGATCATGGCCGTAGGCGGCTCCACCAACTCCGTGCTGCACCTGCTGGCCGTGGCCCGAACGGCCGGTGTGGATCTCTCGATCGACGATTTCGAAACGATCCGCCAGCGGGTGCCGGTGATCTGCGACCTCAAGCCCAGTGGCCGCTACGTGACCGTGGATCTGCACCAGGCGGGCGGCATCCCCCAGGTGATGAAGCTGCTCCTCGATGCCGGCCTGCTCCACGGCGACTGCACGACCATCGAGGGCAAGACCCTCAAGCAGGTGCTGGCGGACGTGCCCTCCGAGCCTCCGGCTGGGCAGGACGTGATTCGCCCGCTGAGCAATCCGCTCTATGCCAAGGGCCACCTGGCCATCCTCAAGGGCAACCTCGCTGAGGAAGGCGCCGTGGCCAAGATCAGCGGTGTGAAGAAGCCGGTGATCACCGGCCCCGCCCGCGTGTTTGAAAGCGAGGAAACCTGCCTGGCCGCCATCCTCGACAAGCAGATCAATCCTGGCGATGTGGTGGTGGTGCGCCAGGAGGGGCCCGTTGGCGGCCCCGGCATGCGTGAGATGCTCAGCCCCACCGCCGCGATCGTGGGCCAGGGACTGCTGGATTCGGTGGCCCTGATCACCGATGGCCGCTTCTCCGGCGGCTCCTTCGGTCTGGTGGTGGGCCACGTGGCGCCCGAGGCCGCCGTGGGTGGCACGATCGGCCTGGTGCAGGAAGGCGACAGCATCACCGTGGATGCCAACCAACTGCTGATCCAGCTCAATGTGGAGGAGACCGAGATCGCCCGCCGGCGTGCCGCCTGGGTGCGACCCGAGCCCCGCTACCGCACCGGTGTGCTCGGCAAGTACGCGCGCCTGGTGAGCTCCAGCAGCAAGGGCGCCGTCACCGATCAGCCCGGCCTCTAGGAACCGGCGCCCGCCGGGCACGATCCGTGGTGTGGGCTCGTTACCATCCACACCACGCGCACACTGGGTTCCCGATGGCTGTCAGCTACCCCCGCAAGATCCTCAACTCCATCGGTCCCCGTGAGGTGATGGCCGAGGTGGTGAAGGAAAGGAAGCTGCAGGTGCTGTTTCTCAACAGCTATCGGTTCAACGAGCAGCGCTCCTGCCTAGAGCTCACCACCCTGATGGAGGCCCTCGATGGCAAGCCGCGCGAGCTCGTGCGTGAGCTCTCCCATCACATCAGCGATGAAGCCCGCCATGCCGTGTGGCTCACCGATCTGCTGTTCGACATGGGCGAAGAGATCGGCAACCCGGAAACGGGCTCTTACATCGATGAGTTGAACCGGCTGTTCGACAAGAGCGGCGATGCGGTTCAGCAGGAAGACGGACTGATCGCCGTGCTCGCCTCCATCAACGCCACCGAGAAACGTGGCTGCCAGGCCTTCTCCGCCCACATCGCCGCACTGCGGCAGGCCGAGGCGAGCGAGGAGAACATTCGCATCCGCGAAACCCTGGAGAAGATCCTTCCGGAGGAAGCGGCCCACGTGAGCTGGGGCAGCCGCTGGCTCGGCAAGATCGCCAGCCGCAGCCCTGAGCATCGCGTGCGGGTGAATGAAGCCAAGCGCAAGTACGCGATGATTGAGCATGCGGCCTTCGAAGCCGGCATGGACATCACCGCCGGGGCCGAACTGCGGCGGCTCGGCAACCTGGTGGAAATCGCCAACACCATGCCCGTCTGGGAGCGCCCGGCCTACGTGCTCGAACGGCTGCCCCAGGCCCTGCTCTCGCAGGATCTGCAGAAGTCCCGCCTGCTCGCCGCCAAGCGGATCTGGGAGGACAAACCCGAGAAGCTCGTCCAACAGTTCATTCCGATGTTCCTGAAGGGCCTGGAGAACCTGCGTCCCTCCCTGGCCTCGAGCCACTGACGGGCACAGCGGAGCTCAGTCGCCGTCGGCGACGGCCCCCAGAAGGGCCCGAACCCGGCGGCAGAACGCCTCCAGCGGGGCACCATCCACCGGCCGCTCGCAGCGCTCACCTGTGCACCCCTGCATCCACACCGCATGGCTGCCATGCCAGAGCATCGGCGCCTGCTCCTCGCTGGTGCGACTGAGCATCAGGTTGAGCTCACTGCCGCTGCGGTAGATCTCAAGCTCGAGATCGCGCTCGGGGTGGCGGTTGCCCTCGGCATCACGGGCCTCCATCAGCAGGCAGCAGTCGCTGCAATCGCCGATCCGGGCAGGTGCCGGACCGAGAAAGTGCACGCCATGGCGCCAGGGGCGCAGGCAGAGGTCGGCGGCCCGGGCCAGATCGGTGAGAAACGTTTGCCAGGACTCCTCCTCTGGCGCCTCAATCCACTCCATCTCAGGGCACGGCGCGGATCGAGCGGATCAGCAGGCGCAGGGGCCCTGGCCGAAAGCCCGGGTTGCGGCCGCCGATATCCCCGAACTTGGAGTGCAGCACCTGCAGGCGGGTGATGCCCGCCGCATCGAAACGCAGCGGCAACCCCACCGGCGTGGCACGCACACTGGGGGTGAGCCGCGTGAACGGGATCGTCACCCGCGTGGTGCCACTGGGCTGGGTGGAGAACTCCGCCACCCAGCGCAGGCCACCGGGGATCAGCTCGGTGAGACCGGCTACACCATCGCGGCAGGCCAGCGCCAGCTTGAAGCGACGGCCATCGCCATCCAGCTCAAGCTGCAGGGCGCCGTAGGCCGAGAGGTCCAGGGGCGGCGCGAACACCGGCGAGCGACAGCTCACGAAGCCACCACCTTCGGGCTCCACCAGGGCGTCCATCAGCAGACCTTCAGGGCCAACCCGGCAGGACCCCTGGCTGCGGCCTCCCATGATCGTGTCGTTGAGGGGTTGCCAGCCAGAAAACCCATCGCCCGCCACAACCAGCAGCTCAGCAGGTGGCACAGCAGACGGCATGGGGCGAGGGGAAGCAGAGGACCTGCTCAGCCTGCCGCAGCCAGACCCTCGGCGGCGGCCGCATCGGCGAGCACCAGGATCGGTGCCAGGGGTTGCACCAGCTTGGCCGGCGTACGCTCGGCTGGCTCGGCGGGGTCGAGCAACCGCTGCAGGGCCTCGCGCTTAGCGGCCCCGCTCACCAGCACAATCACGTGCCGAGCGGCGCTCAGCACCGGCGCCGTCAGGGTGATGCGCTCCATGCCCTTACCGGCTCCGATGGTCACGGCCCGGTCGCGGACGGCCGTGGCGGCGGTGCCGGGGAACAGGGAGGCGGTATGGCCGTCGTCGCCCAGACCCAGCAGCATCACATCGAAGATCGGCGGATCGCCGGGGCAAAGTTGACGCACGTGGCGCTCGAAGGCCTGCACGGAGGCCTCCGGGCTTTCCAGCTCGGTGGGAACGGGGTGGAAGCGGGCTCCAGCGCCGGGGCCATCGGGGGCCAGCAGGGTCTCGTTGAGCAGGCGAGCATTGCTGGCAGGATCGCTGGCCGGCACCCAGCGCTCATCGCCCAGCACCACATCCACCCGGTTCCAGGGCAGATGCTCCCCATTCAGCAGGCGGTAGGCCCGGGCGGGGGTGCTGCCCCCGGAGAGGGCGATCTGGGCGCGATCGCGCTGGTCAAGGGCGAGGTCGATCAACGCCGCCACATGCTCGGCGCAGCGACGGGCCAACTGCTCGGCGTCGGCCGCCACATCGAGCTGGTAGCGGGTGGGGGAAGGAGCGGACATCGCCTGCACCTCACATCCACTCGGTGTGGAAGTGACCCGGCTGGTCGAGGCGCTCGTAGGTATGGGCGCCGAAGCAGTCGCGCATCGCCTGCACCAGGTTCTGGGGCAGGCGCGAGCTGCGGTAGCTGTCGATGTAGTCGAGCGTGCTGCTCAGGCAGGGCACGGGGATGCCCGCATGGGCCGCATCGGCCACCACCTGGCGCAGGCCGGGCAGGCGACGGTTCACCTGCTCAGCGAACCAGGGATCAATCAGCAGGTTGGCCAGATCGCCATTGGCGCTGTAGGCATTCTGGATGCGCTGCAGCAGGCGGGCGCGAATGATGCAGCCCCCTTTCCAGATCTGGCCGATGGCGGCCATGTCGAGGTTGTAGTTGTGCAGCTTCGACGCCTCCTGCATCAGCGCCATGCCCTGGGCGTAGCTGGCCATGCAGGCCAGCACACAGGCATCCATCAGCGGCGCCATGCCATCGGAGGGTGTCCCCAGATCGAGAGGGGCCGAGCCGGCCGGTCCCTGGAGGATCGGCTCGGCGGCGATGCGCTCGGTGCGCATCGAGCTGAGCACGCGCGCATTGAGGGCGGCGTAGATCGTGGGCACCGGGATGCCCATCTCCAGGGCGCTCTGCACGGTCCACAGGCCAGTGCCCTTCTGGCCGGCCGCATCCACGATCAGCTCCACCAGGTCGCCACCGCTGCTGGGTTCCTTGGTGCGCAGGCAGATCTCGGTGATCTCCACGAGGAAGGAGGAGAGCTCCTCGGTGGCATTCCACTGGCCAAGCACGTCGGCCATGGCGTCGCCATTGAGGCCGGCGCCGCGCTTCATCAGGTCGTAGGCCTCGGCCAGGATCTGCTCGATGCCGTACTCAATGCCGTTGTGCACGGTCTTGACGAAGTGGCCGGCACCACCGGGACCGATGTAGGTGACGCAGGGACCGTCGTCGACCTGGGCGGCCATCTTGCGCACCAGGCTCTCGATCGCGTCATAGGCGGCGCGGGTGCCGCCGGGCATCATGCTCGGCCCCTCGAGGGCCCCCTTGGCACCACCGGAGACGCCCATGCCGATGTAGCCGAAGCTCTGACTCTCCAGCTCAGCCACCCGACGCTCGGTATCGGTGTAGAGGGAGTTGCCGCCGTCGATCAGCAGGTCGCCTTCCTCGAGCAGGGGGGCCATCTGGCGGATCATCGCGTCGATCGGATCACCCGCCTTGATCATCATCAGGATGCGGCGCGGTCGCTCCAGCTTGGCGACGAAGTCCTCCAGGGAGGTGGCGCCGATGATCCGCTTGCCAGCCCCGCGACCGGCCAGGAACTCCTCGGTCTTGGCGTAGGTGCGGTTGTAAACGACGCTCGAGAAACCGTTGCGCTCGGCGTTGAGGACGAGGTTCTCACCCATCACGCCGAGACCGATCAGGCCGAAGTGGGCCTTGTCCATGGCACCGATGCCGCTGGGGCGGCTGCTGGTTGGCCTGCACAGTGTGGCGGGCGGATGCCCGCATCGCAGGCCGCTCGTGCGGAACTGTGAATCTCCGCCGAACGGCTCGGCGGGTCGTCCCGCCTCAGATCACCGTGCCGTCGGCAATCGTGCCGTTCTTCACGACCACAACGATGCCGTTGCGGATGTAGAAGCCGAGCTCAGGCCGGTCGGCCTCCTCCACACGATCCTTGTTGACGATCGTCACGTCCTGACCGATGCGCACGTTCTTGTCGAGGATCGCGCGCTTCACCGTGGTGCCACGGCCCACGCCCACCGGGATGCCGCCGCGTTCACGCAGCACGGCCCGCTCCTCGCCGGACTCGAAGAAATCGTTGCCCATCACCAGGGTGTCCTGGAGCACCACCTCGTCCTCGATGCGGGAGCGCACCCCCAGCACACAGTGGTGGATGCTGCAGGCCTTGAGCATCGAACCCTCACCAACGATCGACTGGGTCACCTGGGCGTCGAGCAGCTTGCTCGGGGGCAGATAACGCGGGCGGGTGTAGATCGGGAACTTCTCGTCGTAGAAGGAGAAGGCGGGGTTGGGCTGATCGGTGAGCGAGAGGTTGGCTTCGTAGAAGGCGCCGATGGTGCCGATGTCCTCCCAGTAGTCGTCGAACAGGTAGCTCTGCAGGTGATCGCCCCG
>JBEGQE010000013.1:0-8146 GCA_041181145.1 Cyanobacteriota bacterium
GCCAACGACGTCGCCGATGGCGGAGACCTGGCCACCACCCTCGCCGGCATTGAGGCTCGCGCCGCTGTGGTGGCCGGCGACCACGACCTCTACTTCAGGTCGACGACATGGCCGCCGATGCCGCGGCGATCCCCGGCGCCGCGTTCCACGTGCTGCGCTCGACCCTCGGCCATCGCGCCGGCAACCCCCACAGCAGCCCGCCCGAGCAGCAGCTGCTGCGCCAGATCGTCGAGCAGCTGCTCGACGGCTGATCCCGCTTCCTGTCCGCCCGCAGCCTTCCCAACCGCCATGAGCGACCTCGCCAGCCTGGCCCGCGAACAGGACCTGCGCTTCCTGCTCGTGTCCTTCACCGACCTGTTCGGCATGCAGCGGGCCAAGCTCGTGCCCGCCTCGGCGATCCCGGCCATGGCCGTGGACGGTGCCGGCTTCGCCGGGTTCGCCGCCTGGCTCGATCTGAGCCCCGCCGATGGCGACGTGATGGCGATCCCGGATCCGAGCAGCCTGATGCGTCTGCCCTGGCAGCCGGAGGTGGGTTGGGTGGCCGCCGAGCTCACCCTCAACGGCGAGCCGATGGACCAGTGCCCGCGCCGCCTGCTGCGCCGCCAGCAGCAGTGCGCCGCCGCGATGGGCTACCAGCTGCGCAGTGGGGTGGAGGCGGAGTTCTTCCTGCTGCAGAGCGATGGCAACGCCATCGCCGATCCGGCCGACACCCAGGAGAAGCCCTGTTACGACCAGCTGGCCCTGATGCGCCGCTACCCGCTGATCTCGGCGCTGCTCTCCGGCATGGAGCAGCTGGGCTGGGGCCCGTATCAGGCGGATCACGAGGATGCCAACGGCCAGTTCGAACTGAACTGGACCTACGCCGACGCGCTCTCCACCGCCGACCGTCACGCCTTCTTCAAGGTGATGGTGAAGTCGTTGGCGGAGGCCGAGGGGCTGCGCGCCAGCTTCATGCCCAAGCCCTTCGGTGCGCTCACCGGCAACGGCTGCCACACCCACCTCTCGCTTTGGGATGCCGAGGGCCGCAACGCCTTCCACGACCCGATGGGTGAGCTCGGGCTCTCGCCGCTGGCCTATCACTTCCTCGGCGGCCTGATCGCCCATGCACCGGCGCTGTGCTGCCTCACCAACCCCACGGTGAACAGCTACCGGCGTCTGTCGGCGCCGCCCACCACCTCCGGTGCCACCTGGAGTCCGGCCGGTGTGAGCTACACCGGCAACAACCGCACCCACATGGTGCGCATCCCCGATGGCCAGCGGCTGGAGCTGCGTCTGCCGGATGGCGCTGCCCATCCCTATTTGCTGCAGGCGGCCGTGCTGGCGGCGGGGCTGGATGGGGTGCAGCGCCAGCTGGATCCCGGCCCCCGCCACGACAACGACAACTACGCCAACCCGCTGGCCCCCGGCAGCTGCACACCGCTGCCCGCCTCGCTCGGGGAAGCGCTCGATGCCTTCGCGGCCGATGCGGTGTTGCGCTCGGCCCTCGGAGAGCCGTTCTGCCAGGCCTACGAGCGGCTGCGCCGGCGCCAGTGGACCGCCCACCGCAGCGAGGTGACAAGTTGGGAGCGTCGTACGGGGCTGGATGGTTGATCCTGCAGGCGATCGCATGGCTGCCGGCGGCGGGTCTGGCCCTGCTGCTGCTGCTGCTCGAGCTCCGCGTCGGGCGTGCCCCACGCCTCAAGCCCGCGTCAGCGCTGCTTGCGCCTGAGCCCGGCCTGTTCCTGCGTGTGGTGATCCCGGCCTACAACGAGGCCGACAACGTCGCCGCCTGCGTGCAGGCCGTGCTCGCTAGCGACGAGCCGGGCATCCCCTGGCAGCTGCTGGTGGTCGACGATGGCTCGACCGATGGCACCGCCGATCTGGCCCGCGAGGCCATGGCCGGCAGCGATCGGGCCCTGCTGCTGGAGGCGGGTCCGCGGCCCGCTGGTGAGCGCTGGGTGGGCAAGAACTGGGCCGCCAGTCGCGCCGCTGCCCATCCCTGGCCGCAGGGGGCGCCGGAGAGGCAGTGGCTGTTGTTCATCGATGCCGATGTGCGCCTCAAGCCCGGGGCTCTGGCAGCCGCCCTGGAGGATTCGCGCCGGGAGCGCACGGATCTGCTGTCGCTGGCGCCGCGCCTGCAGTGCGGCTGCCTGGCGGAGTGGCTGGTGCAGCCGATCGTGTCGGCGCTGCTGGGGCTGGTGTTCCCGCTGACGCGCACCAACGACCCCACCGATCCCACCGCCTTCGCGGCCGGTCCGTTCATGCTGTTCCGCCGGGATGCCTATGAGGCGGTCGGCGGTCATGCCGCCATCGCCGCTGTGGTGGTGGAGGACCTCACCCTGGCGCGGAACATCAAAGGATCCGGCCGGCGGCTCCGCTACCTCGTGGGTGCCGAGCTTCTGGATCTGCGGATGTACCGCAACCTGGCGGCCCTGTGGGAGGGCTGGACCAAGAACTGGTTCCTGGGCCTGGACCGAAATCTGGTGCGCGCCTGCGGCAGTGTGGCGGTGGTGCTGCTGCTGTTCGCCGGTCCTTGGGGGCTGGCGTTTGGAGGGATTGTTGCCAGTGCGTTGGCCGGGGTCCCCGCCTGGGGCCTGCTGCTTCCGGCGGGAGTCGGCATCGCCCTGCTGTTCGCCCTGGCTCTGTGGCTCCGCTGGCGTTTCGGCCTATGGCCCCGCTATTGGTGGCTGGGCTGGCTGGGGGCTCTGCTGATCGCCGCGATCGTGCCCGCCAGCATCTGGAAAACCAGCACCGGCCGGGGCTGGACCTGGCGTGGTCGCCCCCTGGCCTGAGAAGTATTTGCACCTATGGCAGCGGTGGCGCCGGCTCGTCATTCTCTGGCCGTTCCCTGAGGGGCGTTCATGGCGCGCGAACCCGTTGTTGTTGGTGCCCGCGGCGGCACCATTCACCAGCTCCAGGCCAGCAGCGGTGACCTGTTCCAGGTGTGCTTCGAAGGCACCTGCCTGTTCTGCGAGAGCCTGCATGTGGGACTGGCCCACCTCAACCGCATGGAGCGGCTGGCGGCGCGCGAGGCTGCCTGAGCGTTCACCCTCCGCTCCATGTCCGTTCCCGCCCTGCCCGCCGTGGTCACCCTCGCCGCGCTGATCACCTACCAGGGCACGGCGATGGCGGTGGGGCAGGCGCGGGTCAAGCACAAGGTGATGCCGCCGGCCAGCAGTGGCCCCGAGGGGTTTGAGCGCGCCCTGCGGGTGCAGCAGAACACCCTGGAGCAACTGGTGTTCTTTCTGCCCAGCTTCTGGCTGGCGGCCCTGCTGGGCAGTGAAGCCTGGGCCTCGCTGCTGGGCTTCTTCTGGGTGGGCGGTCGCGTCGCCTACGGCGTGGGCTACCGCATCGATCCCGCCAAACGCGGCCCCGGCTTCGGCATCAGCTTCCTGTCCAGCCTCGCCCTGCTGGTGATGGCGGTCGTGGGTGTGATCCGCCAGGGTTGAGCCTGTCTTCGCCCACAGTCATGCAGACGGTTCTGGTCACCGGCGCCAACCGCGGGATTGGTCTGGAGTACTGCCGCCAGCTGCAGCAGCACGGTGAGGCGGTGATCGCGGTCTGCCGCACCAGCTCACCCGAGCTGGATGCCCTGGGCGTTCGGGTTGAGGCCGGCCTCGACCTCAGCCACGGGTCCGCCATCGCCGCGTTGGTGCGGCGCCTGGATGGCCTGCCGCTCGACGTGGTGATCCTCAACGCCGGCATCCTCGAACCCACCCGCCTCGATCCCCTCGATCTGGACAGCATCCGCCGGCAGTTCGAGGTGAATGCCCTGGCGCCGCTGCAGTTGGCGCAGGCCCTGCTGCCGCAGCTGCGCAACGGCTCGAAGCTGGCCCTGATGACCAGCCGCATGGGCTCGATCGACGACAACAGCTCCGGCGGCTCCTACGGCTACCGGATGTCGAAGGTGGCCTTGAACATGGCCGGCAAGTCGCTGGCGATCGATCTCAAGCCGCGCGGCATCGCCGTGGCGATCCTGCATCCCGGCCTGGTGCGCACCCGCATGGTGGCCTTCAACCCCCAGGGCATCAGTCCCGAGCAGGCGGTGCGCGGACTGCTGGAGCGCATCGATGGCCTCAGCCTGGAGACCAGTGGCACGTTCTGGCACGCCAACGGCGAGGTGCTGCCGTGGTGAGGGGGCGCTGTGCCCCTCAGGCCAGCAGCGCCATGCCGCGCCGGTGGATCTCTCTGGCGTAGTCGGTCCAAGTGCCCTGGCCCCAGTAGCGGAAGCAGCTGGTCTCCAGCAGCAGCAGCAGCAGCAGGGCCTCCTGGTAGGCGGTGGTGCGGGTGACGGCCGGATCGGCCGCCACCAGGGGATCGAAGCGGGCGTGAAAGCGGGCGCTGAGCTGCTGCATCGGCTCGAGCACGTTGCTGTAGCCCTCCACCCAGCTCAGGTTGTTGGTCCAGGAGGCGCCGGCCATCGAGAAGGAGGGATCGCTGGCCTGGAGGTCGGCGATGGCGCTGGCCACGGCAACCTCGGCAGCCTCCGGGCTGAGCGAGGCATCCACGCGCTCCCAGATGCGGTGCTGCTGCACGGCCTGGATCGGCGGACAGTCGTCGAGGTGTAGTCCGGAGGCCTCGAGCAGTTCGAGGTATTCGCTGCCGTTGATGGCTGCGGTGTGGGGCTGACCGGCGGCACTCGCTGCGTCGTGGCGCAGACGCTGATGGGCCTGAATGAAGGCCGGCGGGAACTCATTCATCATCACGCCGCCGTTTTCGCCATCGGCGATCTGGGCGACGAGGGGCGGAATGGTGTGGCCGCCAAGCTCCACACGCTCCAGCCCCAGGGCCTCGTAGCAGGGCTGCATCTGCCCCACCAGCTTCGTGTCGGAGCCCTGCGTTTTGATCAGCGCGGTGATGCTCACCGTTTCGCCACGCCCATTGCGCGCCACCAGGCGGTTGGGCACCAGCGCCTGCGCGCGGCTGAGGGGTTGGCCGTCGAGGGTTTCCACGCTGTGCTCCTGCACCAGCACCCAGCGGTAGCCGCAGTCCCGTAGGGCACTCACGAAGGCATAGAGCGTGTCGGGATGGTTGGGCAGGGCCATCTCCGGCGACGAGAAGCCCTTCACCCGCGCCAGGGCCTCATCGCCGAACAGGGCAGCGAAATGGTGCTGCCAGGCCAGGATCTGCAGCTTGAGATCGGGGATCGGTGTGGAGGGGGCCACGGCGTGGCTCCAGAACGTGCCAAGCCACTCCACGTGGGGGAGCAGCGCTGGATCGCAGGCCAGGATGCGCAGCGCATCGAGGATGTCGGTGCGGCCCATCTGCTCGATGCCCCAGAGCAGGTTGCCGGAGTAATCGAGCATGATCCGCGGGTTGCAGCCCTCGGCGATGAGCTGCGGGATCAGGTCGGCGAGCCGCCGGTAGCAGTGGGCAAATGGTTCGGCGTTGTGGTTGTCGCCATCGCCGGGGTGCTCGAGCATCCACTGCAGGTGCGAGATCAGAGCGCCATCCACTCCAGCCGGGATGGTGGGCTGGTGCATGTGCAGTGCGCAGGCGAAGGCTGAGCGGATCGCCGCGAGCTGCAGGTTGCTGTGCGGCAGTGCGACCGGCCGCTGGTGCTGCACCAGCTCCAGGATCGCGGCTTCACGTCCGGTGATCGGTGGGATCGTCGTCAGCCCTGTCGCCGTGTCGGTCGGAGTCGTCATCCTTCGGGGCTCATCCACGCTGTGGTCATGGCACAGGTGAGCCCATCGGCGCCGTCATTGCCGCCAGTTCATGCCAGGCGCGCAGGGTTTCCGCCACCGACCAGGCCTGGGCGATGCAGCCGCGGGGCGTGTGGGGTGGGTCCCCATCGAAGATCTCGCTGAGGCTGCCCAGGCCTGCCGTGGCGAGCTGCTCGCCGATTCCGTCGAGCCAGTGCAGGCCCAGTTCCGCTTGGCCGCTGTGGCGTGCCTGGGCCAGGGCCCAGATCCCGAGCCACCAGCCCCAGACGGTGCCCTGGTGATAGGCCCGATCCCGCTCGCGGGGCCCACCCCCGTACCCACCTCGATAGCGCGGATCCTGCGGATCCAGGCTGCGCAGGCCCATGGGCGTGAGCAGGCGCTCGCCCACCACCGCCAGGATCCGTCGTTCCTGCTCCGGGTTCAGCAGTGGAGCCTCACCAGCCAGGGCCAGGGCGAGGAGCTGATTGGGGCGGATCGTCGCGTCTGCTTCGCCATCGGGCCCATCGAGCAGATCAAAACAGCAGCCGGCCTGCGCGTTCCAGAAGCGCCCGAACCCCTGCCGCGCCTGCTGGGCCAGTTCAGCGCAGTGCCGCGCAGCGCTGGCTTCGCCGCACAGCGCCTCGATGGCGGCGATGGTGTGCAGGGCGCAGCACCAGAGGGCATTCACCTCCACCGGCTTGCCGATGCGCGGGGTGATCACATCGCCGTTCACCTTGGCATCCATCCAGGTGAGCTGCAGCCCCTCGCTGCCAGCGTGCAGCAGGCCATCGGTTGGATCGCGGCGGATGCCGTGGCGTGTGCCATCAGAGTGGGCCCTGAGGATCCCGCGCAGGGCTGGCAGTAGTTCGCGCAGCAGGGCCGTGTCGCCTGTGGCCTGGTGCTGGCGGCGCACGGCCTCCACGAACCAGAGGGTGGCGTCCACGGTGTTGAAATCGTGCTCTCCCAGGGGCTCGCCGCCCTCGGGGAAGCGGTTCGGCAGCATGCCGCGGCTCAGATGCTGCGCATAGGTGCGCAGGATCCGCGCGCCGATGGCCGGCCGGCCGGTGCTCAGGGTCAAACCGCTGAGGCTGATCATCGTGTCGCGGCCCCAGTCGCCGAACCAGGGGTAGCCCGCCAGCAGGGAGTGCCCCTCGCCGCGCCGCACCACAAAGGCATCGGCCGCCAGCACGAGCTGGCGAACCCACTGCGGAGCCTGGGCGTTGAGCCGGGGCTGGCTCCGCTGCCAGTCGGCGAGCAGGGTGTTGTCGTGGGCCTGGCGAACGGCAAGGCTGCGTTCGCCATCGAGGCATGGATCGCTCTCGGCGCTGGCCACCAGCGTCAGGGTGGGCTCAGCGCTGCTCAGCTCGGCCGTGAACCAGCCGGCGTGGAGCTGCAGATCATGGCTGGGGAGCCCCCGATCCTGTTCAGCCGCCAGCGGCTCGCCGCTGCACCAGTCGTTCGCGCCGGCAGCGTCTGCTGTGCCGCGATCGCTGCGCACCAGCCATGCGGTGGTGGGCGAGCCATCGGCCTGCATGGCCAGTCCATGGGGCTGCACGCGCACGCTGATCGGCGCACGGTCGCTGCCGCCGTGGTGGCTGCGGGCATTCACCAGCACCCGCAAGCGCAGCTGCAGTGGGCGGCCGGATTGCAGCAAGCGGTAGTGCACGGTGGTGGTGTGGGCTCCGGGCTGCATCCAGATCCGCTTCTCCAGCAGGGCATCGCCCAGGGCGTAGCGCCAGCACGGCACCGTTCCCTCCAGGCTGAACGCTGTGATCGTGCGGTGGTCGATCGGGGTGAGGGTGTCGGCCGCCCAGCCCCAGTGCTCCTCCGCGGCGGCCACCAGCAGCGTGCGGGTACAGGGATCGGCGGGTGCGCCGAGGGCGGCCACCAGCAGGCCGTGGTAACTGCGGGTGCGTGTGCCGGCCACCGTGCCGCAGCCATAGCTGCCCAGGCCGTTGCTGATCAGCCATTCCCGCTGCTCGGCCAGGGCGCGCTCGCCGCAGATCTCAGGGCCGAAGCGGATGGTCACGGCTCAGGTGCTGCCGTGGCGGCCATCGGGTCGCACAGCGTTTCCAATCTCCTGCTGCTCAGCTGCCGAGGCAATGGGCATGAAGACCCATTGCCAGGCCCTGGCGGCGGCAGGAAGCTACCTGCATCGAACCCGGAGGCGTCCATGGACGACACGCCACCCCGCCACCAGTCAGGAGCGAGCTGACTGAAGGCCCCTGCTCCAACAGTCTCCTCTGACCGTGAGTGGGTCGTGGGATTGGACAACAAACGGTGCGTCTGATCCTTCGACACTCCATCTGCACCGCCACAGGTGCCCCCCGGAGTTCCGCCGCTCCACACCTGGAACCCTGGCCCCAGGTGTGCCTCCCTCAGCAGCTCCGACCCGCCTCACAGACCAGTTCAACTGTCCGCCCCCGTGGTTGTTAGCCGCCACGGGGGCTTTGTCATGACCTACACCGTTTACACACACGACGCCTGGGGCAGCACCAACGTGGGCAGCTTCCCGGCCCTGG
>JBEGQE010000014.1:0-4928 GCA_041181145.1 Cyanobacteriota bacterium
CGGCAGGCCTCGCTCCAGTCACAGCGCTCGATTGCCTCCAAGGCGGCTGCGGTGCGCTGCGGTCCGAGCCGGCGGCCGATGCGGCGGGTGGCCTCGGCCAGCTCCTGCGGATCCTGCACGCCGTACACCGCCACCAGTTGGCGCAGCCGCTCCTCCAGCGGCCGGCGGATCTCCAGCAGCGGCGCCTGCTGCATCTGCCGCCACAGCCCCGCCGGCACCCGGCAGCGGCCCACCTGCACGCTCTCGGCCTCCACCCAGATCTCCTCGGCCCCGCGCTGGCCGGTGAGCACCGCCGCGATCCGGTTTTCGTAGTGCTCGTTGCTGGGCTGCGGCGGCAGGCCGAGGTTGCCGAAGCTGCTGCCGCGATGGTGGGCCAGGCCCTCCAGATCCAGCACCGCCACCCCTTCAGCCTGCAGGGCCAGGAGCAGGTCGGTCTTGCCGCTGCCGGTGCGGCCCCCGAGCAGGCGCACGGGCCAGGGCTGCTCCAGCAGCTCCAGCACCCAGCGCCGGTAGGCCTTGTAGCCCCCCTCCAGCAGCAGCACCGGCAGATCGAGGCTGCCGGCCAGCCAGGCCACGCTGCCGGAGCGCATGCCACCCCGCCAACAGTGCAGGCGCAGGGGCACAGGGGCCTGCTCCGGCGCGGCGGCGTTCGCCTCAAGGCTCCAGGCCGTCAGCGTGGCGCCGAGCGCCGCCAGCTTCGGCCCCACCAGCTCCAGCCCCAGCTGCACGGCGGCCTGACGCCCCATCTGTTTGTAGGTGGTGCCCACCGCGGCGCGCTCCTCGTCGCTGAACAGCGGCAGGTTGCGGGCACCGGGAATGTGGCCCTGGGCGAATTCCGCCGGGGCGCGCACATCCACCAGCGGGCCCGGGGCCTGCAGGAAGCCGGTGATCGCGATGCGTTCGGCCATGGCGGCTGGGAATGCCTGACATAGTGGGCCAACGCTGGCTCGCTGACTGGTCAGCCCACCCCCATGCTTTCCGGACCTCCCGTCACCGCCACGGCCAGCGCCGACCAGCTGCTGGACCGTTTCCTCGCCGGCAGTGCCCGCCAACGCCGCAGCCTGCTCAGCCAACTGTTGCAGCGCAGCCAGGAGATGCGGCCGTTGATGGCCGATCAACTGGATCGCCTCGATGCCACCGGCGACGACTGGGCCGCCGGCACCCTGATCCAGCAGCTGCTGGCCGAGGACGATGGCCTCAGCCAGAGCTTCTGCCAGCGCTACCCCGAGGGTTGGCTGGCGGTGAGCAGTGGTCAGGGCATCGACTACACCCCGCTGCAGCAGGCGTTGGCCCGCCAGCAGTACGAGGAGGCCGATCGCCACACCAGTGCGATCCTGCGTGAGCTGGCCGGTGCAGATGCCGTGCGGCGCGGCTATGTGTATTACTCCGAGGTGCCGCCGATCGCCTCGGCCGACCTCGAGAGTCTCGATCGGCTTTGGGTGGTGTACTCCCAGGGGCGGTTCGGCTTCTCGGTGCAGCTGCGGCTGCTGCGCAGCCTCGGCGGCCGCTGGGAGTTGCTCTGGCCGCGCCTGGGCTGGAAACAGGGCGGTGTCTGGACCCGCTACCCCGGCTCCTTCACCTGGTCGCTGGAGGCGCCCGATGGGCACCTGCCGCTCGTGAACCAGCTGCGCGGCGTGCGCCTGATGGATGCCCTGCTCAGCCATCCGGCTCTGCAACAGCGGGTGACGGCCTGAGCGGCGCCCGGGCTGCTGCAGCGGTAGCGTCGAAAGGTCGCTGGTCCCTCGACGGACAGGCCGATGACGCTGCGCTGGGCAGACTTCATCACCCCCTCCACCCTGCACCTCGCGCCGCTGCTGGAGGTGCTGCTGGAGCCGATCCGCTGCGCGAATCAGCTGGCGGCGCTGCAGCTGGGCCTGCAGGAGGTGCTGGTCAATGCCGTGCGCCATGGCAACGGCGGTGATCCCGCCAAGTGTCTGCGGGTGCGCCGCATCCTCACGCCCCGCTGGGTGGTGTTCCAGGTGCAGGATGAGGGCTGCGGGGTGACCCCGGAGGCTCGGCGGCCCTGCCTGCCCGAGCAACCCGATGCCCTGAGCGGCCGCGGGTTGTTCCTGATCCACCAGTGCTTCGATGACGTGCGCTGGAGCTCCCGCGGCAACCGGGTGCAGGTGGCCCTGCGGCGCCTGAGCAGTTAGGTCCCCCGCCGGGCCTGCACCGCGTCAGCGTCCGTGGCTGGGGCAGCCCGGGTCGCGCAGGTCGCCGTTCAGCCAGCCCAGGGCATGGGCCACCAGCTCGGCGGCCTGGCGGCGCTGCGGCCCGGCCTGGGCTGCGCCCGGCGGATTGGCTGGATCCAGCAGCAGCACCAGGGCGGCGGCCAGCTGTTCGGCGGCGCGGCGCTGCGGCTGGCCCTTCAGCGCATGCCACTGGCGTTCGTCGATGCGCAGCAGCCCGTGCAGCTCACGGGCCTGCTCCTGGGCCTGCTCCGGCCAGCTCTGGGTGGGGGTGGCACCGTTGCGGTTTCCGCTGTTGCGATCGAGGCTGCTGGCTGGCACTGGACGGCGGCGGCGGCACCGGGCCATCCTGGCGCCATGCAACAACGGCCGCGCTCCCCGTACACACCGATCCGCTGGCTGCACCAGCTCGCGGGTCTGATGGCCCAGGTGGCGCGCGCCGAGCGCCTCAGCGCTGCCGACGACAGCCTGCAGGCCCGGCGCCTGCGTCAGCGCATGGCCTTAGCCCAGCGCCTGCTCGATCCGCTGCCAGCGCCGCTGCAGCCGCGGGGCTGGCAGGAGCAATGGCTGTGGACAGCCCTGCGCTGGGGCGGGATCGGCTTGCTGCTCGCCCTCTGGCTGCATCGCTGAGCGCCTGGGGCCCGGCGGTTCAGGCCGCCAGACGGATCAGCGGCTGCAGATCGGCATCGTCCACGCGACGCAGCTCGGGCTCCGCTACGGCTCCGCTCAGGTTCGGCAGTCCGGCCGGGGCGGCCAGCGTCTGGCCGCGCAGCCAGGCGTTGTGCAGGGCACGGCGGCGCCGGTCCTCAGCCAGCACGAGCCGATCGGCGGCGGTCACCGGACTCTCACCGGGCAGCACGGGCGTGCGCAGGCAGATGCCGAAGCCATGGGCCTCCACCTGCACCTCCCCTTCCATCAACACCGTCTGGAACGTCCAGCCTGCCAGCCATCTCACGCTGAACGGATTCGCCATCCCACGTCCTGTCACCAGCGGACCCTATGGCGCAGCATTCGCCAAGCGCCCGTTTGTCAGGGCTTGATGGCACACCGAGGGCAGCTCAGCGCCCGGAGCTGTAGCCCCATGGACCGGGATCACGAATCATTGAGCCGTTCGGCAAACGGTAGTAACCGCTACAGAATGAACGCAGCGAATCTGGTGGATGCCATGCAAGTCGACCCCTCCTCCCCGCGCATCGTTCCCTCCCAGCCAGCCGCCGTCCAGGAGCCGGCCTATGTGGAGTGGATGCGCAGCCGTCAACTGGAGGCGCGCCGCCACCAGCCGGTGATCGCCCAGCGCCACGCCAAGGCCGATCAGAGTGAGAGCCCTGATGTCCATGGCCAGGATGTGGCCTGGGCGGAGCGCCATGCCCATGAGCGCCGCCTGCACGACAGCGCCATGGCCCATCTGCGCCACGGCTGACGCCATGAAAAAGCCCCGGCCGGAGCCGGGGCCTGACGATCCGATTGGGCTGAAGGCCAATCAGGCGTCGTAGTACATCGTGTACTCGTGGGGGTGGGGCCGCTGGCGCAGCTGCTGCACCTCCTCGTACTTGAGGGTGATCCAGTTGTCGATGAAGTCCTCGGTGAACACGCCGCCTTCGAGCAGGTAGGCGTGGTCGGCCTTGAGGGCCTCCAGGGCGCCGTTGAGGGAAGCGGGAACGGTGGAGATCTTCGCCAGCTCCTCAGCGGAGAGCTCGAACAGGTCCACGTCGGTGCCGTCGCCCGGGTCGATCTGGTTCTTGATGCCGTCGATGCCGGCCATCAGCATCGCCGCGAAGCCCAGATAGGGGTTGGAGAGGGCGTCGCCGGAGCGGAACTCGAGGCGCTTGGCCTTGGGGTTCATGCCGGTGAGCGGGATGCGCACGGCGGCGGAACGGTTGCCCTGGGAGTACACCAGGTTCACCGGTGCCTCGAAGCCCGGCACCAGACGCTTGTAGCTGTTGGTGGTGGGGTTGGTGAAGGCCAGGAAGCTGGGGGCGTGCTTGAGCAGGCCACCGATGTACCAGCGGGCGGTCTGCGACAGGTTGGCGTAGGTGCCCTCACCCCAGAACAGGGGCTGGCCGCCTTTCCAAAGGCTCTGGTGCACGTGCATGCCGCTGCCGTTGTCGGCAAAGATCGGCTTGGGCATGAACGTGGCGGTCTTGCCGTACTTCTTGGCAATGTTGCGCACCACGTACTTGTAGATCATCACGTTGTCGGCCGCGCTGATCAGCTCGGCGAACTTGATCCCGAGTTCGTGCTGGGCGGTGGCCACCTCGTGGTGCTGCTTCTCGATCGGCACGCCCAGGGCGCCCATGGTGAGCAGCATCTCGCTGCGGATGTCCTGCAGGGTGTCGTTGGGGGCAACCGGGAAATAACCCTCTTTCAGTTGGATCTTGTTGGCGAGGTTGCCGCCTTCCTCCACCCGATCGGTGTTCCAGGGGGCCTCGATCGAATCAACGGCGTAGAAGCTCGAGCCGTTGGTGCTCTTGTAGCGAACGTCGTCGAAGATGAAGAACTCGGGCTCAGGGCCGAAGTAGGCCTTCGTGGCGATGCCGGTGGAGCCGAGGTAATCGAGGGCCTTCTGGGCGAGCGCACGGGGGCAGCGGGAATAGGGCTGGCCGCTGCGAGGCTCCTGGATCGAGCAGATCAGGCTGAGGGTCTTATGGCTGTAGAAGGGGTCGATCCAGGCGGTGTTCGGATCCGGCACCATCGCCATGTCCGACTCATTGATCGCCTTCCAACCGCGAATCGAGGAGC
>JBEGQE010000015.1:0-11480 GCA_041181145.1 Cyanobacteriota bacterium
GTCACCGACAACCTCAACTTCCCCTCGCCGGAAACCCCCACCGGCTACTGGCAGCTGGCCCTGGCCTGCCGCGGCCTCTCGGCCGCCTGTTCGGCGCTGGACACGCCGGTCACCGGCGGCAACGTGTCCCTCTACAACGAGACCCGCCTGCCCGACGGCCGCATGCAGCCGATCCACCCCACGCCGGTGGTGGGCATGGTGGGCCTGGTGCACAACCTCGAGCACGTGCGCGGCCAGGCCTGGCGCGAAGCCGGCGACGTGATCTGGCTGCTGGGGGCGCCGCTGGAGGGGGGAGAGGCTCCCGCCGATCCGCGCCTGGGCCTGGCCGGCAGCAGCTATCTGGAGCGGGTGCATGGAGCCGTCACGGGGCGCCCGCCCACGGTTGATTTGCAGCTCGAGCGCTCGGTGCAGGGCTTCCTGCGCCAGGCGATCGCCAGCGGTCTGGTGCGCTCCGCCCACGACCTCAGCGACGGCGGCCTGGCCGTGGCCGCGGCTGAGTGCTGCATGGCCACCGGCAGTGCCACGCCCCTCGGCGCCCACCTGGAGATTCCGGCCAGCGCCGCCCGCCTCGATCGCCTGCTGTTCGCCGAGGGCGGTGCCCGCATCCTGGTGAGCGTGGCTCCGGCCCACACCGTGGCCTGGCAGGAGGCCCTCGATGCGGCCGGCGTTCCGGCCCAGTGCCTCGGTGTGGTGGAGGACGAAGCCCAGCTCTCGATCAGCCAGGCCGGCAACCGCCTGCTGCAGGTTCCCGTGGCCCAGCTGGCCGAGCGCTTCGAGCAGGCGATCCCCCGCCGCATGGGCGTTGATCTGCCGCCCACGGCCTGAAGGCACAGCCCCCCTGGAACCGCAACCCCTCAGGCACAATGTTGAAGCAAATCCAAAAGTGGGACCTGCTGTGAGCACTCTGCAGCCCGGCGTTCATCCCACCGCTGGTGAGGCAGCGGCCCCCGCCATCGCTCCCCTGGCCGAGCGCCCCGACAAGCCCGAGGAGGCCTGCGGCGTCTTCGCCGTGCTGGCGACCGATCAGCCGGTCGCGAACCTCACCTACTTCGGCCTCTACGCCCTCCAGCACCGCGGCCAGGAATCGGCCGGCATCGCCGTGTTCGATGGCCCCGTGGATGGGCGCCTGCAGGTGCGCCTGCACAAGGACATGGGCCTGGTGAGCCAGGTGTTCGACCAGGACGTGCTCGAGCGCCTGCCGGGCCACCTGGCCATCGGCCACAACCGCTACTCCACCACCGGCAGCAGCAAGGCCTGCAATGCCCAGCCCGTGGTGCTCAACACCCGCCTGGGCGCCTTCGCCTTCGCCCACAACGGCAACCTGGTGAACGCGGCTGAGCTGCGTCAGGCCATCGCCGCCGACACCCCCGAGGTGGAGTTCACCTCCACCACCGATTCCGAGCTGATCGCCTTCGCCATCCAGCAGGCCGTTAACGCCGGCCTCGACTGGGATGCCGCCATCCGCCAGGCCGCCGGCCGCTGCCGCGGTGCCTTCAGCCTGGTGATCGGCACCCCCGAGGGTCTGTTTGCCCTGCGCGACGGCCATGGCATCCGCCCGCTCGTGTTCGGCCACATGGGCGAGCAAGCCGAGGCCCAGTGGGTGGTGAGCAGCGAAACCTGCGGGCTCGACATCATCGGCGCCGCCTATGACGGCGACGTGGAGCCCGGCGAGATCATCCACTTCCGCCTCGGCGATCCCAGTCCCAGCCGCAGCGTCTGGATCCGCGAGCCTGCCAAGCTCTGCGTGTTCGAGATGATCTACTTCGCCCGGCCCGACAGCCGCTTCTTCGGCGAGTCGCTCTACAGCTACCGGGTGCGGATCGGCGAGGCCCTGGCTCGCGAAACCCCCGTGGAAGCCGACATCGTGATCGGCGTCCCCGACTCCGGCATCCCGGCGGCGATCGGCTACTCGCAGCTGAGCGGCATCCCGTTCGGCGACGGCCTGATCAAGAACCGCTACGTGGGCCGTACGTTCATCCAGCCCACCCAGGCCATGCGCGAGGCCGGCATCCGCGTCAAGCTCAACCCCCTGCCGGATGTGCTCGCCGGCAAGCGGGTGGTGGTGATCGACGACTCGATTGTGCGCGGCACCACCAGCCGCAAGCTGGTGGCCGCCATCCGCGAGGCCGGCGCCACCGAGGTGCACATGCGCATCAGCTCTCCACCGGTGACGCACCCCTGCTTCTACGGCATCGACACCGACACCCAGGACCAGCTGATCGCCGCCCGCCTCACCCTCGAGGAGATCGCGGCCCACCTCGGCGTCGATTCCCTGGCCTACCTCAGCAAGCAGGGCATGGTGGAGGCGGCCCAGGCCAACGCCGGTCACTTCTGCACCGCTTGCTTCGACGGCGCCTACCCAATTGAGATGGAGGAGAGCCTGCGCAACAGCAAGTTGATGCTCGAGCCGGGCGGCATCGCCGCCACGGTCTGAGCATCGGCAGCGGGCCCAGCGGCACCGAAGCCTTCAACAGCCCTCAGACCGGCGCTTCGGTTCCTTCGGCCCTGTGCACCACGGTGCCGCCGAGGCTGAAGGCGGCGTGAACGGCCTGCAGGGCGCGGACGCCGTCGGCTTCCGGCACCACACAGCTGGTGCGGATCTCGCTGGTGGCGATCATCTCGATGTTGATCCCCGCGGCCGCCAGGGAGCGGAACATGCGGGCGGCGGTGCCGGCGGTGCAGGGCATGCCCGCCCCTACGGCGCTCACCCGGGCGATGGCCGGGCCCTCCTCGAAGCTGGCGCCGGGCCATTGGTGCAGCAGGGGCTGCAGGGCGGTGCGGGCGCGTTCCAGGTCGTCGCGCTTGAGGGTGAAGCCCATGTCGCGGCTGAGGTGCTCGCCGCTGCCGTGGGTGCGCTCCGATTGCACGATCGCATCGAGGCTGATCGCCGCATCGGCCAGCACGCGGCAGACCGCGGCGGCGGTGCCGGGTTTGTCGGGGATGTGGCGTACGGCCACCTGGGCCTGGTCGCGGTCGAGGGCCACGCCGCGCACCTCCGGTTCGCCGCTGCCGGCCGGCGGTGGGTTGTGGTGCAGCTGGCGCTCGCTCAGCTCGAAGCAGCCGGCGGCGGCCTGCAGGGCCTTGCCGCCCTGGTGGCCGGCCACCAGGCAGCTCACCTTCACCTCGCTGGTGGCGATCAGGCGCAGGTTCACCCCCTGCTTGGCCAGGGTGTCGAACAGGCGGGCGGCCACGCCCGGGCGGCCCATGATGCCGGCTCCGGAGATGCTCAGCTTGGCCATGCCCGCCTCGGCCGTGAGCGTGGCGCCGGCCGCCGCCGGACCCATCGCCGCCAGCACCTCCCGGCACACCAGCTGGGCCCGATCGAGCTGGGCCTCGGCCACCGTGAAGGCGATGTCGTTGGTGAAGCCGCAGGCGCTGCCGCTGCAGTGGGGATCGGCCTCATGGGTGGCCTGCACGATCAGGTCCACATTCAGGCCAGCGGCCGAGAGGGCCTCGAACAGCTGGGCGGCCACGCCGGGCTGGTCGGGCACGTGGGCCAGGGCCAGCACGGCCTGGTCGGTTTCCAGCTCGGCGCCATCCACGGGCTTTCCCAGCTCCAGGCCTTCGCCGCTGCCGCGGCGGCTGGTGGCATCGCTGGTGAGCAGGGTGCCGGGGGCGTCGCTCCAGCTGGAGCGCACCACCAGCGGCACGCCGTAGTTGCGGGCGATCTCCACGGCCCGCGGGTGCAGCACCGCGGCCCCGAGGCTGGCCAGTTCCAGCATCTCGTTGCAGGTGATCGTGTCCATCAGCTGCGCATCGGCCACCTTGCGCGGGTCGGTGGTGAGCACGCCCGGCACATCGGTGTAGATCTCGCAGGCATCGGCGCCCAGGGCCGCCGCCAGGGCCACGGCTGAGGTGTCGGAGCCACCGCGGCCGAGGGTGGTGATCTCCGGCACGCCGCTGAGGCCATTGCTGGTGCCCTGGAAGCCGGCCACCACCACCACGTTGCCGTCGCCGAGCAGGCGCTGCAGGCGGTCGGTGCGCACCTCGAGGATGCGGGCGCGGCCGTGGGCCGATTCGGTGAGGATGCCCACCTGCGGGCCGGTCATCGACACCGCCGGCACCCCCTGGGCGTTCAGGGCCATCGCCAGCAGCGCGATCGACACCTGCTCACCGGTCGCCAGCAGCATGTCCATCTCGCGCTGGGGCGGGTCGCTGCTGATGGCGCGGGCCAGGCCGGTCAGTTCGTCGGTGGTGTGGCCCATGGCCGACACCACGATCACCAGGTCGTGGCCCGCCTGGCGGCTGGCGGCGATGCGGCTGGCCACGGCCTGGATGCGCTGCACATCGGCCACCGAGGTGCCCCCGAACTTCTGAACCAGCAGGGCCATGGCAGGGGGGCGCCGGCGGTGGCGCAACGGTGAGCACGAATGGGAGGGATTATCCGTCCCTACGCTCCGCTCGCCTCCCGGCCCCCGCGATGACCATTCAGGTGCCCGTCTCCGTGGGCGAGCTGCTCGACAAGCTGACGATCCTGGCGATCAAGCTCGAGCGCATCGTTGATCCCGCCAAGTTGGCCAACATCGCTCGCGAACATGCGGCCTTGGAGGCGGTGGTGCAGGCCGAGGGGCTGCGGGCGCCCGAGGGGGTGAGGGCTTTGGAGCAGGAGCTGCGCGCCGTGAACGAACAGCTCTGGCGGATCGAGGATGAGATCCGCGAGCACGAGCACCAGCAGCGCTTTGACGACGCCTTCATCGCCCTGGCCCGTGCGGTGTATCGCACCAACGATCAGCGTGCTGCCCTCAAGCGCCGCCTCAACGCCATCACCGGTTCCGAGCTGGTGGAGGAAAAGAGCTACGCGGCGTATTGAGCGTGGGAGCTGCCCTCAGCCCGTCAGCAGGAAGCCGTCGCGGAAGGCGTCGCCGGGGTCGCTGCCGCGCTTGAGGGCGCTCTCCACCTCCAGCAGCTGGCTGAGCAGGCTGAGGAAGCGGGCCGGTGGGCGGCCGCGGATCTGCTTGCGCATCACATAGATGCGCTTGGGATTGCCGATGCCGGCGGCCTTGGCGATGGCGTTCACGTCCTGTTCCCCCTGGCGATCCAGCAGGCTCACCCAGAGCCAGCCGCGGATCTGCCCGCTGAGGGTGGCCACGATGCGCAGGGCCGGCTCGTTGGCCACCAGCAGCGCATCCACCAGGGCGATCGCTTCGGCCGGCTGACCGGCCAGCAGGGCATCTCCCACCTGCAGGGCATTGGCGGCGTGGCTGCCCACCAGGGCCTCCACGGCGGCGGCGGTGATCGGCGGTTGCTGGCCCGCTGCCGCCCCAGGCGTGGCGCCCACGTAGAGGGCCAGTTTCTCGAGCTCGCTTGCCAGGCGGGCGCTGTCGCTGCCGATCGCTTCGCTGAGGGCTTCGGCGGCGGCCGGCTCGAGCCGCAGACCCAGCTCGGTCGCCGTGCGCTGCACCAGCTCCACCTGGCCAGCCCCATCCCAGATCGCCGGCAAGGCAAAGCTGCGTTCAACCGCGGCGCCGGCCTTCACCAGCTTCTGCAGGGCCTTGGTGGTGCGCAGGCGGGCGTCGGGTTTGCCTGGGCTCACCAGCAGCAGATGGCAGCTGTCCGGAATCAGCTCGAGGGTGGCCTCCAGCTGCTGGCCCAGCTCCGCCGGGCACTGGCTGCAGAAGGGACTGCGCTGCACCACCACCACCCGATCGCCGCCGCCGAAGGGTGGGGTGCGGGCTTCCTCCAGGGCCTGGGCCGCCTGGGCCGCATCACCGCCGTCCAGGCGGCTGAGGTTGATGCTCTGCCAGGCCGGATCGGTGCGCTCGCTGATCAGCGCCTCCACGGCCCGGGTTCGGGCGGCCTCATCGTCGCCCCAGTAGAGGTGGATCGGCATCCGCTGCCCCCGTTGCGGCTCAGTCTGGGCCAGCCCTGGCTGGTTGCTCGCCGGTTGCCCAGCGCCAGGGCGGCACGGCGGCACAGCGGCACAGTGGCGCCGGGTGCTGCATCCTTCTGGGTGTGGCTGCCTGCTGATCTGCCGATGGAGCCTTCCTCCGCTTCGCCCCATGGGGACGCCGCCGAGGCCACAGCAGCCGCCGGTTTCGATCACCCGATCTTCCGCGAGAGCATCCGGTTGATCCGTGCGGCCCTCGAGCCCACGGGCGTCTACGGCCGCTGGCCGGATCCGCTGGAACGGGATGTGCTGGAGCGGCTGGTGCACAGCAGCGGCGATCTGAGCCTTCCCGCCGATCTGGTGATCGGGCCCGGGGCCTGCCGCTCGGGCCTGGCGGCGCTGGCGGCCGGGGCCCCGATCCTCACCGACACGGCGATGGCCGCGGCCGCCGTGGCGCCGATGGCCCGCCGCACCTTCGCCAACCCGGTGCACAGCGTGCTGCACTGGGCCCCCGACCAGGCGCCCCCGGGTGGAACGCGCGCCGCCGCCGGCATGGAGCGGGCCCTGCAGGAGCATCCCGGGGCGGTGGTGCTGATCGGCAGCGCGCCCACGGCCCTGGAGGTGCTGCTGGAGCGGTGTACCCGGGAGCCGGGGGCAGCGCCGGCTCTGGTGATCGGCATGCCGGTGGGTTTCGTGGGGGTGGCGGAGAGCAAGCGCCATCTGGCGGCCAGCGCACTGCCTCAGATCCGCCTGGATGGCAGCCGGGGCGGGGCGGGGCTGGTGGCTGCGGCCGTCAACGCCCTGCTGCGCCGGGCCTGGTTGCTGGAGCGCCAGGGTCAGGCGGCGGCGGCCGGCCCGGAACGCCCCGAAGCCTGACGTGACGCCGGAGCGGCCCCCACCGCTACATGGCTGTTGGCCTCGATCCGGCTGAGCACCTGGCGGGCCCGCTGCACCACCGCCGCTGGCACGCCGGCCAGCCGGGCCGCTTCGATGCCGTAGCTGCGGCTGGCGCCGCCCGGCACCACCCGGTGCAGGAAGCGCAGCTCCTCACCGGTTTCCTCCACCAGCACCTGGGCGTTGGCCACGTTGCTGAGCTGATCCGCCAGGGCGTTGAGCTCGTGGTAGTGGGTGGCGAAGACGCTGCGGGCGCGTAGATCGCCGGCCAGGTATTCGGCCACGGCCCAGGCGATCGAGAGGCCATCGAAGGTGGCGGTGCCCCGGCCGATCTCATCGAGCAGCACCAGGGAGCGCTCGCTGGCGTGGTGAAGGATGTTGGCGGTTTCGGCCATCTCCACCATGAAGGTGGACTGGCCGGCGGCCAGGTCGTCGCCGGCGCCGACGCGGGTGAAGATCCGATCGCAGAGTCCCAGCCGCGCCGAGCGGGCCGGAATCCAGCTGCCGATCTGAGCCATCAGCTGCAGCAGGCCGGTCTGGCGCAGGTAGCAGCTCTTGCCGCTGGCGTTCGGGCCGGTGAGCACCAGCAGGTCGGGCTGGGCATCGGTCGGCGATCCCAGGGCGATGCCGTTCGGGGTGAAGGGTTCCTCCACCAGCAGCTGTTCCACCACCGGATGGCGGCCGGCGTCGATCGTCAGGATCCGCGCCTCGGGACCTGCCGGGTCGGTGATCTCCGGCCGGCAGTAGCCAGCGGTGGCGGCCACCTCCGCCAGGGAGGTGATGGCATCGAGTTCGGCCACCAGCCGGGCGGCGGCCCGGATCGGACCGGCCTGTTCGCCGACACGACCGCGCAGGGCGCAGAACAGGTCGTATTCCCGCTGGGCGGCCCGGGCCTTGAGCTGGAGGATCTGGCCTTCGCGCGCCTTGAGGTCCGGCGTCACGAAACGCTCCTCGTTGGCCAGGGTCTGGCGGCGGATCCAGTGCTCCGGCACGGCGGTGGCCTTGGCGCGGCTCACCGCCAGGAAGTAGCCGAAGGTGCGGTGGTACTGGAGCCGGAGGGTGTTGATGCCGCTGGCGCGGCGCTCCGCCTGCTCCTGGTCGGCCAGCCAGGCGTCCTGGTCGTCGAGCCGGTTGCGCAGGCCGTCGAGTTCGGGGTCAACGCCGTCGTGGATCAGGCCACCTTCCGTGAGGGTGAGGGGCGGCGTGTCGAGCAGCTGGTGGCGCAGTTCGGCGGCCAGGGCCTCCAGTTCGGGCCAGGGGCGGGCCAGGGCGGCCAGCGGACCACTGCGGGCGCCTTCGCCGCCGTTGGCTCCGTTCACCAGGGATGCCAGCTGCGGCAGGCGCTCGAGACCATCGGCCAGGGCCACGAGGTCGCGGGCGGAGGCGGTGCCGGCGCCGGCGCGGCCCGCCAGCCGCTCCAGGTCGCCCATCGGTCGCAGCAGCCGGCGCAGGGCCAGGCGCAGCCGGCGGGCGCCACCCCCGCTCACCAGTTCGGCGATGCCGTCCTGCCGGGCGGTGATGGCCGCACGATCCAGCAGCGGTGCTTCGATCCAGCGCCGCAGGCAGCGGCCGCCCATGGCGGTCATGGTGCGATCGAGGGCCCAGAGCAGCGAGCCCTGGTAGCCACCGCCCAGCTGGGTGCGGGTGAGCTCCAGGTTGCGTCGTGTGGCTGCATCGAGCACCAGCGCATCGCCGGCCTGCCAGGTGGTGGGCAGCTCCAGGGGGATGGCACTGCCGGGTTGGGTGTCATCGAGGTAGCGCAGCAGCCCGCCCGCAGCCCGCAGTCCGAGCGGCATCTCGCCGAGGCCCAGGCCATCGAGGCTGCCCAGCCGGAAGCGTTGCAGCAGGCTGCGGCGCGCCTCCTCGCTGGCGAAGGGTGTGCGCGGCAGGGGCGTGAGCCGCAGGGCGTCGGGGCACCAGGCCGGCACGGCAGCGCCGGCCGGTGGCTCACTGCGCTCCGGTGCAGCCCACAGCACCTCCGCCGCCTCCACCTGCAGCAGCTCCTGGTGCAGCAGATCACTGCCCTGCCGTTCCGTCACGCGGAATTCACCGGTGCTCACATCGGCGATTGCCAGGCCCCAGCGCGCCCCCTCGCAGACCACGGCGCACAGCCAGTTGTTGCGGCGGGCCGCGAGCATGCCCTCCTCCAGCACGGTGCCGGGGGTGAGCACCCGCGTGATCTCCCGCTTGAGTAGGGCCCCCTTGGCCGGGGTGGTCTCCACCTGGTCGCAGAGGGCCACGCTCAGGCCGCGGCGCACCAGCTCCGTGCAGTAGCGCTCAGCGGCGTGGTGGGGGATCCCCGCCATCGGCACCCGGCCGATCCCCTTGCCCCCCTCCTTGCCGGTGAGGGTCAGCTCCAGCAGGCGCGAGAGCTGAATCGCGTCCTCAAAGAAGCACTCGAAGAAGTCGCCCAGGCGGTAGAGCAGCACCCGCTCGGGATGGGCGGCCTTGAGTTCCACGTAGTGGCGCAGCATCGGCGTGAGCTGCTGCGGGTCCACCAGGCTGTGGTGATGCCAGGCCGGCAGGTCGCTCTCCGGGGGCTCTGGGCTCGCCCCCTCGGCCAGGCCGTCGCTGCTGGCGGCGGTGGTGCTTTTGGTGGTGGTGCTGGCTGTGGCGGCGCTGTTCTTGCGCTTGCGCGGCCGTGGCCGCTCGGCGATGGCGTCGTCCGTGCTGGGTTCGCTGTCGTCGGCGACCGCCAGCTCGAGACCGCCGGCCAGCGGCGTGGCTGCGGGATCGGGGCCGAACAGGCTGCCCTGAAGGCTCAGCTCAGGCTGTGGCTTGGCTGGCGGGGCCACAGGGGGGTCAGGCCGGGGCCTGATCGTAGGGGGACCTCCGCGCCGGAGAGCGTTGTCCAAGCCCGCCACAACTTGTGAAGCAAGCCCGGCGCCGCGGCCGCCCGGGCTGAAGCAGCGTGTGAGAATCCCCAGACTGACCGGCTGGTCCCGCAGCTGATCCCCCGCCGCTGATCCATGACGATCCTCAACACCCTCACCGTGCTGGCCCTGGTGGTGCTGTCGTTCGCGCTGATCGTGGCGGTGCCCGTGCTGTACGCCAGCAACGACACCACCGGAAACTCCAACCGTCTGATCCTGCTCGGCGGACTGGCCTGGGTGGCCCTGGTGCTGGTGAACTGGGGCATGAGCTTCTTCGTGGCCTGAGGCCACACGGGCCCTAATCCGGCCACTGCCTAGGCTCGACGGATCTGCGCCGCTGCAATCGGTGACCGTCTTTGAAGGGCAGTTTTCCGGAGCCTCCTCCCTGCGCGTGGCCATCGTGGTGGCCCGCTTCAACGATCTGGTCACAGCCAAGCTGCTGAGTGGCTGTCTGGATTGCCTGTCGCGCCATGGCATCGACACCGGCTCCAGCAGCGCCCAGCTCGATGTGGCCTGGGTGCCGGGCAGTTTCGAGATCCCGCTGGTGGCCCAGAAACTGGCCGCCAGCGGTCGCTATCAGGTGGTGATCACCCTGGGTGCCGTGATCCGCGGCGACACCCCCCACTTCGATGTGGTGGTGGCTGAGGTCAGCAAGGGCGTGGCCGCCGTGAGCCGCGACACCGGCGTCCCGGTGATCTTCGGCGTGCTCACCACTGACACGATGCAGCAGGCCCTCGAGCGCGCCGGCATCAAGAGCAACCTGGGCTGGAGCTACGGCCTGCAGGCGATCGAGATGGGCAGTCTCATGGCGGCGCTGGCCGGTTGACGTCCCGGCGCAACACCACCTGGTTCACCACCTGCTCAAAGCCCAGCTGCCGGTAGAAGCCGGCGCTGTTGGTGGTCATCAGGTACACCCGCTCCACCGTCCGCAGGGCTGGGCTGCTGAGCAGGGCTTCCACCAGCTGGCGGCCCAGCCCCTGGCCCTGCAGGTCTTCCGGGATCACCACGTCCCAGAGCACCGCCCGGAACACGCCGTCGCTGCTGGCGCGGGCGAAGCCCACCAGCCGCTTGCCGCGCCACAGGCTCACCACGGCGGCGCTGCCGGCCAGCATGCGGCGCAGCTGCGCCCGTGAGCGCCCCTGGGCCCAGAAGGTGTGCTGATCGAGCAGTCGCTGCAGCTTCCAGAGCCCGCGGGTGGGCAGCAGATGCGGTCCCAGCCCGAACCAGCGCAGTCCGGGGGCCCCTGGGGCATGCATCAGGAGGCGGACTGCATCCATACCAGCATCTTCTCAGCCAGCCCGATCACTTGAGCCAGCACCGCAGGGGAATCATCCCCGCCGGTGGAACCGGCAGTCGCTTGCACCCGATCACCCAGGCGCTCAGCAAGCAGCTGCTGCCGGTGTACGACAAGCCGATGATTACTACCCCCTCAGCACACGGATGCTGGCGGGGATCCGCGAGGTGCTGATCAGCACCACCCCCACGATCAGGCTGCCTCTGAGCGCCTGCTCGGCGATGGCAGTCCCTGGGATAGGGCGTGGTGGAGCGGGCCCGGCGGGTGGTTCCCTCCTCCAGCGCAGCACCGATGATGTGTTCAACGGCGCTCAGGGCCGTCCCTACCGGCCTGAGCCACGTCGCCAACCCCTGGGGGCCTACGGCGCTCCAGCAAGGCGGCGGGCGAGGAGGCCGTGGAGCAGGTGCTGGGTGATGGGTCCGGTGTGCCGCAACTTCGCGCTGACGATGCTGCGGCTGCACCGGGAACGGGAACAGATCGCTGTGGTGGCTGATCAGGTGGGCTGTCCCACCAGCACCCCACCCCGGCGCCTCGCCCCGCCTATGCCTTGCTCGATTGCACCGTGACGCGGCGGCAGCTCGGTCTGGAGCCC
>JBEGQE010000016.1:0-4583 GCA_041181145.1 Cyanobacteriota bacterium
CGGTAGAAGGCGATCGATTCGGCGTTGTCGCGGATGTGCACCAGGCCGTAGCGGAAGTCGGCCTCCAGGCGCAGCTGCTGGTAGTTCAGCGCCACCAGCTTGCGGCTGGCGAACACAATCACAGCCGTGCCGCCGACTGAATAGGCCAGCAGCCACAGGGCCAGCTTGGTGCTGATGGTCCACAGCACCACGATGAAACTCACGAAGGTGAGCAGCGCCGACACGATCTCCACGGTCACGCTCAGGCTGGTGCCGGTGAAGCTGGCCGCATCCTGGGAGATCCGCTGGTCGGGGTTGTCGATCTCCTCGGCCGTTTCGTCGTTCGGGTTGAGAACGTAGTAGGCACGATTGCCCAGATAACGCTTGAGCAACCGGCCACTCAACCACTCCCGCCAGAGCAGGCCCAGCTTGGGAATCAGATAACTCTGCAGGGCGCGGATCGGCAGGGCGAGCACCAGGCAGAAGGCATAGATCGCCACCACCTGCCAGAACTCATCGGCCTTGTAGGCAACCAGGGTGTTATCAACGTTGCGGGCGATGTAGCTGATGCCCACGTTGATGCCGTTGATCACCAGGATCAGCAGCGTGATCACGCCCATCAGCAGCCAGGGCAGCCAGCGCCCCTGGCGCAGTTTGTTGCGCAGCGAGCCGAAACACACCAGGCCTGCAGCGAACAGCACCATCACCACGGCCCCGGCAGGGCTGGCCCAGATGGCGGCCACCTGCTGGGGTACCCCCGGGAGGAAGCGGGCCTGCAGATCGGGAATCAGGGCGCCGCTGATGGCAACCACCCCGGTGAGCAGCAGCAGGGTGCTGCCCACCACCACCGCCAGCAGGGCCACGATCAGCAGCAGGAACTGCCAGCCGCTGGTGTCCTCCACCGGCAGGAAGTAGGGCTGGGCAAGTCGCCGCAGCTTGCCGAGCTGACTGCGGAAGGCCTGCAGGGGGTTCATGGCGGCGCTCAGGTGCCGCCATTGTGGCGGCTCAGCCGGGGGGCCAGGCCAGGGGGCGGCCGCCGATCACATGCACGTGCAGATGGAACACCGTCTGGCCCGCCCCGGCACCGCTGTTGATCACCGTGCGGAAGTCGCTGAGCCCCTCCTGCCGGGCCACCTGGGCCGCCACCAGCAGCAGATGGCCCAGCAGGGCCTGGTGCTGCTCGCCCGCCTCGGCCAGGTTCACCACGGGCTCGCGCGGAATCACCAGCACGTGCACCGGTGCCTGGGGGGCCACGTCGCGGAAGGCGAGGCACTGGGCATCGGCATACACCTGATCGCAGGGGATCTCGCCGCGCAGGATGCGGCCGAAGATCGTGTCGTTGGCGGGCTCAGCCATGGGCACCGGCGGCAGGGGGCTGGGGGCTTGGGATCGGCAGGGCGCTCGGGGGAGTGGACCGCTGAAACGGCGGTGGCACTGGAGCAGCGTTCTGTTCCGATGGCCCGATGTTGGCACGATGCAGCGGTGCCGCCCTGATCGGCCTGGAGGCGGCGGCGGTGGCCGTGGAGGTGGACATCGCCCCCGGCCTGCCGGGCCTGCTGATGGTGGGGCTGCCGGATGCGGCGGTGCAGGAATCGCGGGAGCGGGTGCGGGCGGCGCTGCGCAACAGCGGCCTGCGCATGCCGCTCACGCGGGTGATCGTGAATCTGGCGCCGGCGGACCTGCGCAAGGAAGGGCCGGCCTTTGATCTGCCGATCGCCCTGGCGCTGCTGGCGGCCAGCGGCCAGCTGGAGGCCACGGCCCTGGCGGGGGTGTGGTGTGCCGGCGAGCTGGGGCTCGATGGCCGCTTGCGGCCGGTGCGCGGCGCCCTGGCGATGGCCCTGGCGGCGCGGCGGGCGGGGGCGCGGGCCCTGCTGCTGCCGGCCAGCAACCTGGCGGAGGCGGCCCTGGTGGAGGAGCTGGCGATCTGGCCGGCGGCCGATCTCGCCCAGGCCCTGCAGTGGCTCCTCGATCCCGCCGGCGTGCAGGCCGCCCGGGCCGTCGCCAGCGGGTCCACCCCCACTCCCGCCGCGGCCGACCAGCCGCCGCCGCCGCCGGCCTCGCCAGCGCTCGATCTGGCGGAGGTGCGCGGCCAGGTTCACGGCCGCCGCGCCCTGGAGATCGCGGCGGCGGGCGGACACCACCTGCTGCTGGTGGGCCCTCCGGGCAGCGGCAAGACGATGCTCGCCCGCAGGCTGGCGGGCCTGCTGCCGCCCCTCAGCCGGCAGGAGCAGCTGGAACTCACCCTGCTCTATTCCGTGGCCGGGCTGCTGCCGGGCAGCGGCGAAGGCCTGCGCCTGGTGGCCCAACGGCCGTTCCGCAGCCCCCACCACAGCTGCTCCAGCGCAGCCCTGGTGGGGGGCGGCAGCCTGCCAAGGCCGGGCGAGCTGGCCCTGGCCCACCACGGCGTGCTGTTCCTCGATGAACTGGCGGAGTTCCGCCGTGATGTGCTCAACCAGCTGCGTCAGCCGCTTGAGCAGGGGGAGCTGTGGCTGAGCCGGGCCCGCCAGCGGCTGCGCTTTCCCTGCGCCGTGTGCCTGGTGGCCGCCACCAACCCCTGCCCCTGTGGCTGGTACGGCGATGCGGAGCGCCCCTGCAGCTGCGGCAGCGGCCTGCGCCAGCGTTACTGGAGCCGCCTCTCAGGCCCGCTGCTCGATCGGCTCGATCTGCAGGTGGTGGTGCGGCGCCTGGAGGCCGCTGCGTTCGGCGCATCCGATCCAGCCGATGCCAGCCGGCCGGAGTGCAGCGCCACGGTGGCGGCCCGGGTGCTGGCGGCGCGGCAGCGGATGCGGGCCCGCAACCCGGCGGGGGTGGGCAACAGCCAGCTGCTGGGGGAGGCGCTGCTGCAACAGGCCGACCTCAGCAGCGAAGCAATGGATCTGTGGCAGCGGGCGATCGCCAGGCGTCGCCTCAGTGCCCGGGCGGCCGAGCGGGTGCTGCGGGTGGCGCGCACCATCGCCGACCTCAACGATGAGGCGGCGGTGGGGACCCGGGCGATTGCCGAGGCCCTCACCTACCGCAGCTTCGATCAGGCCTTGTAGGGGATGCCGCTGAAGGGCTGCACACCCACCTTGGGGGGCTGCTGCTGCTTCTCCTCAAGGGGGTTACCGAAGGCGTGACCCACCCCGGAGCCGAACCAGCGGCTGAGGGCCTGCATCAGTTTGTTCATGGGACTCCAGGGGAGGGTGCAATCCCATCATTGGGGCGCCCAGCAAAAAGCGGAAACCGGTAGAAACACCGGTTTCCGCAGGGGAGCTGGGGCCAGGTGGCGCGGATCAGCGGCGACGACGGCGCTGCTGGGCCTTGCGCTTGTACTTCTCGGTGGGGGTCTCGTGGTGACGCAGACGCTTGAGGTCAGCGAAGATCCCTGCCTTGGACACCTGACGCTTGAAGCGGCGCAGCGCCGATTCGATGCCTTCGTTTTCGCCGACGGTGACCTGGGTCATGTACTGAGCAAGGGTTCTGCAGACGGTCGATGGTAGCAACTGCCCGGTGGGCCACCCTCAGGGGGCTGGCGCCGCCGGGGGTGCGGGCAGGGTCGACGGTGCCGGAGCCGCGGCAGGAGCGGCTGCAGGAGCGGCCGGTTCAGCAGCCGCCGGGGCGGGGGCACTGCCATCGGGCCAGCTGGCGCGGTACACGTACACGTGCCCCAGGGCGCGGCCGCCGAAGCTGCGGCGCATCAGCATCCAGCCGGGCTCCGGCACCAGCAGCAGGAAACCGGCGGCCTGCCCCCCGGCGCGGGCCACCAGCATCTCCGGCCCCACGCCGCCTTTGGTGGGAATGGCCAGCAGCTGCAGGTCGCCGTCCTGTCGGACCACGCTCAGGCGGTACACGGTGGCCAGATCGGTGCCACCGATGCGCAGCGAATAGCCGTTGGCATCGATGTAGCGGTTGCAGATGCCCGTGAAGTCGAAGGTGGCCAGCAGCGGCTGCACCTGGGCCGGATTGGCCCCCTGCACGCTGAAGCAGGGGCGCACCTCGCTCCGCTGCTCATAGATGTTGAGCTGCGAGCGGCTGCCATCGCCGATCGGGGCGGCCACGATCACGAAGCGGCTCTGGTCGAGCTCGGTGGCGGCGAACAGCGACTGGGCGCGCAGGGACTCCGGGGCCGCCAGGGCCAGGCCCGCCAGCGGCAGCAGCGCGGACAGGGCACGGACCGGACGGAAGACCGGAAGAATCACAGCAACAAGGCTCGGCGGGGCGATCGTAGAAGTGCTGCGCCGGGCTGCCAGCCCCTCAGGCCGGCTTGTTGATCCGGATCGCCATCAACAGGCTGAGCACGGTGCCCGGCAGGGCCAGGGCCAGGATCGTGCGGGTGGTGGCCACCCCCAGATCGGGGTCGCCATAGGCCAGCTCGAACACCGAACCGGTGGCGGCGATGCCCAGGATGCAGGCAAGGGCCAGGAACAGCCCGGCCAGGGGTTTCATCGGCATGGTGAAGGGTGCAGGTCCAGAACTCAGGCGATCGCGCGCACATCGGCAGGGTTGAAGCCCTGCTCGTTGAGCCCGGCGCTGAGCTTGTCCGCGTCGGTGACGCGGTCCACGAACAACACGCCATTGAGATGGTCCATCTCGTGCTGGATGCAGCGCGCCATCAGGCCATCGGC
>JBEGQE010000017.1:0-4669 GCA_041181145.1 Cyanobacteriota bacterium
CAGCTGTCACCCTCGCCGGGGGGCACGTGCTCGATGCAGCGCCGCAGCCAGTCGGGCAGGGCGATGCCGTAGTCGTCGGCGCTGCGGATCGGCCGCTGCAGCGCGGGGGCGGGCGGCGGCGGTGGAGCATTCGCAGCAGCGGATGCGACCGCCTGGGCTGCTGTCTCCGCCGTGTCCGCCGTGTCCGCCGCCGCCTGGAGCATGACGCCCTGCGTATGGGCTCAATGGTAAGCAAGGGCTGAAACAAAGCGTTGGCCTGGGACCTGCGCCGCAGGCGTCCCCGGGCCGGTTGCGCCAAGCTGCTGACCATCCGCCCGTCCGCGCGCCGGCCGTGTCCGACCTCACGCCCGCGACCCCCACCGCCCCGGCGGTGCTGCGCCTGCAGCAGCTGCTGGTGCGCTACCCCGGCGCCGCGGCCTGCACCCTCGATGGCCTCGATCTCAGCCTGGCGGCGGGGGAGCGGCTGGCGCTGGTGGGCCCCTCCGGCTGCGGCAAGAGCACCGTGGCCCGGGCCGTGCTGCAGCTGCTGCCGGCGGGCAGCCAGACCGGCGGCGCCATCGAACTGGCCGGCCGCGACCCGCGCCGGCTCTCCCGCGGCGCCCTGCGCCAGCTGCGCGGCGAAGCCGTGGGCCTGGTGTTCCAGGACCCGATGACGCGGCTCAACCCGCTGCTGAGCGTGGGCGAGCACCTCAGCGACACCCTGGCCCAGCACCGCCCGGCCTGGCGGCGGCGCCAGGTGCGGCAGCGGGCGGTGGAGCTGCTGGAACGGGTGGGCATCAGCGCCGAGCGCTACGGCAGCTACCCCCATGAATTCAGCGGCGGCATGCGCCAGCGGCTGGCGATCGCCCTGGCGATGGCCCTGCAACCGGCCCTGGTGATCGCCGATGAACCCACCACCAGCCTGGATGTGGCGGTGGCGGGCCAGGTGATGGCCGAGCTCTGCCAGCTGTGCGCCGAGGCCGGCAGCGCCCTGCTGCTGATCAGCCACGACCTGGCGATGGCCGGCCGCTGGTGCCAGCGGATCGCCGTGCTCGATCAGGGGCGGCTGGTGGAGGAGGCCCCGGCCCGGCAGCTGCTCACGGCACCCCGCTCCGCCCTGGCCCAGCGCCTGGTGGGGGCCGCCCGCGCCCGCGAGGGGGGCGCTACGCCGCCGGCGCCCCCGGCGGCGCCGCTGCTGCTGGAGCTCAACGACCTGCGCTGCTGGCATCCCCTGCCGGGGCTCCCCTGGCAGCGGCGCTGGTACCGGGCCGTCGACGGCGTGAACCTGCAGCTGCGCGAGGGGGAGATCCTCGGGGTGGTGGGCGCCTCGGGCTGCGGCAAGAGCACCCTCTGCCGCGCCCTGATGGGACTGGCGCCCGTGCGCGGCGGCTCGGTGCGGCTGCAGGGGCAGGAGCTGGGGCGGCTGCGTGGCCGCGCCCTGCAGCGGGCCCGCCGGTCGATCCAGATGGTGTTCCAGGACCCCCTGGCTTGCCTCAACCCAACGATGCGCGTGGGCGAGGCGATCGCCGATCCGCTGCTGATCCATGGCCTGGCCAGCCGGGGCGAGGCCCGCGCCCGGGCCCGCACGCTGCTGGCGGCGGTGGGTCTGAATCCACCGGAGGCCTTTGAGGGGCGCCTGCCCCGCCAGCTCTCGGGCGGCCAGCAGCAGCGGGTGGCGATCGCCCGCGCCCTGGTGCTGGAGCCGAAGGTGCTGCTCTGCGACGAGAGCGTCAGCATGCTCGATGCCGAGGTGCAGGCCGAGGTGCTGGCGCTGCTGCGGCAGCTGCAGGAGCGGCTGGGGCTGGGGATGATCTTCGTCACCCACGACCTGGCGGTGGCCAGCGGCTTCTGCCAGCGGTTGATCGTGCTCGATGGCGGGCGGATCGTCGAGCAGGGTCCGGGCGACCGGCTGCTGGCGGATCCCCAGGCGCCGATCACGCGCACGCTGGTGGAGGCCTGCCCGCGGCTGCCGGCGCTGGTCTGATCCGGCAGCCGGGGCGCGCTGACGCGCCTAGGCGACCCGCCGGCGCAGCACCATCAGCAGCTTGTCGAACACCGGCGGTGGCGGCGCCTCGAACAGCATCCGCTCGCGCCTGATCGGATGATCAAGGCCCAGCTGGAAGGCGTGCAGCGCCTGGCCGGGCAGGGCCAGCGGCAGCTTGCGGCAGCGGGAGTACACCGGATCGCCCACGATCGGATGGCCGATGTGGGCGCAGTGCACCCGGATCTGGTGGGTGCGGCCGGTGTCGAGCTTGAAGCGCAGCAGGGCGTAGTCGCCAAGGCGCTCCAGCAGGGTCCAGTGGGTGCAGGCGTGGCGGCCGGAGCCGTCGTGCACCACGGCGTACTTCTTGCGATCGGCGGGGTGGCGGCCGATGGCGCCCACGATCGTGCCGTGGTCGGCGGCCGGGGCGCCATGCACCACCGCCAGGTATTCGCGCGAGGCCACCCGCTGCTGGATCTGCACCTGCAGCTTGACCAGCGCCTCCTGGCTCTTGGCCACCACGATGCAGCCGGTGGTGTCCTTGTCGAGCCGGTGCACAATGCCGGGCCGCAGCTCGCCGCCGATGCCGGGCAGGTCGGGGCAGTGGTGCAGCAGGCCGTTCACCAGGGTGCCGTCCTTGTTGCCCGGGGCCGGGTGCACCGTGAGGCCGGCCGGTTTGTTGAGCACGATCAGGTGCTCGTCTTCGAACAGCACATCCAGGGGGATGTCCTGCGCCACCAGATACGGCAGCGGCTCCGGCGGCGGCATCCACAGCTCCACCGTGTCGTTCTGGCGCAGGGGCGTCTTGGCGCGGCCCGTGGCGCCGTTCACCCGCACGTAGCCGGCATCGATGAATTTCTGGATGCGGGCGCGGCTCTGCTCCGGCCGCTGCGCCACCAGCCAGCGATCCAGCCGCATCGGCAGCGGCTTGGGATAGCTGAGCGTCAGCAGCTCACCCTCGCCCTCCCCGAAGCCACTCATCGCCCCTCGCCCGCCGGCAGCTCCAGGGCGATCGCACCGAGCAGGCCGCGGCGGAAGTCGTCGAGCAGCCGCTGGGCCATGCGGGCGGTGTCGCCGCTGGTGTGGCGCGTGGCGGCACCGCTGAGCCAGCCCACCGCATCCACGCCGCTGCCGCCCGGCAGGGTCTCGAGGTCCACCCCATAGCGGCGCCCCAGCAGACCCGCCGTGACACCCGCCCGCGGTTCCACCTCGAGGCCCGCCAGCAGCTGCACGAAGGCGCAGGCCACGGCTTCGCCGTCGTAGGCGGCCTGACCGATGTCGTCGCAGAGGGCAAGGCGCAGGGCTGCCAGCTGATCATCAAGGCGGGGCGGCAGCACGCCGGGGGCATCGAGCAGGTCGATGTCCTGGCCCAGGCGCACCCAGCGCAGACTGCGGGTGACGCCGGCGCGGCGGGCGCTCTCCACCACCTTCTGGCGCACCAGCCGGTTGATCAGGGCCGATTTGCCCACATTCGGGAAGCCGAGCATCAGGGCCCGCACCGGGCGCGGCTTCATGCCCCGACCGCGGCGGCGGGCGTTGAGGGCCTCACCGGCGCGGATCGCGGCCTGCTGCAGCTGCTTCACACCGGTGCCGGCCTTGGCGTCGCACCACCACACCGGCTGGCCAGCGGCGCGGAACCAGGCGTCCCAGGCCTCGCGGGCGGGGGCCGGCACCATGTCGCGCCGGTTGAGCACCAGCAGGTGCTGCTTGCCGCTGATCCAACGGCGCAGGCGCGGGTGGCCGGTGGCGAGCGGGATGCGGGCGTCGCGCACCTCGATCACCAGATCCACCTTGGCCAGGTTGTCGGTGAGGGAGCGTTCGGCCTTGGCGATGTGGCCGGGGTACCACTGGATCGCCGGTGCGGCGCTGCTCAGCAACCCGGCGAGCCCCCCTGCGGTGACATCGCCCGGGGCCTGGCCGCTCACGGCACCACCAGCACAGGGCAGGGCGCCAGTTGGATCACCCGCGAGGCGGTGCTCGGCGCCTCATCGGCCTCGAGGCTGAGGCCGCGGGTGCCCATCACGATCACGTCGGCGTTGCGTTCATCGGCCACATCGCAGATCACGAAGGCCGGCTTGCCCTCGCGCTCGATCACCTCGCAGTCCACACCCTGGGCCTCAAAGCGGCTGCGGGCCTGCTCCAGCAGCTCGGCCACGGCGGCGGGGTCATCCTCGCCGGGCTCCACCACCGAGAGCAGCACCAGGCGGCTGCCGTGCTGCTGGGCCAGCTTGAGGGCCGTGGCGGCGGTTTCGGCCGCCTGACGGCTGCGGTCGATCGGGAAGAGAACGGTCTCGAACATGGCCGGCGGGCCGCACAACCCCTGTCTTGCCTCCACTGTCTAGCGCCCGGTGCCGCAGGGGCCAGGGGAGCGGACCGGCACCCGCCGGCGGGATCGCCCCTTGACCGGCCCGCTAAATTCGCCCGACCTTTCTCCTTGTCTTCTCCCCATGGCGAAGCGTTCCCTGGCCAGCCTCTCCGCTGATGACCTGCGCGGCAAGCGCGTGCTGGTTCGGGTCGACTTCAACGTGCCCCTCAACGATGCCGGCGCCATCACCGATGACACCCGCATCCGCGCCGCCCTGCCCACGATCAACGACCTCACCGGCAAGGGCGCCAAGGTGATCCTCTCGGCCCACTTCGGCCGTCCCAAGGGTCAGGTGAACGAGGGCATGCGCCTCACCCCCGTGGCCGCCCGCCTGAGCGAGCTGC
>JBEGQE010000018.1:0-10725 GCA_041181145.1 Cyanobacteriota bacterium
TCTTGTTGTCTGGGGCCCTGCTCAGTGCGGAGTGTTGCTCACCACCAGCGCGGTGCCCAATCCTGAACGCGGTGTTGGGGCGCTGCCGCAGGGCAGGCGCCCGCAGATTCACCAGCGGTTACCGCCGCCACCGCCGTAGCCGCCGCCGTAGCCACCGCCACCGCCACCGCCACCGCCGCCATAGCCACCGCCGCCGCCGTAGCCGCCGCGACCACCACCGCCGCCACGGTTACCGCCGCCGCCGCCGCCGTAACCACCGCGGCCGCCGCCACCGCCACCGCCACCGCCTTCGCGGGGGGTGGCCTTATTGACGCGGATCATGCGGCCCATCCACTCGACGTTCTGAAGATCGTCGATGGCCTTCTGCTCGTCGGCGTCGCTCGCCATCTCCACGAAGGCGAAACCACGCTTACGACCGGTTTCCCGGTCAAGGGGGAGGCTGCACTTGCTGACTTCGCCGTACTGGCTGAACAGATCAAGCAGATCCTCTTGTTCGGCCTGGAACGAGAGGTTGCCGACGTAAATGGTCATTCCTTCAACGGAACCTGGAACTGATTCGTGGATGCTGCGGTTCCGATTGGAGGCCGTATGCCCTTGGAATCAGCCTTACCCTACAGCGCGGTGGGCCCGGCTCCCCCTCGGTCGGGCGTCGCTGCACCGGGGTCGCCGTTCCCTGGTGGTCTGCGTGGGTCCAGGTGAAGACCCTTGAAGCAACTGCGAAGGGAAGCGGAAGAAGGCCTGCGCTCCCCGATTAGTGTCCCATTGTCAGCAAATCCACATCCGTTACCGAGGTCCCCCGATGACGGCACCCGTTCCCTGGAGCCTGGCCTGGAGCGACGACGGTGAGCTGACCGCGCAGGACCAGTTCGACCTGCTGCAGAGCCTGGTGGCCTGCGAGTCCGAGAGTGTCCAGCCGGGGCTGGTCGTGGCGATTGAACGCCTCAGCCTGAGCCAGGTGAGCCTGCTCGCCAGCGAGTGCATGACGGAGGGGCTGACCCGGCTCTGTGCCTGAGATCAGGCGCGCACGCGGCTGATCTGAAGTTCGCGATTCATGACCTTCAGGCGGCGCAGCCCCTGGAACACTTCCTCAGGCATGCCCTTGGGCAGGTCGACCAGGCTGTGGGCGTCGAAGATCTGGATCCGACCGATGCTGCGGCCATTCAGGCCAGCTTCATTGGCAATCGCGCCAACGATGTTGCCCGGCTTGACCCGGTCGCGCCAGCCCACCTCGATCCGATAGCGGTCCATGTGGGCTTCCGGCGGTCCGGATTCCTCGCGCGGGCCGCGGCGGGCACCCCGCTCACCGCCACGCTCGCCCCGGTCGGCGAAGCGGTCGCGCTCGCCGCGGCGGCCATCGCGACCGCCGGCCTGCTGGCGCAGCCAGCTCTCATCGCCGTGCACCAGCAGGGGCTGATCGCCCACCAGCAGCTGCAGGGCGGCGAGGGCCAGCTGGTCGGCGCTGACGCCGGCCTCCTGGCCGACCCGCTGCAGGATTTCCGACAGCAGGGCCCGCTCCTCCTCGCGCTGGGCACCGGCGGCCGGTGCTTCGGTGCTGTGCTCGAGGGCGGCGCTCAGGCGCTGGCGCAGGCGATCGAGCCGGTTCTGGTTGATGGTGGCGTTGCTGGGGATCTCCATCGGTTCGATGGGGCGTCCCACGGCCCGCTCCAAGCCGCCAAGGAAGCGGCGCTCGCGCGGCGTGATGAACAGGATCGCGTCGCCGCTGCGGCCGGCACGGCCGGTGCGTCCGATCCGGTGCACGTAGGCCTCCGAGTCGAACGGGATGTCGTAGTTCACCACCAGGGTGATGCGGTCCACATCGAGGCCGCGGGCCGCCACATCGGTGGCCACCAGCACGTCGACCGTGCCGTTCTTGAGGCGCTCGATCGTGCGCTCCCGCTGGCTCTGGGCCACATCGCCGTTGAGCACGGCCACGTCGTAGCCCTTGGCCTCCAGGGCTTCGGCCACCGTCACGGTGATCGCCTTGGTGCGGGCGAAGATGATCACGCCCTCCTTGGTTTCGGCCTCGAGCACCCGGCTCAGGGCCTCCAGCTTCTGCGGGCCGTTGACCGTGATGAAGCGCTGGCGGATGCGGCTGGCATCCGAGCCCTTCGTCTTGATCGTGATCTCGGCCGGATCGTTGAGGTACTGGTGCGAGATGCGGCGGATCTCCGGCGGCATCGTGGCGGAGAACAGCACCACCTGGCGCTGCTCGGGCAGCTGGCCGAGCACCCACTCGACGTCGTCGATGAAGCCCATGCGCAGCATCTCGTCGGCCTCGTCGAGCACCAGGCTGCGCAGGCCGGAGAGGTCGAGCGTTCCCTGGCGCATGTGGTCCATCACCCGGCCCGGGGTGCCCACCACGATCTGCACGCCCCGCTTCAGCCGGGCGATCTGGTCGCGGAAGTCGGCGCCGCCGTAGATCGGCAGCACGCGCACCTGGGTCAGCTTGGCGGCATAGCTGTTGAAGGCATCGGCCACCTGGATGGCCAGTTCGCGGGTGGGGGTCAGCACCAGCACCTGTGGCTTGCGCTGCGAGGGATCCAGGCCCGCCAGGAGGGGCAGGGCAAAGGCGGCTGTCTTGCCGGTTCCGGTCTGGGCTTGGCCCACGAGGTCGCGGCCGAGCAGCAGCTCGGGGATGGCGGCCTTCTGGATCGGTGAGGGTTCGTGGTACCCGATCGCTTCGAGCGACTCGAGCAATTCGGGGGCGAAGCCGAAGGAGGCAAAACCGTTCTCGGTGAGCGGACCGATCAGGGTGGTGCTCACCTCCGCCGTTGCGGCGGTGGTGTCGCGGTCAACGTCGAGGGCGCTGAGGTCGACGACGCTGAGGTCGACGGCGACGTTGTCGGGCGGATGGCTCTCCGCGGCCAGGTCGGCGTCAACAGCGGCGAGGTTGTCCGCGATCGCCTCGGGGCTGGGGGTGGAGAGGTCGTCGGTCTGGCTGCGCGCTTCGGTCGCACAACGATCCAACGAGCCGTTGAGGCTCTCCAGGGGGGTATGGGTCACAGAGGGGTCTGGGCCTGAAAGATCCTTCGTCGACAGGCCGGCAGACACCCGTTGAATAACTGCCTTGCCCTTCACAAAGGGTGAGGTTGAACTTTAACACTTGCTTCAGCTGCCACGCTGCGGGTCGCATCGCTGGTAGTCGTCGGCCAGGCGTTCGATGTCGTCCTCGCGGAGGCTGCTGCCGCGCTGCACCTCCACGATCAGCAGATCCTCCGGGCCGGCACTGGCGCGATGCACCGCGCCGCAGGGCACCAGCAGCGTGGTGCCCGCCACCGCCGGCAGGTGCGCGCCGTCGCACTCCAGCTCGCCGCTGCCCGCCACCACCACCCAGTGCTCGAGGCGATGGCGATGCCGCTGCAGGCTGATGCGCTGGCCGGCGTGGATGCACAGCCGCTTCACCAGGTAGCCCTCGCCACTGCCGAGGGTCTCGAACCATCCCCAGGGACGGTGTTCCAGCACGGAGCAGCCCCGCTCGCTCGCCTGGACCCTAGGGAGCCCGGCGGGGTGTGGCCACCGGCGATGGCGGGGGGGCGATCCCGGCGGGTGTGAACAGCTGGGCGCCGCGGCGTGCCCGGGTGAGACCGGTGTAGAGCAGCCGGGCATCGAGGTGGGGGCTGCCGGGCAGCAGCAGCAGCAGCTCGGCGTACTGGCTCCCCTGGGCCTTGTGCACCGTCAGCGCCAGGGCCGGTTCCGCTCCGCCCAGCCGGGCCGGATGCAGCAGCCGTCCGCCCGGGAATAGCACCAGCCGGCTGCCGTCCTCGCCGGCCACCAGCACGCCGATGTCGCCGTTGGCCAGCCCCTGCTCCGGCAGGTTGCGGCGGTTGAGCACGGGGGTGCCGAGGGGCCAGCGCTGGGGCGGTCCGGCCAGCGCCTCGCCGAGCAGGGCCCGCTGCACCCCCTCCACCCCCCAGGGCCCCTGGCGCATCGGGCTGAGCAGCATCAGCTGCTCCAGTTCAGCGAGCAGGGCTTCGGCCGCGGCGGCTGGGTCGCCGGCGGCCAGCTCCGCCGCCAGAGCCGCCAGGCGTTGCTGGTGGTCGCGCAGGCGAGCCAGGGCCTCGGCCGGGGGGCGGTTGCCCGGGGCCTCCAGCCAGCGCAGGTTGCCGGCGGGTTCGAGGGACTGCAGGTGGGGCCGCAGGGCCGTGAGCAGCTCCGGGCCCTGGTGCGGGCTGCCGCGCAGCCCGGCGGCCAGGGCGGCGATGGCGCCGTTGTTGCGATAGGTGGTGCGCAGCTCCACGGCGGCCGGCCCCAGGGCGGCCAGGGCCTCCGGGCGACAGAGCTCGAGCAGCACCGCCCCCGGCCCCACCGGCGGCAGCTGGCCGGGATCTCCCACCAGCAGCAGCCGGGCCGTGTCCGGCAGCGCCGCCAGCAGCGCCGCCATCAGCGGCAGGTCGACCATCGACACCTCATCAACCACCAGCAGATCCAGCTCCAGCGGCCTGGCGCGGCCGCGGCGGAAGCCCGCTCCATCGCCGCGGGCCTCCAGCAGGCGGTGCAGGGTGCTGCAGGGCAGCTGCTGCAGCACCGCGGCCAGCGGCGGCTCCAGGGCGGCGGCGCCCTCGGCCACGGCGCTGCCCAGGCGGGTCGCGGCCTTGCCGGTGGGGGCCGCCAGCTGCAGCCGCAGTTGCGGCTGCAGCCGCAGGGCCGCCGCCAGCATCTGCACCACGGTGGAGGTCTTGCCGGTGCCCGGGCCGCCGCTGAGCAGCACCAGCCGATGCTGCAGCAGGGCTTCCACGGCCCCGGCCTGCTGCGGGTCGAGGCCGGCCGCCATGGCGCGCTGCCGCGCCTGGCGGCACTGACTGGGGCCGGCTTCGGGGTCAACCCTGGCCTGGCCGCGTGCGATCAGGGCGCTGGTGCAGCCCAGCAGCTGCTGATGCCAGCGTCGCCAGCGCAGCCAGCGGCCATCGCGCACCACCGGTGCCTCCGGGTGCTGGTGCAGGGCGGTGGCCTCCACCAGCCAGCCGCAGGTTGTCAGCGCCTCCAGGTGGGCTTCGGGCCAGGCGGGCGGTGCCTTGGCCGCACTGCCGGCGTCCGCTTCGCGGTCTGCTTCGGCGAGGTCCGGGGGTGGGGGGGCGTCGAGGTCGAGGGCCAGCTCGCCGCGCTCCAGGGCGGCGCTCAGGGCTGTCACCACCTGCCGCAGGGCGGTTTCGGCGCTGGCATCGAGGCGGGCCGCTGCGGCGGGGGGCAGCAGGCGGCGCAGGCTCGAGAGCAGGGCCGGGGCCAGGGCGCTCATGGCTGGCCCTCCCGCAGCAGCTGATCGAGGGCCAGCAGGCGTTGCAGCGGCGGCTGCTCCACGACCACGCCGGGAACGCCGGCGGCTGGATCGGCTGCCATCGGCCCCGGCACCCCGCGCAGGAACACGTAGGCGTAGCCGCCCAGATGGCGCTCCGGCCTGTAGCCGGGCAGGCGCCAGCGCAGGTAGCGATGCAGCGCCACCAGATAGAGGTGGGCCTGCAGCGGGTAGTGGTTGCTGGCCATCAGCTGCTCCATCGCCCCGGCGGAGTAGTCGTTCGGGCCGCACTGCAGCACCGCGCCGCGCCCCTGGCGCTGGCCGAGGAAATTGCTCTTCCAGTCCGCCACCCACCAGCGTTCGCCGCAACGGAACACCAGATCGATCGAGCCGGTGAGGAAGCCGCGGCTGGCCACGCTTAGTCCCTGCAGCTGCTGGCCATAGGCGCTGCCGAAGCGGCCGCCGGCGTGGCGGCGGAACACCTCCGCCAGGCCGCTGCTGCGCACCAGCCGATCGCGGGCGATGGCGAGTGGCAAGTCGAAGGCCATCTCATTCAGCCAGCTCCCCGGCTCCAGATCGGCCAGCCGCAGGCCCCCCAGCGCACCGCCCAGGGGCGTCTGCACCAGCAGTTGCAGGGCCTCGAGCACGCCGGCGGCCAGATCGGCCGCGAGCCCGGCGCGATCCAGCTCGCGCAGCACCACCGCTTCAGCCGGCGCCAGCTCCCCCCGGGCTAGGGCGGGGTAGTCGATCTGCTCGAGCATGCGGTGAAGCGCATCGCCGGGTGCGGCACCGCGCGGGAACGGGGCCAGGGGCCCCAGGGCCGGCCAGGGGCTGGGGTCCGGATCGCAGTCCAGACCAACGCCTGCCTCCTCCCCGTCGCGGCTGAGGGCGTCGCTGTCGCGACCGTCGTCGCGGGCCTCCGGTGGCAGGGCGGCGGCGCCGTGGGTCCAGGCGGAATAGCTGGCGCGACCCCAGCGGCTGTCGAGGCTGCGCTCAGGCCGTGGACCAAGCACCAGCTCGCCGCCGGGGGGACCGGGCCGCCAGCGGCGCCCGGCGGGTGGATGGGCGCCGGGATCGATCCACTGCAGGGGCAGATCCCGCAGCCCGCCCGGCGTTGTCCCATCGAGCAGCCAGGGGCCGAGGGGGTTGCCCGCCTCGGCCTGATCGGCCCCCGGCCAGCCCAGCACCAGCAGGTGACGCGCCCGGGTGCAGGCCACGTAGGCCTTGCGTTCGGCCTCCTGCCGTTCGGCTTCGGCCTCCTGCTGGGCGGCTTCACGGCCGGGGCCCCAGTGGGGACTGAGGTGCAGGTCGAAGCGCGGGCTCCGGCTGCCCGGCGGCCGCCAGCGGCGGCCCACGGTGGTGCTGCCTCCCCGCTGGGGACGTTCGCCGCGCCAGAGGGTGGGGCAGATCACCACCGGATACTCCAGGCCCTTGCTGCGGTGGATCGTCACCACGGCGATGGCCGATTCGGCGGCATCGCTGCGGCAGCGGTGCGGATCGGGTAGCTCACGCTCCTCCTGCAGGCGCAGGTTGCGCAGCCAGTCGGCCGCGCCTGCGGCGCCCAGCCCCTGGCGGTGCATCTGCTCCTGCACCAGCTCCGCCGCCTGCTGCAGATCGGCCAGGGCGCGACCGCGCAGGGCCAGCCGGGCCAGGGCGCTGCCGCCGAGCAGCTGCCCCGCTACCGCCGTGAGCCCCTGCTGCGGCAGCCGCTCCGCCAGGCGCCCCAACCGTTCGGCCAGGCCATCCCAGGTTTCGGGCGTGGCAGTGCGGATCTCGGTGGCGCTCCAGCCCAGCAGGGTGGAAGCCGCCAGCAGCCGCAGGCGGCCGGGATCTCCTGGACTGGCCAGGGCATCGAGCAGCCTCTGCAGGGCCCGGGCCCCTTCGCTGGCGAACACATCCCCCTGGCTCACCAGCCGGCTGGGCAGGCCGCGGCGCTCGAGGGCCACCCGCAGGGCCTCGGCCTCGCGGTGGGTGTTCACCAGCAGACAGAGATCGCCTGGCTCCAGCGGCCGACCGTTCTCGCCCTTGCCCAGCGGCAGCTGGCGCTCCAGCAGGCCCTGGCAGAACGCCGCCACCTGGCTCTCCAGCTGGGCCGGTTCCAGGGGCAGCAGCTGCAGCGGTGCCTCGCCGGCCTCCAGCTCCAGCTGCTCGCCGCGGGCGCGGCAGAGCACCGCAGGCACCTCCAGCTGTGAGCGCACCAGGCCCGGCTGCATCAGGGCATTCAGCCCGTCGATCAGCCCCTGGCTTGAGCGGCGGTTCTCCACCAGGCCGTAGCGGGCCTCGGCCTGCGCGGCGGCCTGGCGGTAGGTGGCCAGCTCGCCGCCGCGGAAGCGGTAGATCGCCTGCTTGGGGTCGCCCACCATCACCAGCAGGTGGCGGGGGGGATCGCCGCCGAAGGCTCCCTCCAGGATCCGCCACTGGATCGGGTCGGTGTCCTGGAATTCATCGATCAGGGCGGCGCGGTAACGCGCGGCCACGGCCCGCAGCAGCGGCGTGTCGCTCCGCTCGCCGGGGTCGAGCTGCTCCAGCAGCTGGCCATAGCCCATCTCGCCGCTGCGCTCGCGGCGGCGCGCCAGCTCGGCGCGGCCCCAGTGGGCGAAGTGCAGCAGCAGCCGTTCCGCCGGGCCATCCACCAGCTCGGCGATCGCCTCCAGCAGGTCGGCCTGGGGCAGGCGGGCGCCCTCGGGGTGGGCGGCGCTCTCCAGCTTCTGGACCGGTCCGGGGTGGAAGTAGTCGCGCAGCTCCCTGCGCTCCAGCAGCTCTGCGTAGCTGGGCACACCCTCCAGCTCCGCCAGCCAGCCGTGCACGGCCTCGACCTTGTCGAGCTTGGCTTTGAGCCGGTAGGGGCGGTAGTCGTGGCCGATCGCCTTGGCGGCGCCGGCACTGGCGGCGAGGTTCTGCTCGAGCGTTTCGGCCTGGTCGGGCCAGCGTTGCTCGAACCGCGCCCAGCTCGCCAGCCAGTGGGCCTGCAGCTGCTCGGCCAGGGGGACCTCCAGCTGCAGCGCCTCCGGCAGCGGATCGAGCTCGAGGGCGGGGTCGCCATCGAGCGCCTGCAACACCCGGATCAGCCGGTCGGGGTCGATGCCGCGGCTCAGTAGCCCGGCCAGCTGCCCGGCGGGCAGGGGCAGCACCTGGTGCTGCCAGTAGTCGTGAACGATCTGGCTGCGCCGCTCGGCGGCATCGCTCTCCAGGGCCACCGCCGGCCCCAGTCCGGCTTCGAGGGCCTGGCGCTGCAGGGTGCGGCGGCAGAAGCCGTGGATGGTGGTGATGTCGGCGCGATCGAGCTGCTCCAGGGCCAGCAGCAGGCGGCCGCGCAGCTGTGGGGAGGGGGGCTGGCCCTGGCTGGCCAACCACGCGGCCAGGGGGGCATCCAGGTTGGGCGGTGCCGGCGGAGCCTCCGGCCGGGCGGCGGCCTCGAGCAGGGCCAGGGCCTGCTGCAGGCGGCGGGCGATGCGGTCGCGCAGTTCAGCGGCCGCCGCATCGGTGAAGGTAACCACCAGCAGCTGGTCGATCGCCAGGGGCCCCGGCCCTTCGCTCACCAGACGCAGCACCAGGTGCGCCAGGGCGAAGGTCTTGCCGGTGCCGGCGCTGGCCTCCAGCAGACGGATGCCCGGGCTGAGCGGCAGGGCGTTGGGCTCGAACGGCGGCAGGCTCATCCCTTGCGCTCCTCCCGGCGCTCCAGCAGCGGGCCGTGCAGCGCCAGGGCCAGCTGCTCCAGCTCCGGCGTCCAGAGCTCCGCCAGGGGCTGGTCGCTGCCGAAGCACAGGGCCAGGACGGCCTCATCCCGTTCACCGCCACTGTTGAAGCCCCCCTCCCAGGCCTCCCGCGCCTTGCTCCAGCCCCTGCCCTGCCCGGGTTTGGCCTGTTCGGCCGCGGCATAGGCCCAGCCGGTTTCGGGGGGCAATGGCCAGCAGCGCTGCCGGTGCCGGTCGCGCCACAGCCCCAGCTGCTCGAGCAGCGCGGCGGCCTCCGCGGCGGCCGGGGCCGCGATCACCTCCAGCAGGCGGAACTGATGCCTGTGGCGACCCACCAGGGCCCCATGGGCTGGGGCCTGGCCGGCGGCGGCCGCCAGCAGCAGCTCCAGCCAGAGGCGCAGCCGCTGGCGGCTGCGGGGTTTGCCGGTGTAGGCGAGCACAACCTGGCGGCCGCGCCAGGGCAGCACCGCTTCCAGGCCCTGCCAGCTCGCCCTCTCCTGGCGGGCCGGCCCCAGGCCGTCGAGGCACTCCTGCAGCGACCGCCAGCGCTGCTGCAGCTGCCCCACTTCCAGTTCGCCGGCGGCGAGGGGCGGCAGCACGCCGCGGCCGCGCTCGAGGGCGGCCCAGTCGGGATCGAGCTCCGGTGGCGGCAGGCCGTCGCCATCCAGCTGGGCGCGCAGCAGGGCGGCCCGCTGGCGTTCATCGAGCTGGAGGTCCTCCAGGTCGCGCACCGGTTCATCCCACTCGCGCGGCCGCAGGCCCAGCTCCTCCAGCCAGCGGGCCTGGGGGGCGGTGAGCCAGGCCTGCAGGTCGGCCCAGCCCTCGCTGGGGCTGGGGCTGGGCGCGGCCACCGCTGCCGCAGGCTCGTTGGCGCCGGCCGCGGCCTGCTCGCGCCAGGCGAGGCCCTGCACCGCTGCTTCGGGCGCCTGCTCCAGTTGGCGGCGGGCCTGCAGCAGGCGCCGGTCGCAGCTGGCGGCGGGCCATGGGGGCTCCGCCAGGAAGTTGCGCCGCTCCAGCGGGCTGGCGGCGTGCTCGCGCAGGGGCAGGGGTGCTGGCTTGAGCTCCTGCTGCAGCAGATCCAGCCACTGCCGCACCGGTGTGGCGGCCTCCAGCGTTTCGCCGGTGCGCTCGTCGCGGTTGCTCCAGCTGATCAGCAGGTGCTGGCGCGCGGAGAGCAGGCTTTCGAGCAGCACGTAGCGGTCTTGATCGCCGCTGCTGGGATCGCCCAGCAGGCGCTGCTGCTCCAGCAGGTGGAAGCCGGGGCGCTGGCGTTGGCGCGGGAAGGCGCCGGCATCGAGCCCCATCAGCACCACCACCTTGTGGGGGATGGCGCGCATCGGCTCCAGGGCGCTGATGGTGAGCGCCCCGGAGCGGTGGCCGAAGCGGCCGCTGCCTTCGCTCAGCCGCTCCGCCAGCACCTCCGCCACCACCGGCGCCTCCAGCAGCAGCGGACTCTCTCCCGCCACGGCCTTCCAGTCGGCCAGAACCGCCAGCAGGGCCTGCAGCTCCCAGGCGCGGCTGCCCCCCTCGCCGAACAGGCCGCTCAGCTGCTCGCGCAGGCCCTCCACCCAGGCGGCTGTGCTGCGGCTGCGGCCCAGCCAGCGCAGGCTGCTCAGCAGCTGGCGCAGCAACGCCAGCCAGCGCTGCTGCTGCTCGAGGCTGGCGCTCAGCGGCAGGGGAGCGGTGTTCTCCGGCGCCAGGCCCGGATCGGCGGGCAGCACCAGGCCCAGCAGCAGCCGGTCGATGGCCCAGCTGAGGCTGTGGACCGCGGAACCACCGCGGATCCGGGCCTGGCGCCGG
>JBEGQE010000019.1:0-7991 GCA_041181145.1 Cyanobacteriota bacterium
CGCCAGCTTCAACAACAGCCGCAGCCTGCACTTCTTCCTGGCTGCCTGGCCGGTGGTTGGCATCTGGTTCACCGCCCTGGGCGTGAGCACGATGGCCTTCAACCTGAACGGCTTCAACTTCAACCAGTCGATCCTGGATTCCCAGGGTCGTGTGCTGAACACCTGGGCCGACGTGCTCAACCGCGCCAACCTCGGCATGGAAGTGATGCACGAGCGCAATGCCCACAACTTCCCGCTCGACCTGGCCACCGTTCAGTCCACCCCTGTGGCGCTGACCGCCCCGGCCATCGGCTGATCCAGCAGCCCGCTGCTGGGCTGGCTAAGCCTTGGCTAAGCCAGCCCGAACAGCATCCCTCCAGCCCTCGCCTGCGGCGGGGGCTTTTTGCTGGCCGCCCACGCGCGGGCTGCCCGCGCCCGCCGCTGCCGCTTGCGAGGATGGCCGCCGGTCGGTGAGGCGGCGAGGGCCCGTTGGTGCAGCAGCAGAGCGAGGTGCGGCTGCCGGCGCAGCCAGGCGGTGGTGGGCGCCCCGCCGATCAGCGTTGGCTCTGGTGGCCGCTGCTGCCCCTCTATCCCTACGGCCGCCGCCGCACGCTGGTGCGTGAGCTGATCCCTGGCCAGCTCTGGAGTTTCGAGCAGCTGCAGGGGGTCTTCTATGTGGCTGTGCCGATCCGCATGACCGTGGCGCGCGTGAACGGCGGCCTGATGCTGTACGCGCCGGTGGCGCCCACCGCCGAGCTGCTGGCCGCCCTGCGGGATCTGGTGGCCCGCTTCGGCCCCGTGCGCACGATCGTGCTGCCCACCGCCTCCGGGCTCGAGCACAAGCTGCCGGTACCGGCGATGGCTCGGGCGTTCCCAGCGGCCGAGCTGTGGGTCACCCCCGGGCAGTGGAGTTTCCCGCTGTCCCTGCCCCTGGCCTGGCTGGGCTTTCCGCCCGGGCGCACACGCGTGCTCGGTGAGCAGGGCTATCCCCATCCCGAGGAACTGGAGTGGCTGTCGCTGGGTCCGGTGGACCTGGGGCTCGGCCGTTTCCAGGAGCTCACCTGCCTGCACCGGGCCAGCGGCGCGCTGCTGCTCACCGATGCCCTGGTGGCCATCAACCGGGAGCCCCCTGAGGTGTTCGAGGCCGACCCCACACCACTGCTGTTCCATGCCCGCGAGCGCGGCGATCAACCCCTGCTCGATTCCCCGGAGGCCCGCCGGCGCGGCTGGCAGCGCCTGGCCCTGTTCGCCTCCTTCCTGCGCCCCGAAGCCCTGCAGGTGCCTTCGCTCCGCCAGCTGATCGCCCAGGCCTTCCAGCCCGGCTGCCGCCAGGCCCGCGCCTATTTCGGCTTCTATCCCTTCCACTGGGACTCACCATCCGAGCAGGCCTTCGCCAGCCTCACCGGTTCCGATGCCGGCCAGGCTTCGCTGCAGGTGGCCCCGGTGCTGGAGCGGCTGGTGTTCCCGCGCGCCCGGGCGGTGGTGCTGCGTTGGCTGGAGCAGGCCGGCCAGCTGCAGGGCCTGCGCTGGGTGGTGCCCGCCCACTACGCGGCGCCGGTGCCGGCCTCGCCTGAGAGCCTGCAGCAGCTGGCCGCTGCGATCGAAGCGCGGCCCTGGGCGCCCCGTGAGGGCAACTGGGCCTATCTCGCCCGGCTCGATGATCTGCTGCTCAAGGCCGGCGTGGTGCCGGCGGACCCACTCGCCTGAAGCTCCGATCCGCTGGGATTCGGTGGATCAGCTGGGCGTCAGAGCTTGAGTTCGCCGGGGTCGGCATCGAGGCCGGGATCGGCGAACAGGGTCGCTTCCAGTTCCATCCGCTGCTCCATCTGGCGCAGGAAGTAGCCAGTCATCATCGCGGAGGCCAGCAGGCCGGCCAGGTGGTCGCGGCTGGCGGTGATCTTCACGTCGAAATGCTCGCCGGGCAGCATGCCGAGCAGGCCCTGCACGTTGTGGCGAATGATGTCCTGAATGTCGCCGCTGGCGGAGCGGGCCACGCGCTGCAGCACATCCGGTGACTGATCCTGCAGGTACTGGATCAGCGAATTGCTGCTGATCGCTTCGCTGTCGCTGGTCAGGAACTCCGGGTTGAACATCTCCGGTGTGCTCCGCGTCACGGCTGCACCCTACCCCAGCTGTACGTCTCGATCGAGATCGGCGAGGTCGGGGAACCGAATCGGCCCGATTCGGTTCAGCGGCCAGTAGCGCAGCACGGCCGTGCCGATCACGGCCGTCTCCGGCAGGGGCCCCCAGAGATGGGAATCGAGGCTGGCGTTGCGGTTGTCGCCCAGCACCAGCAGGGTGCCCGCCGGAACGGTGACCGGCCCGAAGCTGTAATTGATCGGCTCACGGCGCCAGGGTTCCTGCACCGGCTCACCGTTGCGCCACAGCTGGCCATCGCGCACGGCGATCTGGTCGCCGGGGCGGCCGATCACCCGCTTGATCAGGGCCGCATCAGGGTCGTATCCGGCCTGCACCAGGGCCGGTGGGGCGTGGAACACCACGATGCTGCCGTTGGCCAGCGGCTGGCCCAGCCGGGGCCGCAGCTTCTCCACCAGGATCCGGTCCTGCAGCTGCAGGGTGGGCAGCATCGATCCGGAGGGGATCCAGCGGGGTTCGATCACTGCCCAGCGCAGCAGCAGGGCCAGGGCCAGCCAGGCCAGCAGCGACCGCCAGCCTTTCGATGGGGCGGCCGGGGGGGGCGCCGGGGCGTTGCTGGTCTCGGGGGCAGGGCCCATGGGCCGCGGACCGGTGAGCATGATCGCTGCATCCTGAACCACGCGCTCCGCCGGGTGTCTGCCACCTCCGCTGATGCCAACCTGCGGGCGGCCCTGACCCTGCTCGAGGCCCTGCGCCGCTGTGGTCTGCGGCGGCTGGTGCTCTGCCCCGGCAGCCGCTCGGCGCCGCTGGCGGTGGCGGCCGGGGTGCTGGCCAGCCGGGGGCTTGACCTGTTCACGGCCGTGGATGAGCGCTCGGCGGCCTTCCTGGCCCTGGGCCTGGGGCGGGCCGATGGCCTGCCGGCGGTGGTCGTCACCACCTCCGGCACCGCTGTGGCCAACCTGCTGCCGGCCGTGGTGGAGGCCGACAGCGGCGCCCTGCCGCTGCTGCTGCTCACCGCCGATCGGCCGGCCCGCCTCAAGGGATGCGGTGCCAACCAGACCGTGAACCAGGAGGCCTTCCTGGTCCCCTGCTGCCGCCTGATGGCCGAGGGCAGTCCCGCCGGTCTGGCCCGGATGGGGGAGCCGGCGCTGCGGGAGCTGGCGGCCTCCGCCTGGCGGGCCTGCCTCGGGGCTCCGCCCGGGCCCGTTCACCTCAACCTGCCCTTCGAGGAACCCCTGCATGTCGCCGCGGCGGCCCTGACGGCAGCCAGCGCAGCCATCGCGGCAAACGAGACGCAGGGGGAACCTCCGCCCGAATCGCCGCAGCTCCGGATGCCGGCCGAGGTTGCGGCGGCCTGGCCTGGCCTGGATCCGGACCGGCCGGGCGTGGTGGTGGCGGGTCCGTGGCGCGGCACCATGGCGGCGTTGGCTCCCTTCGCCGAGGCGCTGCGGCGGTGGCAGCGGCGCAGCGGCTGGCCCGTGCTCGCCGATGCCCTCTCCGGTTTGCGGGGTTGGCCGGGCCTGGAGCTGATGCACGGTTACGACCTGCTGCTGGCCGAGGGCCACGGCCTGCCGGCGGCGCCGCAGCTGCTGCGGCTGGGGCCGATGCCCGCCAGCCGGCGGCTGCAGCAGTGGATCGCCGCCTGTTCCGGCCCACAGCTGCTGATCACCGAGGCGGATCCGCGCAACCGCGATGCCGGCATCCCGGCCACGGCCCGCTGGCCGCACGGCCTGGAGGCCTGGCTGTCCCTGCAGCCCGGCGGCCCGGCCAGCGCAGCGGCTGCCAACCGGGCCCTGGCCCGCGCCTGGCTCGAGGCCGATGCGGCCTGCCAGCGCGCCCTCGATGACGCCCTGGAGACGGGGGCCTGCACGGAGCCGGGCCTGGCCCGCCGGCTCAGCCGCGCCCTGCCGCCGGGTCTGGCTGTGATGCTGGCCAGCAGCAGCCCCGTGCGCGATTGGGAGAGCTTTGCGGCTGCCGATGCGCCTCACCGGCCGCTGTTCGGCTTCCGCGGTGCCTCCGGCATCGATGGCACCCTTTCGCTGGCGGCGGGCCTGGCCTGCAGCACCGGCGCCCTGGTGCTGCTCACCGGTGACCTCGCCCTGCTGCACGACGCCAACGGTTGGTTGTGGCGGCACCAGCTCGAGGCCCGTGGCGCCCGCCTGTGCGTGGTGCTCGTGGACAACGGCGGCGGCGGCATCTTCGAGCAGCTGCCGATCCGGCTGCCTGAGGGGTCTGCCGTGATGGATTTCGAGCGGCTGTTCGCCATGCCCCAGGCCCTCGACCACCGCCAGCTGGCGGCCGGCTACGGCGCGGCCAGCCGGGCCCTGGCCTCCCTGGACGAACTGGAGGACGCCCTCGCCTGGGGGCTGCAGCAACCGATGGCCCTGCTCGAGCTGCGCACGGACCGCCGCGCCGATGCCGAGACCCGCCGGCAGCTGCGCCGCAGAATGGCCCAGCTGAGCGCCCGGCCCTGATGTCCGCACAAGCCCCCGCGTCCGGCGTGGTCTGGATCCCGCAGGGTTCCTATGAGGACGTGCTGTTCGATCTCAGCGAGGAGGGCATCGCCCGCATCCGCATCAACCGGCCGGAGAAGCGCAACGCCTTCCGTCCGAAGACGGTGATGGAGCTGTTCGATGCCTTCTCACGGGTGCGCGACAATCCGCGCATCGGCGTGGTGCTGTTCAGCGGCGCGGGCCCGGCGGCCGATGGCGGCTGGGCGTTCTGCGCCGGTGGCGATCAGAGCGTGCGCGGCGATGGCGGCTACGTGGGCGACGACGGCCTGCCCCGCCTCAACGTGCTGGATCTGCAGCGGCTGATCCGCAGCCTTCCCAAGGTGGTGATCGCCCTGGTGGCCGGTTACGCCGTGGGTGGCGGCCAGGTGCTGCATCTCCTCTGCGACCTCAGCCTGGCGGCCGACAACGCCGTGTTCGGTCAGACCGGGCCGCGGGTGGGCAGCTTCGATGGCGGCTTCGGGGCTGGCTACCTGGCCCGGGTGGTGGGCCAGCGCAAGGCGCGCGAGATCTGGTTCCTCTGCCGCCGCTACGGCGCCGAGGAGGCTCTGGCGATGGGGCTGGTCAATGCGGTGGTGCCGTTGGCCGAGCTCGAGGCCGAGGGGGTGCGCTGGGCACGGGAGGTGCTGGGCCACAGCCCCACGGCGATCCGCTGCCTGAAGGCCGCCTTCAACGCCGAAACCGATGGCCTGGCCGGCATCCAAGAGCTGGCAGGGCAGGCCACCCACCTCTTCTATCGAACGGCGGAGGGTCAGGAGGGGCGCAACGCCTTTCTCGAGAAACGGGATCCAGATTTTTCATCCGCTGCCTGGCTGCCGTAGCTAGTGCTGGAACAGTCGGCCCCTGCTGATGTGACACCCTCCGCACCGTTTCGCCCTGTCCTCTGGCCCGTCACCGGGCCGGCCCTGCTGATCGCCATGGCCGCGTCGCCGGTGCTGGCGCGCCAGCCCGATCCGATCCCGCCGCCGGCGCCGCAGATCAGCGACCAGGTGGCGATGGCGCGGGTGCCCGGCGATCTGCTCGTGGAGCCGGGCCTGCAGCTGGTGCTGGATCGACGCCATCGCCAGCTGCTGGTGCTGGAGAACGGTGAGCTGGTGCGGCGCTTCCCCGCCGCCGTGGGCACCGTGGGCTGGGAGACGCCCGCCGGCCGCCATCAGGTGCTGGAGAAGGTGGCCCAGCCGATCTGGCAGCATCCCGGCAACGGCAAGGCGGTGGGGCCGGGCCCGGCCAATCCCCTCGGCAGCCGCTGGATCGGCTTCTACCGCGATTGCCAGGGCCGCAGCGGCTGGGATGGCGAGCGCCACCTGGAGATCAGCGGCTGCACGGTGGCGGGCTTCCACGGCACGCCGCACCGCTGGACCGTGGGCCGCGCCGTGTCGCACGGCTGCGTGCGCCTCTACGAGGAGAACGTGCAGGAGTTGTTTGAGCTGGTGCAGGTGGGTACGCCGGTGACCGTTCTGCCCTGAAACCACCCGTAGAGTTGCGCCCACTTCAGCCGGATTCCCGATGCGGGTGCTGTTTGCCGCAGCCGAATGCGCCCCGATGGTGAAGGTGGGGGGCATGGGCGATGTGGTGGGTTCCCTGCCGCCTGCCCTGCAGACGCTCGGCCACGACGTGCGCCTGATCATGCCGGGCTACGGGCGGCTCTGGAGCCAGCTCGCCATCTCCGGGGAACCGATCTGGCGCGCCCACACCATGGGCACGGACTTCGCCGTCTACGAGACGCGCCACCCCGGCAACGGCCTGCCGCTGTATCTGGTGGGCCACCCGGTGTTCGACCCGGAGCGCATCTACGGCGGTGAGGACGAAGACTGGCGCTTCACCTTCTTCGCCAGCGCCGTGGCGGAGTTCGCCTGGAACCACTGGAAGCCGGAGATCCTGCACTGCCACGACTGGCACACCGGCATGATCCCGGTGTGGATGCACCAGGACCCGGAGATCAGCACGGTCTTCACCATCCACAACCTCAAGTACCAGGGCCCCTGGCGCTGGAAGCTCGACCGGATGACCTGGTGCCCCTGGTACATGCAGGGCGACCACACCATGGCGGCGGCCCTGCTGTACGCCGATGGCGTCAATGCCGTGTCGCCCACCTACGCCCAGGAGATCCGCACCTCCGAGTACGGCGAGAAGCTGGAGGGCCTGCTGAATTACGTCAGTGGCAAGCTGCGCGGCATCCTCAACGGCATCGACCAGGACGCCTGGAATCCCGCCACCGACACCACCCTGCCTGCCACCTTCACGGTTGACGATCTGCGTGGCAAGGCCGAATGCAAGCGCGTGCTGCAGGAGCGCATGGGCCTGACGGTGAATCCGGACACCTATCTGATGGGGGTGGTGAGCCGATTGGTCGACCAGAAGGGTCTGGATCTGCTGCTGCAGGTGGCCGATCGCGTGCTCGCCTACTCCGACAGCCAGATCGTTGTGCTGGGCACCGGCGATCGCCACCTCGAATCGGGCCTGTGGCAGATGGCGGCGCGCCACCCCGGCCGCTTCGCCGTGTTCCTCACCTACGACGACGCCCTGTCGCGCCTGATCTACGCCGGCAGCGATGCCTTCCTGATGCCCAGCCGCTTTGAGCCCTGCGGCATCAGCCAGCTGCTGGCGATGCGCTACGGCTCGATCCCCGTGGTGCGCCGCGTCGGCGGACTGGTGGACACCGTTCCCCCCCACGACCCCAACAACCACAGCGGCACCGGCTTCTGCTTCGACCGCTACGACCCGCTCGACTTCTACACCTCGATCGTGCGCTCCTGGGAGGCGTTCCGCCACGGAGCCAGCTGGCGCGAGCTGCAGCGGCGGGCGATGCAGGCCGACTACAGCTGGGATCGCTCGGCCCTGGAGTACGACCGCATGTACAAGGAGGTGAAGGGCTGGAAGGAACCCACCCCCGATGCCCAGGCGGTGGAGCAGTTCTCCCAGGGCCAGGAGGCCGACCCGAGCCGTCAGGGCGGGGGCGGCGAGCTGCCGGCGAACCAGCCGGCGTCTGCCGGTGCCGCCCTGCGCAATCCCCTGGCGCTGCTGCGCCGCCGCTCCGCCGGCTGACCCCTGCCCGCCCCTCCCCCTCCCATGGGCCGCGACGATGCCGCTGGCGGCTCCGATCTGCCGGCCCCCTATCGCAACCCCTGGGGGGCGCTGCGCGATGACCTCGCTGCGGTGGCGGCCGACCTGCAGCTGCGGGCCCGGGAGCTGTGGCGCCGCAACGGCGAAGGCGATCTCTGGCGGCCGCGCTGGTGGCCGCGCGACCTGGCGCCGTTGTTCTGGCCCCTGCTGGGCGCTGCTGCCCTGGGGCTGCTGGGGGCGTTGCTTGGCCTGCTGCTGACGGTGGTGCCGTTGCGGAGGTGGCCTCTGGCCGGCGGCTCACCCAGCGCGGCCCCTGCCGAGCAGCAGGGCCAGCCAGCCTCA
>JBEGQE010000020.1:0-15650 GCA_041181145.1 Cyanobacteriota bacterium
CCCACCGGCCATGCCGGCCTGGGGGCCAAGGTGTCGGTGGGTCCGGACTGGTTTGAGATCGGCCCGGCCGCCGGCAGCGATGGCGGCCAGGCCGGCCTCGATCGCTTCAAGGCCAGCGAGCCGATCGTGTGGATCGATTCGCTGTCGGCGCTGCATGCCGGTGTGAAGGCCAGCCAGGGTTCGTTCTCCCTGCCGTTCGATGGCTGGCTGGTGCGCGGCGGCGAGCCACGCTCGATCGAAGCGGCCACCGTGGCCGGTGACATCCGCCAGGTGCTGAAAGCGATCATCGGCTTCGAGGGCTCCGCCAAGGTCACTCCCGACGGGCTCTGTCCGCTGGTGTGGGTGGAGGGTCTCTCCATCACCGGCGAGGCCTGAGGCCGAGGTCTGCATCCCAGGTCTGCATCCCAGGTCTGAGCCCTCCGCCGGCGGCAACAATGGCGCGATGAAGATCCTGTTCTGGGGCACACCGGCCTACGCCGTGCCCAGCCTCGATGCCCTGGCGGCGGCCGGCCACACCCTGGTGGGGGTGGTGACGCAGCCAGACCGTCGCCGCGGCCGGGGCAAGGAGCTGATGCCATCGCCGGTGAAGGCCCGGGCCCTGGAGCTGGGGATTCCGGTGTTCACACCGGAGCGCATCCGCCGAGATCCGCAATGCCAAGGCCAGCTCGCTGATCTGGGGGCGGACGTCTCCGTGGTGGTGGCCTTCGGCCAGATCCTGCCGCCCGAGGTGCTGGCCCAGCCACCCCTGGGCTGCTGGAACGGCCACGGCTCGCTGCTGCCCCGCTGGCGCGGCGCCGGCCCGATCCAGTGGAGCCTGATCGAGGGCGACGCCACAACCGGCGTAGGGATCATGGCAATGGAGGAGGGGCTCGACACCGGGCCGGTGCTGCTGGAGCGGGCGCTGCCGATCGGTCTGCTGGAGAACGCCCAGCAGCTCGGCAGCCGCCTGGCCGCACTCACCGCCGAACTGCTGGTGGAGGCGATGCCGCGGATCGAAGCGGCCGGGCCCGGGCCTGAAGCCGAGCGGCTCGAACGGCTTGGGGTGCGGCCGCAGGCGGAAGAGGGCCTCACCTACGCCCGCCTGCTCACCAAGGACGACCAGCGGATCGCCTGGAACCAGTCGGCCCTGGCGATCCATCGGCGGGTGATGGGCCTCTATCCCGGCGCCGTGAGCAGCTGGCAGGGCAAGCGGCTCAAGCTGCTGGCCACCGAACCGCTGGTGAAGCGGCTCGCGGATCAGCTCTCGCCTGGCACCGCCGCGCTGATCGCGCGCTGGACGCCCGATGCAAAGACGGCTGCCGCTGGCAGCGGAGCGGCCCTGGGCCAGGCCGAGCCGGGCACGGTGCTGGCATTGGCCGGCGACCTGGGCCTGGTGGTGGCCAGCGGTGGCTGCCCCGTGCTGCTGCGGGAAGCCCAGCTCGAAGGCAAGCGGGCCAGCGCCGGCCAGGCGCTGATCCGGCAGCTCGGCGCCAAACCGGGGGACCGGCTCGGCGACGACGAGCTCAGGCCATCAGCAGCTGATAGGCCGCATTGACGCGGTGAAAATCCTCCGCCTGTCCGCCCATGTCCGGATGGTGCTGTTTGACCAGGCGGCGGTGGGCCGTCTTGATCGCCTGGCGTGAGGCGCCCCACTCCAGCCCCAGCACGCGCAGGGCATCCAGGCGGCCTGGATCCCCATGGGGCTGATCGCCACTGGGTCGGTCGGTGCTGCGCTGGTGCGTACTGGTGCGACGGCCGCGCCGCCGCTGGGGCCCCGGCTGTTCGAGCTGCTGCTGACGCTGACGCAGCTCCGCCACCACACGCATCGGGGCATCCTCCAGCCACTCGCTGGCGCTGGGGCCATAGAGGGCGAAGGCCGCCAGGATCGCCAGGCGCTTGCGGCTAGGGGGGCCAGCGCCGAGGGCCTGCTGCAGGTCACGCCCCAGGCCAGCCGCCAGGCGATCCAGGCGCTGCTCCAGGCTGAGGCCTGGATGGAAGCTGCGGCGATCCAGCTCCTGGATCACCCCCTGGAGGCCGCTGCCCGCATCGCCGAGCCGCAGCTCCCGCCAGCCGCTCTGGGCCGCCAGGGCCTCGCCCCAGCGCTGCACCTGCTCAGGCGTGACCCGCGGCGGGGGTGGCGGGGACGCCGGCGCCGCCGCCGACCAGCGGGGGCTGCCAGCGGGCCGTGGTGGGCGCTCGAGCAGCGCAAGCCGCCGGCGCAGCTGCTGCACCTCCCGGCGCAGGGCCTCGTTTTCGGCCAGCAGGGCGTCGATGTTGGTGGTGACCCTCCGGGGCTGGGGGTTGCCGCTTGGCCACTGGCGGGGATCAAAGCCCATCGCTGCTGCGATCCACGCTCAGGCCGACGCAGCGATCCGCTCGCCCATCCTCAGCGGCTGCGCGCGTGTCCGCCCTGGCCGGAGCCGACGCCGCGACGACCGCGGCTGGCGCCACCGCCGGAGCGGCCACCCCGGCCGCGGCCGCCGCTGAGATCCAGCGGCGGTGCCGAGAGCACCTTCGGTTCAAACCCCGGCACCTCCTGGCGAGGCAACGGATTGCCGATCAGGCGCTCGATCGCCCGCAGCAGCTCGTGCTCCTCGGCCGCCACCAGCGACACGGCATGGCCGTTGCAGCCGGCCCGGCCGGTGCGGCCGATGCGATGCACGTAGTCCTCAGCCTGGTTGGGCAGATCGAGATTCACCACGTGGGGCAACTGGTGAATGTCGATGCCGCGGGCGGCGATGTCGGTGGCCACCAGCACGCGCAGCTCACCGCTCTTGAAGCCAGCCAGGGCCCGGGTGCGGGCCCCCTGACTCTTGTTGCCATGGATGGCGGCGGCGGCCATGCCTTCGCTGCTCAGGCGATCGGCGATGCGGTTGGCACCGTGCTTGGTGCGTGAGAACACCAGCACCTGCTGCCAGTCGTTGCTCTGGATCAGATGACAGAGCAGTTCCGGCTTGCGGTCCATGTCGCATGGATGCAGCACGTGCTCCACGGTGGCGGCGGTGCGGTTCTCCGGTGTGGCCTGCAGCTGCACGGGGTTGTGCAGCAGCCCGGTGGCCAGCTTGCGGATCGAGGCCTCGAAGGTGGCGGAGAACAGCAGGTTCTGACGCCTGGCCGGCAACAGGGCCAGGATCTTCTGGATATCGCGGATGAAGCCCATGTCAAGCATGCGATCGGCTTCATCGAGCACCAGGATCTCGACGCGGCCGAGCTTGACCGCGTTCTGCTGGGCCAGGTCCATCAGCCGGCCGGGGGTGGCCACCAGCACGTCGGCACCGCCGCGCAGCCGCTGCATCTGCGGATTGATCTTCACGCCGCCGAACACCACATCGGAGCGCAGATCGAGGTGGCGGGAGTAGGCGGCCACGTTCTCCGCCACCTGGGCCGCCAGCTCCCGGGTGGGGGTAAGCACGAGGGCCCGCACCAGGTTGTTGCGCGCGTGCGGACCGTGCCGCAACCGCTCCAGCATCGGCAGGGTGAAGCCGGCGGTCTTGCCGGTGCCGGTCTGCGCCGCAGCCATCACATCGCGGCCGTCCAGCACCGCGGGGATGCACTGCTGCTGAATCGGCGAGGGGGACGTGTAGCCCTTCTCCAGCACCGCCTGCACGATCGGACGCCCCAGGCCGAGGGCGGTGAATGGAGAGGCGCTCAGGGCCTCCTCACTGGGGGCTGGCACCTGGCTCCTGACCGGCGTCGCCACCCGGGTGGGGCGGCCTGCGGGGGGAGCACCGGCACCGGCACCGGCATTGGCACCGACCATGGCGGTGCTGCGGCGACGGCGGCGGGAGCCGACACCGCCTGCCGATGCCGACGTCAACGGTGAGGCAGCCGGCTGGGACGTGGCGCCGGAGCGAGGGGTCGACGACGGTGCGATGGCAACAACCCCACGGATCAGGTCACCCTACGGTCCACCCCGCTGGGGCTCCTCGGTGTAGAGCAGGCGGGCCTGATCCAGGGTGCGCTGCAGATCCGCATCGCTGAGGTCGCAGGCCTCGGGCCACACGCCCGCCAACCACTGGCGCAGCGCCTGTGCGGGCTGGCCGCCGGCGGCGAGTTCCTCGAAGAACTGCTGCTGGGCCGCGAGCACGCGGAATTTCAGGAACTCCAACAGGCGGGCGCGCAACCGCGCCGGCTGGATCAGACGGCAGCGCTGCGGGTCCACCAGCAGCTGGAATGCCGTGCCCAGCTCCAGGGGGCCAAGCGGCGGAGCCAGCAGCTCGAGCAGGGAGGGCTGCTGGTGGTGGGCGCGCTTGGTCTCGGGATGGGGGTAGTAGATCAGGGCCGGCAGGGTCGGCGCCCCGGCAACATCGAGCCGCTGCAGGCGGCAGTGCCAGAAGGAGAAGGTTTCCGGGGGGTGGCGGTCGGTCCAGCGCAGCAGCGGCACATGGTGATCGGGATCACGCAGGCGCCACTCGCCCGGGGCGAAGTCGAGGTTGAGGGTGGCGGGCTGGAAGGGGGTGAGATCAATCCCCAGCGCCCGGAAATGGGGGGTCTGCAGGGCGATGGTGCCGGCGGGATAGGGGCTGGCGGCTGAACGACCGGATGCCACCCCATGGCCGGCCACCAACCGCCCCGGCCAGTGGCGGAGGGGTTCCGGGGATGCTGGGGTGTCCATGCCGGAGGCGGTGATCATCCTGAAGCCGGGGCGTAGTGGGCACAGCGGTCGCAGGGGCCATCAGGCAGCACCGCGCAGCGCAGCAGGGGGGAACGGGCGTTGTAGCGGCAACTGGGATCACCGATCACCCAGCGCCCCTGCCACTGGCGGGCATCGGCCGGCTGGCGCTGCGCCTTCACCAGCAGGGCGATGCTGCTGAGCTCGTAGCGCCCCTGGCTGAGCTGGTAGCGGTGATGGCGCTGCAGCACCAGAAAACTGCGCTCGTCCACCACCAGCCAGCGGCCGGGATGGGGAACGTCGTCGAGCTCGAGCCGCTCGAGCAGGCGATTGCTGCCGGCCTGGCGCAGTTCCACACGCATGGCGCTCAGGGGTTGATCTCAGCGGGGGGCTCAGGGCCGAGGGCCGGAGGCAGACGCTTGGAGAAACCCCACACAAACAGCAGGGCCACCACGGCCAGGAGCGCCCATTCCGGCGGCACCAGCTCCGGGGCCGCCAGGCGCAGCACCAGCCGCAGCCCCACGAGGCCCACGGCGATGTACCCCGCCGCCTCCAGGTGGGCGAACTCGCCCAGCCAGCGCACGAACAGGGCCGAGGTGAGCCGCAGCGCGATCACGCCGATCACCCCACCCACCATCACGATCAGCAGGTTGTCGCTCACGGCCACGGCAGCGGCGACGCTGTCGAGGGAGAAGGCCAGGTCGGTGAGGGCGAGGGTCGCCACCACGGCGCCGAGGCCGCGGTTGTGCAGGCCATCCGCCGCGGCGGGCTGCTCGGCGGCCGCCTGCGGATCAGCCGAATCCCCCGCCTCAGCGGCCTCCTGGCGCAGCAGCGGCAGCAGGCTGGTGACTGACAACCAGAGCAGATAGGCCGCCGCCAGCAATTGCAGCGGCCAGAAATCGAGCACCCAGCGGGCGGCAGCAATCAAGGCCAGGCGGAACACCAGTGCCAGCGCCAGGCCGAGGTTGAGGGCGCGGCTCTGCCGCTCGGGATCGCGCAGTTGGCGGGAGATCGCCGCCAGGGCAATGGCGTTGTCCGCCGAGAGCACCGCCTCCAGGGCCACGAGCAGGGGCAGCAGCAGCAGCCACTCCCCCCACTGATCCGCCCCCTCCAGCAGGGGCGAGAGCGAGGTGATCGATTCCGCTTCCATCGGGGGCTGCAGCGGCGATCAGGAGGAGGCAGTGTAGGGAGGCCGATTGCGCGCCCTTCGGCGATGGAGCCCCCCGCCAGCCCCAGGCCGATCGCCGACACGGACGGCCCGGTGCCTGCCGAAACCCGCCTGCTGCAGGTCGAAGCGCGGCTGGTGCATGCCGAACCCGGCCAGCGGGTGGTGGAAGTCAGCGCCTGGCAGCAGGGCCAGTGCCTCGGCCGCAGCCTGGGTGAGGCCAGCAGCGCCGAAGCGGCTGAAGACCGCGCCCTGGCCCGCCTGAACCATCGCCTGACGCAGACCTCCGCCCCCGCGGCCCCAAGCAGCGGCACCGCCATGGCCACCGCCGGCGAGCCTGTCGTTTCGCCCCGAACCCGACCGGCACCACCGCAGCGGCGAGCAACGGCAGCCGCGGCCCCGGACGCCATCGCGGAGCCGGCCACGCCGCAGCTGCCGCTGCTGAGCCTCGGCAACGGCACCCCGGAGCCCGCCGGTGAACCGAACCCCGACCCCGAAGACTGGAGCGAGGAACTGGCGGAGCTGGATGTGCAGCTGCAACGGCTGGGCTGGGACCGCAACCAGGAGAGCACCTACCTGCAACGCAGCTTCGGCCATCCCAGCCGCAACCGCCTGACCGCCTACGCCGATGTGGTGGCCTATCTGCGGGCCCTGCGCGGACTGACCAGCGGCACCAGCCCGGAGAACGCCATGGTGCCGCTGCGGCGCCGCGATCTGCTCGAGCAGTGCGAGCTGCTGCTCAGCCAGCTGGGCTGGGATCCGGCACGGGGGCGCCAGCTGCTCGAAAACAGCTTTCAGCTCAGCAGCCGTCAGCAGCTCAGTGACGAGCAGCTGCTGCAGTTCAACATGCTGCTGGAAAGCGAACTCATCGGCTGCGGCAGTGCGCCTGCAGCAACTGCCACCCCAGGCTGAGATGGTCCTGGTTGGCATAGGCCTCCTCCTCCAGGGCCCGCTCCAGCGGTGTGGCGTTGGCGTAGATCGGTGCCGCCAGATGGCGCTGCTCGCGCGGATCCACGGCCCGGGAGAGTCCCAGGGTGGTGGGGCGCGCATTGACTCGGCCGCGGCGACAGCTCTGGGCCACGTGAATCGCCTCATGGTTCAGCACGCGAACAAACTCCCGGCTGCCCTTGGCGGGCACATCGGGGCGCACCCGCAGCACCAGCCGGCGCGGATCCCACTCGCCGGCGGCGCCCTGCTTGCGCGGCGGCCCCAGCACAACCCGGGCTCCCGCCCGCCGCAGCTCCTGCAGCAGCAGCCCGATCGTGCGCTGCTCCGCCGCAAAGCTGGGGGGATGGTGCATCAGCGCCTTGATCTGCTCGAGGCTCAGCGGCGGATCACCGGCGCGGCGCCTGTAGGAATAGCGGGTGCCGCCTCCGGGGATCAGCACCGCCCTCGGTTGCCAGGCCCGATCGGCGGCATCGAGCTGGCTGAACAGCACAGCCTCGCGATCGGCGTCGATCGGGAAATCGGTGGGGGACAGCCGCGGCTGCGGCAGGGGCAGCACCGCCGCCAGCCGCTCCGGCAGTTCCGCCCCGGGGCTGGTCAGCAGGGCCACGCCCGCTCCCATGAGAACCAGGAACCCCAGGATTGGCCCGGCCGACGGCGAAGGGGAGGGATCGCGTTGGCGCAGCACCGAAACAGGCCTCAGCAGGACAGCCGGGGGGGCTGAGATGCGCTGATGAGAATGGCGCTGAGCGGAGCTGGAGCGCCGAACAGATATCCCTGGGCCAGATCACACCCCATCTCCATCAGCACATCCCGTTGCTGACAGGTCTCGACACCCTCCACAACCAGCTCCAACCGCAGCTGCTTGACGAGCTCAACGACGGAGCGCAGCATCAGCATTCGCCTGGGATCATCGAGCATAGTGGCGGTGAATGTATGGTCAATCTTGATGCCATCAACCGGCAGATCAAGCAGACCATTCAAACTTGAGTAACCGATTCCAAAATCATCGATCAACAGCTTGAAACCACTGCTTCGCAGTCGATGCAGCTGTTGAATGACATCATTGCTATTGGTCAACAAGGCAGTCTCGGTGAACTCCAGACAGATCGCACTCGCGGGCAGGTCGAAGCGTTGGATCGAGGCCTCCAGCATCTCAACGAGGTTCGCCTGCGCCAGCTGCTGACTGCTGAAATTGATCGACAGACGCTGACCACGGGCCGGTAGGTCCAGCTCCCGAACCGCCGAGCAGCAACGGTCGAGCAGCAGCTGCCCCAGGGGGGCGATCAGGCCAGCCGCCTCAGCGGCGGCGATGAATTCCCGTGGCTCGATCGACACACCGGCCGCATCCAATGGCCGGCAGAGGGCTTCATAACCCACGGCCACACCCGTCTCCAGCCGCACCAGCGGCTGGAGATGCAGACCGACGTCCTGCCTGGCGAGGGCCTGCTGCAGATAGGCGCAGACCAGCTGGTTGCGCGCATGGCGGGCATCGATCGCCCCATCGAAAACGACCGGCTGGGCGCTGCGGCTGCTTTTGGCTTCATACATCGCCAGGTCCGCGTTCTGCAGGAGCTGCTCAGCGGAGCAGACTTCACCGGTGCACAGCGCGATGCCCACGCTGATCTCCGGAAACAACTCCAGGTTCAGCGGAGTATCCGCGGGAGTCCACGGCCGCGAGACCACCTCGATCACCCGCCGCCCGATGACCAGCGCTTCCTGCGCAGAATGCAGATGGGTGCATAGCAGCACGAATTCATCGCCACCGATGCGGGCCACCAGATCCTGGGGGCGCAGCGCCTCCTGCATCCGCCGGGCAATTTCAATCAGCAACCGATCACCGATCTGGTGCCCATAGGTGTCATTAACCTGCTTGAAGTGATTCAGATCACAGAAGATCACCGCCAGGGTTCCAAGGGCCTGCAGGTCATCGCGCAACGCCCCATCGATGGCCTTCAGCAGGGCCCGTCGGTTCGGCAGGCCGGTGACCGGGCAAGTCACCACCTGGGCGGCCAGATCCAGCTGCTGCAGGCGCAGCTCCTCAGACTGCGCCCTCAGCTCCTCCAGGGAGAGGCGATCACTGATGTCGTGGAAGCGAAAGATGAAGGGAAGCCGGGATTCACCATCCGCGAGAACAGGCCTCCATTCCATCTCAAAGACTTGCAATGGCTCACGACTTCTCACCACCTGCAGCATGCCGCCGCTGGTCTGGCTGTAGATGGATTGGGCGAGATCCAGGCGCTTCTCTGCCGGCATCAGCTCAGGCAGGAGCCGGATCAGATCCGTGCCCAGGATGAACAGCTTGGAGCGGCCGAGCAGGGTCTCGAAGCCGCCATTGCACCAAATAATGGCGCCATCCGCATCCGTGATGACGAAGCCATCGGCAATCTGGGCGAGGGCAAGTTCAAGGCGCGCGAGGGTCCGGCGAAGCTCTAGAACGAGCGAGGTATCGTCTTTAGCCGGTACCACAACCATCAGGCGTCCGTTGGGGTGCCATCGGGGAGGGGTGTGAGCGTGGCGCCGAACATCCAGCTATCCCCACGTTTTTCACCCACAATATAATGTTCAGAAACGATATCGCGGCCATCCGCGCAGCGGGTGCTTAGACGCAGAGGATGGGCGAGAATCGTGGATTGTTCCGTCGCCTGAAATCGGGAAAAACCGAGCTGGTGGGACATCCGGAACGACTCCGGCAGGATGGCCCCCAGGGGCTCTCCAAGGATGTCGGCGTCCGACCAGCCGTAGACCTCGCGGAAGGCCTGGTTGATGCGCACCACATTGCCGAGGGCATCGGCTTCCACATAGGGCTGAGCGGAAGCCGCAAGCTCGTCGAGAGAAGGGGGCATCTGCTGGGGGGCCGTTAGCGGCCGCTGGCGATAAGAGGTTAGTAATCAGTCTGGCAAAAACCAGGCTGCTGGGGTAGGGCCTGAGGCATCGGCAGCGCCGTCCTCCCGCATGGCCAGACGGAGCCTGGGCAGAAGCGACCGGAAGGCGGCGGTGAAATGCACACCTTTGTATACAGAGCTGGGCCTTCCAACCCGACCATCCAGCCACCCCGCCGAGCCCAGCCGCCACGGGCCACCGTCGCCGATTGCGAGGATGCCTGGCTTGCCGAACCGCCCCCATGCCCCTCTCCCCCCTGGTGCGCCAGCTGCAGCAGGTGCCCCTCACCGGGGAGGTGCTGGCACGGATTGAGCGCCCGGATCGGCTGCGGCTGAGCGGCGCCGGTCGGGGCGCACGGGCCCTGATCAGCAGTGCCCTGGCGGCCAGTGCCGAGGCGCCGCTGCTGGTGCTGGTGCCCACCCTGGAGGAGGCGGGCCGCTGGGCGGCGCTGCTGGAGCTGATGGGCTGGCGCAGCTGCCAGCTCTACCCCACCAGTGAGGGCAGCCCCTACGAACCGTTCGATCCCACCAGCGAGATCACCTGGGGCCAGCTGCAGGTGCTCAGCGAGCTGCTGGATGGACCGGAACGCATGGCCATCGTGGCCACCGAACGGGCCCTGCAACCCCATCTGCCGCCCCCCGCGGCCCTGCAGGCCCAGTGCCTGAGCCTGCGCAAGGGGGACGTGCTCGACCTCGAGCAGCTGGGGGAAACGCTGACGCGCCTGGGCTACGAGCGGGTCAGCGCCATTGAGCAGGAGGGCAGCTGGAGCCGCCGAGGCGACATCGTGGATGTGTTCCCGGTGAGTGCCGAGCTGCCGGTGCGCCTGGAGTTCTTCGGCGAGGAGCTGGAGAAGCTGCGCGAGTTCGACCCCGCCAGCCAGCGCTCACTCGATCCGATCGACGTGGTGCGCCTCACCCCCAGCGGCTACGGCCCGCTGATCGCCGAGGCCCTGCGTGAGGCGATGCCCGAGGGGCTGGAGCATCTGCTCAGCCCGGAAGCCCTCGAGCAGCTGCTGGAGGGGGGAACCCCGGAGGGCATGCGCCGGCTGATGGGCCTGGCCTGGCCGGACCCCGCCTCCCTGCTCGACTACCTGCCCGCCAGCACCCTGGTGGCGATCGATGAACGGCGCCACTGCCGCTCCCATGGCCAGCAGTGGTTTGACCACGCCAGCGAACACCACGCCGATGTGAGCGAGGAACTGGGTGCTGTACTGCCCCCCAGCCTGCACCGCGAGCCCGAGGGCACCCTTGCCGAAGCCAGCAGCCGCTTCCGCGGTTTCGATCTGGCGGAGCTGCACGAAAGCGACAACCACCCCAACGGATTGGATCTGGCCAGCCGGCCGGTGCCCGCCTACCCCAATGCCTTCGGCAAGCTGGCGCAGCTGGTGAAGGGCTTCCAGAAGGAGCGGGCCGCGGTGTGGCTGCTCTCCGCCCAGCCCAGCCGGGCCGTGGCGCTGCTGGAGGAGCACGACTGCATCACCCGCTTCGTGCCCAACCCGGCCGATGGCGCCGGGATTGAACGCCTGCTGGAGCAGGGCACACCGGTGGCCCTGAAAACCAAGGGCACCGCCGAGCTCGAGGGCCTGCAGCTGCCGGCCTGGAAGCTGGTGCTGATCAGCGACCGGGAGTTCTTCGGCCAGCACGCCCTGGCCGCCACCGGCTACGTGCGCCGCCGCCGCAAGGCCGCCAGCCGCACGGTGGATCCCAACAAGATGCGCCCGGGCGATTTCGTGGTGCACCGCAACCACGGCATCGGCCGCTTCCTCAAGCTCGAGAAGCTGGCGATCGGCGGCGAATCGCGCGACTACCTGGTGGTGCAGTACGCCGATGGGCTGCTGCGCGTGGCGGCCGACCAGCTGGGCAGCCTCGGCCGCTACCGCGCCACCACCGAGCAGCCGCCGGATCTCAACCGCATGGGCGGCACCGCCTGGAGCAAGGCCAAGGAGCGGGCGCGCAAGGCCGTGCGCAAGGTGGCCCTGGATCTGGTGAAGCTCTACGCCGAGCGCCACAAGGTGGCCGGTTTCGCCTTCCCGGCCGATGGCCCCTGGCAGGGCGAACTGGAGGATTCCTTCCCCTACGACCCCACGCCCGATCAGCTCAAGGCGATCGCCGACGTGAAGCGCGACATGGAGAAGCCCCAGCCGATGGACCGGCTGGTGTGCGGCGATGTGGGCTTCGGCAAGACCGAAGTGGCGATCCGGGCGATCTTCAAGGCCGTCACGGCCGGCAAGCAGGTGGCGATGCTCGCCCCCACCACGGTGCTGGCCCAGCAGCACTGGCGCTCCCTCTCCGAGCGCTTTGCCCCCTATCCGTTGAAGGTGAGCCTGCTCAACCGCTTCCGCACCGCCGGTGAGCGCAAGGCGATCCAGGAGGGGCTGAGCGAGGGCACGGTGGATGTGGTGGTGGGCACCCACCAGCTGCTGGGCAAGGGCACCAGCTTCAAGCACCTGGGCCTGCTGGTGGTGGATGAGGAGCAGCGCTTCGGTGTGAACCAGAAGGAAAAGATCAAGGCGCTGCGCAAGGACGTGGACGTGCTCACCCTGAGCGCCACGCCAATCCCGCGCACCCTCTACATGAGCCTGTCAGGGGTGCGCGAGATGAGCCTGATCACCACGCCGCCGCCGCTGCGCCGGCCGATCAAGACCCACCTGGCCGCCCTCGATGAGGAGGCGGTGCGCAGTGCCATCCGCCAGGAGCTGGACCGCGGCGGCCAGATCTTCTACGTGGTGCCGCGGGTGGAGGGCATCGAGGAGGTGGCCGGGCGGCTGCGCGAGATGATCCCCGGCCTGCGCCTGCTGGTGGCCCACGGCCAGATGGCCGAAGGGGAACTCGAGAGCGCCATGGTGGCCTTTAACGCCGGCGAGGCCGATCTGATGCTCTGCACCACGATCGTGGAGAGCGGCCTGGATATCCCGCGCGTCAACACGATCCTGATCGAGGACGCCCAGAAGTTCGGCCTGGCCCAGCTGTATCAGCTGCGCGGTCGGGTGGGCCGCAGCGGCATCCAGGCCCATGCCTGGCTGTTCTATCCGGGGGATGCCTCCCTCAGTGAGGCGGCGCGGCAGCGCCTGCGGGCGATCCAGGAATTCGCCCAGCTGGGCAGCGGTTACCAGCTGGCCATGCGCGACATGGAGATCCGCGGCGTGGGCAACCTGCTGGGGGTGGAGCAGAGCGGCCAGATGGAAACCATCGGCTTCGACCTCTACATGGAGATGCTGCAGGAGTGCCTGGCCGAGATCCAGGGCCAGGACATCCCCAAGGTGGACGACACCCAGATCGACCTGCCGATCACCGCCTTCATCCCCGGCGACTGGATTCCAGACAACGACGAGAAGATGGCCGCCTACCGGGCCGCCGCCGAGTGCGACACGCCGGAATCGCTGCTGCAGCTCGCGGCCGACTGGGTGGACCGTTACGGCACGATCCCGGCGCCGGTGACCTCGCTGCTGCAGCTGATGGAGCTCAAGCTGCTGGCCAAGCGCTGCGCCTTCTCCCGCATCAAGCCGGAGAAGCCGAACATCGCCCTGGAAACGCCGATGGAGGAACCCGCCTTCCGCCTGCTGCGCCAGGGGCTGCCCCAGCACCTGCATGGCCGGCTGGTGTACCAGCCCGGTGCCGGCAGCACCGCCAAGGTGCTGGCCCGCGGCCTGGGGGTGCTGCCGATCGAGAAGCAGGTGGAGGAGCTGAAGGGCTGGCTGGCGCAGATGGCGGCCCAGATTCCCGGCGCCGATGGTCTCAGCGAGGCCCAGCGGGCCGAGCGGCAGGCGGCCCAGAACGAGGCGGTGCTGGCGGTTTGACGCCGGCGGCGCGGCCCGCCACGCCAGCCGCAAACCTCCGTTACAATTATGAGAAGTTCTGTGAAGGCTCCGGCATGGGCGAGGTGATCGATCTGGGTTCGGGCCTGCAGGGCGGCTTTGGCCTGATCTCCGGCCTGATCAGCGTGCTGGCCCTGGGGGTGTTCGCCCTGCTGCAGAGCGACACCGGCAACGACGACGACGACTCCACCCCCGGCGGCGGCCTGATGCAGCCGGTGGCCGGCGCCGCCTGAGCAACGCCTCCGGATCCATCTCAGCAGCGGCCCTCGAGATCAGCGGCCGCTCGAGATCAGCGGCCGCTTGACCCGCCGCTTGTTCCCAGCGCAGCGGGCACATTGGCACTGGCCGGGTTGTAGCTGCTGGCCTTGGTGACGCTGGCCGACTGGCGCAGCTGCTTCACCAGGGTGCTCTCGGCCACGCGGTACTGGCTGTCCTTGCGGGTGCCCAGATCCTCCAGACGCAGCCGCTGGGCATCGGCCTGGGTGAGCTTGGCGCGCACATCGGGGTCGATGCCGTGCTTGTGGATGTCGCGGCCGCTGGGGGTGAGGTATTTGGCGATGGTCACGGTCATGCCGGAGCCGTCGGCCAGCCCCCGCACCGACTGCACCAGACCCTTACCGAAGGTCTTCTCGCCCACCAGCACGGCACGGTGGTTGTCCTGCAGGGCACCGGAGAGGATCTCGCTGGCACTGGCCGAGCCTTCGTTCACCAGCACCACCAGGGGACGCTGGGTGAGGGCGCGGCCGTTGGCACGCTTGGTGTCCTGAATGCCGTCGCGGGTCTTGGTGGAGACAATCACCCCCTCATCCAGCCACTGGCGGGCAATGGCGATGCTGGCCATCAGCAGTCCACCGGGATTGCTGCGCAGGTCGAGCACGTAGCCCTGCACCCCTTGGCCCTCCAGCTCCTTCACCGCCGCGGCCATGTCCTTGGAGGCGGTGGCGTTGAACTGCTTGAGGCGGATGTACCCGATCTTGGTGCCGTCGCCGGTGGTGTTCACCTGGCTGTCGACGGCATGGAGCTCGATCCGCTCCCGCACCAGTGGCGTGTCAATCAACTTGCCGGCGCGGCGCAGCTGGATCGTCACCTTGCTGCCGGCCTGCCCGCGGATCAGCTTGACCGCATCCTCGGTGCTCATGCCCTTGGTGCTCTTGCCGTCGATCGCCGTGATCACGTCCTTCGGCATCACGCCGGCGCGGGAGGCGGGGGAGCCCTCAATCGGGCTCACCACCACCAGCTCCTTGGTGTCCTTGTCGAGGCTCAGCTGGATGCCCACCCCGGAGAGCTCACCGGAGGTGTCGATCTGCATCTCCTTGAACTCGCGGGGGTCCAGGAATCGCGTGTAGGGGTCATCGAGGCTGGCGAGCATGCCGCGGATCGCCTCATAACTCTCCTTGGTGCTGCCATAGCTCTTGGCCAGCACCTGGCGGCGCAGCGTGCGCCACTTCTCCGGTGTGTATTTGCCGTTGATGTCGAGGTAGTCGCGGAAGACGATCTGCCAGGTTTGATCGATCACCTCCTTCGGGCTGTCGCTCACCAGTGAGGCCGCCCCCGGCGCGAGCAGGGGTGGCACCACCACCGCCGTCATCGCCCCAACACCCACCAACACCAGCATCGGGCTGCGACCGATCGCCCGCAGGACACCGGTCCCGCGTCCCGAGCCGTTTGCGCTGCCCATCTCAGGCAATCCCCGAAACCCTTGGTATGAGCTTCAAGCTAACGCCCTGAGGCGGCGCCCACGCGGCCGGAAAACCGGAAGAAAAGGGGGGTCTCCCCCCGCCCGGTGCCCGCCGCGGCCGGAGCTCAGGGGTCGACCCAGCGGCCGTCCTCCTTGATCAGCGCGATCAGCGCCTCCACGCCCTCGGCCTCGGGCACGCGGCGGATCTCGTCGCGGCCGCGGTAGAGGGAGATCACGCCGGGGGTCTTGCCCACATAGCCGTAGTCGGCGTCGGCCATCTCACCGGGACCGTTGACGATGCAACCCATCACGGCGATGTCGAGGCCGGTGAGGTGGGCGGTGGCGCTGCGCACCTTGTGCAGCACCTCCTCCAGGTTGAACAGGGTGCGGCCGCAGCTGGGGCAGCTGACGTACTCGACCATCGTCTTGCGCAGCCCCAGCGCCTGCAGGATCGCGTAGCAGACGGGGATCTCCTTCTCCGGGGCCTCGGTGAGCGAAACGCGGATCGTGTCGCCCAGCCCTTCGCTCAGCAGGGTGGCGATGCCGGCGGTGCTCTTGATGCGGCCGTAGTCGC
>JBEGQE010000021.1:0-35482 GCA_041181145.1 Cyanobacteriota bacterium
CCCGGCCACGATCGCCGCTACGCCATCGACCCCACCCGCATCAGTACCGAACTGGGCTGGCAGCCCCTCCACAGCTTCGAGCAGGGGCTCGCCGCCACCGTGGCCTGGTATCTCGACCACCAGGACTGGTGCGCAGCCGTGCGCCAGCGCGGCGGTTACAGCGGCAGCCGCCTCGGTCTGATCGTGGATGGCGCGGCGCAGCCGCCTGGCTGAGCGCGGCCGGCATCGATCCGGAGGCCAACAGAATCCAAGCGAAATCGGGGCATCAGGCTGGCAACAATGCCAAGCGGGCTAGGGTGAATCCATCCAGTTCCTTGCTGCGCAATGGGCTTGAAGCCGCGCCTGGTCCTGCATATCGGAACGGAAAAAACGGGCACCACGTCCATCCAGGAATTCCTGCGGATCAATGCAGGTCCATACCTCGGCAAAGGGGTGGTTGTGCCCACCTATCTCGGGCACAGCAACCACTCCTTGCTGCCCGTCATCGCCTACGGCGACGACCGCCACGATGACCTGAGCCTGGCCTACGGTCTCAACGACCCACAGGCCCGCACCGCGCGACGGGAGCAGACCATCCAGCTCCTGCAGGAGTCGGCTGCGCAGCACCCGGATCACACGTTTGTGATCTCATCAGAACACCTTCAGTCGCGCCTCACCGGCTCAGAGGAAATCGACCGCCTGCATCACCTGCTGACACCCATCTTCAGCAGCATTCAGATTGTCCTCTACATCCGCAAGCCCATCGACACGGCCATCTCCTCCCTGTCGACGGGTATCAAATGCGGCAAGACGGCAACGCGCATCCCGCCTCCATCCGATCCGTATATCGAGATCCTCTGCCTGCATCGGCAGACAGTGGAGCGCTGGGCAGCCTCGTTTGGCATCGGGGCCATCAGGGTGAGGATCTTCAGCCGACAGCACTTCGTGGATGGCGATCTGCTCAAGGACTTTGCGCTGACAAGTGGCATTCCGTTTGACCAGGATCTCACCATGCCGCCGCGTACCAACGAAAAGCTCGGCTTCGATGGCCTGCGCTTCCTCGGTGCGATCAACGATCAGATCCCCTACATCGCAGACGATCGCTTCAACCCCTTAAGGGCCAATCTCGTGACGTTATTCGAGACATACTTCTGTGAATCACCTGAGTATGTGCCCTCAGAGGAGGAGATCAACCGGTACGCCGAGCACTATCGGCAATCGGATGCCTGGATGCGCGAGCGGTTCTTCGCCGACCTCCCCAGCCTCTGGCCTCAGACGGCAGCCCGGCCCGCGGCAGTGAGTACCGTTCCGCAACCGTCCCTTCCCGCAGCGGAGGGGGGCGACACCTACAGCCCAGCAGAAGTGCGCAAACTGCTGCGGCTGTTCGCCGATGCCTGGAACGACAAACAGACGCTGATCAACTCCCTACACGATCAGCTGGAGGAGCGCAACCGGCAGATCGCCGCCCTGAACACCCAGCTGGCGGCTGGGGGCCCAACCGACGCTGCCCACGCCGATCCGATCCGCCGTCCTTAGCCGGTGGCCCCCGCGCGCACGATGGCGTTGATGTTGCGGGCGAAGGCACTCGGATCGCAGTCGCGATTGAAGGCCCGGATCATGTTGCGGCGGATCTCGTTCAGCTGGGCGATGTCACTGAAGGCCGAGCGGATCGCTGCGGCGAACTGCTCAGGCGTGTCGGCGAGCAGAAAGGCCTGCTGCCGGTCCCAGCCGATCTGCTCAGCAATCAGGGATGTGGTCAGTGTTGGGATGCCGTGGGAGGAAGCCAGATGCACCTTGTGGGGGATGCCGGCGGCGTAGCGAGTGGGGGCCAGGAACAGCCGTGTGCGGGCGAACAGTGGCGTCAGATCCTCCACGAGGCCGGCATAGACAACGAACGGGTAGGCGGCCTGCATCGCGCGGATCAGCTCATGGGTGGCCTCACACTTGATGTTGCCGGCGATGATGAGCTCTCCCATGCCGGGCGGTGGTGAGCCCAGGGCCGGCAGCAGCTCCTCATACAGCCATTCGAGAGAATCGTGGTTGGGCGAGAACTGCTCGTAGATCGCTCCGAGGAACACCAGGGCATTGCGCCCCTGGGTCGCGAAATCCTGCTGGTCGTGGAAGCCCGGGAAACAGTGGCCCACCAGCTGGCACTGCTTGGCTGGGTAGGTGCTGGCGATCACGCCCAGCTCCAGCTCGCTGACGCAGGTGATGGCATCGGCCATCTCAAAGCGCTGCAGTTCGTCGCGGGTCAGAGCCGTCAGGTCGATCCCGGCCAGGCTGCGCAGGTGCTGGCCGCTGTCCTGCAGCACCGTGAAGGTGTGGTGGCGAATGGAGAACAGCGATTCGGCATCGAACACGATCTTCGCCTTCACCGTGATGGCAATATCAAGCAATTCGTTGACGATTGTCCTGAACAGTTGCTGGTTGTGCTCGCGGCTTACAAAGATGTAGTCGTAGAAGCCGGCACGCTCGCGCAGAATGCGGCGCAGGTAGTCCTGATCATCCTCAATACACTCCACACCGATCGGCAACGACTGCGCATTGACGCGTGAGCGCTGGAAGTCGGTGGCGTAAATCGTCAGGAAACCGGCGCTCTCCATGAGCTGATACACGATGTCGCTCGAGCGACTGAAACCCGAGCCGGAGTGCCGCTCGGGAATCTGGTCATCGATGAACAACACCCGCGGGCCCGCCTTGAGGTGCCCATGCACGAGGCTCTCAATGCTGTTGGCCGAGAACAGACCCGCCGAAAGATGGCGGGACAACCTCTCAGCATGCACCTCACAGAACAGCTTCTGGTTCTTGGCCATCTGCTGAATCGCCCACTCGTTGCCGCTGGAACTGCCGAATTCGTAGTGATGGATCGTGACAGTGGGGCAGTACACGACAGGGATTGATTGCGACGCGGCGCGGAAGCAGAGATCCGTTTCTTCGTAATAGGCAGGCGCGAAGCTGGCATCAAAGCAGCCAAGGTGGTGTATCAGCTTGGTCGTGGCCGCGAAGAAGGCTCCTGAGATATAATCAACCGTGCGCTCAAAGTTGTAGAGATGGTGACCCGGCTCACGGCGGCGTCCCAGGCCAAGGCAGGATCCATCGGAAAACACGATCGAGCCGGCATCCTGAATGTAGCCATCGGCATGCAGCACTTTGCCACCAACAATCGCGCGATCGCTGTAGCGTCCCAGGCAAGCGAGGGCCTCGCCGATCGTGTCCTCACAGAGCAGGGCGTCGTTGTTCAGGAAGCAGAGATATTCGGTCTGCACCTGCTGCACAGCCTGGTTGCAGGCCAGCAGAAAGTGGGAGTTCTGCTTATTGCTGACCACCGTCACATTGCCCTGGAGCCGCGCCAGGAGCTCGGGGGTCTGATCGGAGGAGTTGTTGTCAACAATGATCAGATGAAGATCTTTTCTAGCTGAGCCGGCAATGCTCTTCAGACACTCCAATGTGTACGAAGCCTTGTTGTAGACGATCACAATCACCGTTGTACTCGGTGCCTGTCCATCGCCGATCTGCAGTGTCGCACCCGATTCAAGAAAGTCGCGCAGAAGCCTGCTGAGGCGGCGCGTATTATGCGCCTTGTGCCTCATGTAGAACTCTTCGTTGACTATGTCCAGCGTCAGCGGGCTGCGCCTGTAGATGCGCCCTTCATCCTTCCCATAGGACACATAGTGCCGAGAGAGGATAAACTCAGCCTCGCTGATTGTTGTGCTCTTTTCGGTGAACAAGGCCTGCAGATCCGGATTGCTATCGAGATACTCCTTCCAATCGAAATCAGCCGGCAGCTGAGCGGTGAGCCTGGCCAGGCCTCGCTCGATGCCCCGCAGGCCGGCGATGCGTCCCTCGCTGGCGCCGAACTGTTCAAAGTGGCTGAACAGCTGATCTGCTGGCAGCTGGTTGAGATCAGGATTCAGCCGCAGATACAGCGCGGGTTCAAAGAAGCCGTTCAGCCAGTTGCTGGCATGGGCTTCAGCCTCCTGCGACAGCGGCGGCTGGCTCAAGAGCGCGCGCTGGTAGTGACGGTAGGCCTCAAAGTCCTGTTCGCCACCGGGCTGACCGCTGCAGAGTTCAGCCAACTGGTAGCGGCACCAGCTGATCTCGTGCCGCTGCAACGACGCCTGCAGTGAAGCTGCGCCAGCCTCCGGCTCGCCAGAGGCCAGCTGGAGGCAACCCTTGTGATAGAAGAACCAGGCCTGTTGATCGGCTGCGATCTCCAGATCCCAGCGCTCCACGATCTGCACCAGTTGTTGCGCCAGCGAGAGGCTCCCCTGCTCGATCGCCAGCTCGATCTCCTTGAGAATCTTGACCAGGGCGTGATCGGTGATTGCCGGTGGAATGGCCGCTGGCAGCGCAGGCGAATCGTGCTGCAGCATGGATGCGCCGGCTGTGGCGGTCGGCGCGGTCGCTGCCGCTGGGGCCTGGCGCAGCAGCGATGGGTTCCGCAGAACCGCGACCATCTGCTCCGGCGTGAGTCTGGCGCTTGACATCGGCGGCTGGCGGCTGGTCGAAGAATGGAGAAGTCGTGCAGGACGGTGGCTGAGGGCCGGTCGGTGACTGGGGCTGGCAGCCCCTCCGCCCGCTGCTCAGCGCTGGGCAGCGATCACCAGGACCCCTGGGAGATCGGAGCCCAGCACGCCGTGCTTCCAGCTGGTGATGTGGTGGATGGCCACATCGCTGAACCCAGCAGAGCGCAGCTGCTCCAGCACGTCCCAGCCCGGAATCCGGTACACCAGGGCACCGGCCTCCGGCCGGATCGGATCACCGTGGAATTCAGGGTCGCCGATCGTGCGGATCGCACCGGTGCGGGGGTCGGACTCCGCCTTGATGATCGACTCGTACTGTCCGAACGCCAATGGGCAGGTGGCGACCAGTCGCCCCCCGGGACGCAGCACCCTGGCGATCTCGCTGAAGGCCCGTTGCAGCTCTCGCACATGCTCGAACAGTTCATTGCACAGCACCAGATCGAGGCTTCGATCGTCCAGCGTCAGCGCGCTGAGATCCTGGTGGGGCACATCGCTGAACGAGCGCTCGGCATCCTCCAGGTATTCACTGCAGAGCAGTCGATCGGTGCCCAGACGGCCGCTCAGCCACTGGGCAAAACCGGAGAGCGCCTCCACCAGATACACCTGCTGGTTCTGCAGGGCGCCGAGGGAGCCGTAGAGGTGCTCCAGCAGCCAGAGCACGGCGCGGTTGCGGCTGAGCAGCCCATCGGCCAGGAGCGATTCGCGGTAATTGGGACCCTGAATGGCAATCGCCTCCGGCGGGAGGTGGCGATCGGTGAGCGGTTCCAGAAAGCCCAGTTCCCGGGTCAGCGCCACGCAATCATCCAGGAGGGCGCCCTGATGCAGCAGATCAGCCAGGTCTGGCTGGAACGCGGCAAAGCTGGCGTAGCGCCGGTGGCTGTTGTGCAGTGCCAGCACGGCCTCACTGGGTCGCGGCAGTGGGTGGTCGAAAACCTGCACCAAGGGGGGTTGGGCGGATCACCTGGATCGTAAGGACAGGCGCCGCTGTGACCACGGGCCAGGGCGGTTGTGCCGGCCGTGAGCATGGCGTGGCTGCAGCGTGTGACGATCCCACTAAGGTTCGTTGCGGAGACTCGGCTCAGCCCGGCTTGGCACGCGCGATCCTGCACATCGGCCTGGAGAAGACCGGCACCTCCTCCCTGCAGGAATTTCTACAGCTCAACCGCGAACGGTTGCTGGAACGGGATCAGATCTGGGTGCCGGATTTCATGGGGCGTGGCTCGCAGTGGCCCTTGGCGGTGATCGCGTACGACCCCTCACGCTGCGACGACCTGACCGCGCCGCTTGGGAGCCCCGAGGCACGGCAGTGCCGTCTTGCGGAGATCGCCGAGCAGATCCGCGTGTCCGTACAACAGCAGCCGGCCCGGGCCTACTGCTTCTCGTCCGAGCATCTGTCCTCCCGTCTCACCACCCCGGTGGAGCTGGGCCGCCTGCGCGACTTTCTGCTGACGCTGTTCGATGAGATCAGCCTGGTGCTGTACCTGCGCGAGCCGATCCGTCTGGCGATCAGCCGCCAGAGCACCTTCGTCAAGATGGGGCTGGGAGCCTTTCAGCTGCCCACACCCCAGCAGCTCAGCGACATCTTCCAGTTCCAGACCATCATTCAACGCTGGCAGTCGGTGTTCGGCGGTGGCCTGCAGGTGCGCTTGTTCGATCCCTCGCAGCCGGGCTTTGATCTGATCAGTGATTTCGCCGCAGCGATCGGCATCACCGCCATCGAGGCGTACCGCAGGCCTGAGCGTGTCAACGCCTCCCTCGACTGGACCTGCCTGCGGCTGCTCTCCCACATCAACCAGCTGGCGATTGCGCAACGGGGGCAGCCACTGCCGCGTGCCGCCCTGCAGCGGCTGGTGCCGCTGCTTGAGGGCTGTTCCGCTGCATCCGATCGGTCCCATCGCGCCTATGTGGCCGATGCCGAGGTCGTGGCCGCCTATCGCGAGCACTACGCCGATCAGGAGCGCTGGCTGCTCGATCGCTTCTTCCCCGGGCGCCCGTCGCTGTGGCACCGCCCCTACACCCCACCGCCGGCGGCAGCGGGGGCCGAGGGTCAGACACTGGCGGTTACCGATGGGGAGGACATTCTCTGTCGATTGGTCGTGGACCAGGCGATCAGCCAGGCGATTCCAACGGCCGAGCTGCTGCACTGCCTGGATCAGGTCGCCTGGAAGGGTGAACAAGGGGTGCCCCTCAACCTCTACGACCAGGAGACCTGCCGGGCGCTGGCCCAGAGCCTCCGCAGCCTCTGAGGATCCGGCCGCTTCGCGGGCACACGCGGGGGCGCACTCAACACCAGCGGCTGAACCAGCGTTGCCGCCACTCACCGCTGCGCAGCAGCACACTGCCCGGACCTCGGGCGCGGTGCAGATACCAGAGACGGTTGAGGGCAAAGCTGCGCCGGTTCTGGGCCGCCAGGGCCGGATCACGCCGCAGGGTGGCGCTCTCCTCGGGGTTGTCCGCCAGCATCGCCGCGTGGGCGAAGCTGCCGTCGAGCCGATCCACGGCACTGCAGGCCAGCAGGCGATCCCGATAGTCGAGGTCTTCGCAGTAGGCCGGATGGAATCGGTCATCGAACAGCCCCACGGCATCCCAGGCCAGTGCGGTGAGCAGAAAGGCGGAGTAGGCCCGTTCGCCCGGCAGCAAGGGCAGAAACTGGGCGCGATCGCTGTCGATCCGCCCCAGCGCCGCGGCCAGCACTCCCGGCGCGAAGCGCACATCGTGGTTGGCGATCAGGGCCACCGATGCCTCCGGAAAACTGCGCAGGATCAGGTTCCAGGCCCCGGCCACGCCGAGGTTGCCGAACGGACGGGCGACACGAACCCGCTCCACGAGCGGATGCCCCTGCTGCTCCAGCTGGCTGAGGATCCGGCGCAGCTCCAGGGCATCGGCGTCATGCCGATCGCCGCTCTGATCAACGATCGCCAGGGTCTGGACCGGTCGATCCAGGCTGGCCAGCAGCCTGAGCAGATGCTCGCCGCCGTTCAGGATCGGCACCCCCAGCAGCGGCAGAACACCATCCGGCGGCGGTGCCGGCCGCAGCTGGGCCAGGGTCTGCCAGAAGAGTTCCGGCAGCTGAGCGTCGCTGCAGCGCTCGCTCACATCCGCCAGGCAGGTCCACAGCCGCGGGGCTGCCAACTGATCCGGATCGGGGGGATCCGGCAGGTGCCCGGGCAGGCCGGCACGCCAGTGCAGCAGCCATTGCAGAACCGCCAGCCGCGCCCGCTGCACCTCGCCGAGCTCCAGCAGCAGCTGGATCGCCTCGGCCCGCTGCCGATCGGAGCCGTGCTCCAGCCAGTCGCCCTCGCAGAGCTGGGCGCCGTAGCGGCTGCCGAGTTCCCGCCAGCTGGCCACCGCGGCCTCGAGGGCCTGAAGCGAGGTGGAGTCGATCGGATCCTGCTGCATGGTGCTGCCGGCGTGCAGCCATCAAAAAAGCCCGGCGTGAGCCGGGCAAGAGGGAGGAAACGGATCGTCGACCGATCAGCCCTTGCCCCTGTGGGATTTGAAGATCTGGTCGAGGGTGCTGCCCGAGCTCGGTGTGAGGTCGGGGAGTCCGGCCGCAGTGTTCAGGAACTCGCTTGGAGCCGTCACGACGGTGGACTTGGCCGGTCCGACAAGGTCGGGCTTGCCAGCCGGGGAGGAGTTCTGGCCCAAAACCACAGCGTCTGCCGCACCCTTGAATGCAGGTTCGGTGCCGGTGATGGTGGTTGTCAGGTCGGACATCTGAGCCCCGATGTCCAGCTTTCCAAGCTGGCCCTGTGGGTAGCCGATGGTCCTGTGGAGGTCCTCCGTGCGCTGCGGCATCGAGGAGGTCTCGTAAACGTTCTTGCCGTTGGGCTTTCCTTCGCTGAGGAAGTCGTAAAGGCTTTGGCCTTCGGGGAGGGTCGAGGATGGCATGGTAATTCGCTAGCGGAGGGTACGTGGCCGGCAGGCTGCGACACCTGGCGGTTGCCTCGTCTCGGTTTTAAGGGACATCTCACGTTAACCCCCAGGACCCCCGATTAGCTCATGAGCACAAATTCCCATTGCCTGGGGCCGGATCCGCTGCCAACCAGGGGGGATGGTCTGCCCCTGGGAAACCTGGCTCTGAAAAGGTTGTCTGCGGAGATGGGCGCCCGTGATTGAGGCCATGTCAGGACCTGACGACCACGGTGTGCCGGCCGGCGCTGAGCCGCTGCAGGGCGATGGCCCGAGCCGTGCCCGGTTGGAGCAGGCGGCCCGACTCCAGCGCCAGGGGTGCTGGCTGGAGGCTGCGGCGATCTACGGAGCCCTGGCTAGCCAGCATCCCGGCGACCACCGGTTGCGGGCCAACCAGGGCAATGCCCTGTGGCTGGCCGATCTGCCCGAGGCCGGTGCGGAGGCCTACCGCCGCTCGCTGCGGATTGCGCCGGACAGCAGCGTCAGCCTGCGGGGCCTCGCCAGCTGCCTGCGCGATCTGAACCGCTGGCCGGAAGCCCTGCGGGCCCGGCAGATGGTGGCAGATCGACTGCCGCCGGGCAGCCCCGAGCAAGCCGGCAACCTCTGGTCCACCAGTCAGCTGCTGGTGGGTGCCCAGCGCTGGCCGGAGGCCTTCGCCGCCATGGCCCAGCGCCACCACCCCCCCGGAGCCCCGCCACTCGATCTTCTGCAGCCACGGCTGGCGCTGGAGAGTGAGCAGGGCTATGGCGACACGTTCCAGTTCCTGCGCTTCCTGGTGGACCTGGTGCAGCGGCGCCATGCCGCGGGCCAGCACGAACCGGTGGATCTGTGGGTGGAGCCGAATCTGGTGGAGCTGCTGCAGCAGGGCCTCGCCTGGTTGCCCAGTCCGCCCTGCCTGCATGGGGCCGCCTCCGGCGCCGAGGCACCGCTGGATCCAGAACGATTGCGCCCCACCCTGCTCGACCTGCCCCATCACCTCGGCATCGCAGCGATCAGGCCACCGGGTGCCTATCTGCGCAGCACCCTCTGGCCCTCCCGGGAGCGGCGGCGGCATGGGGAACGCCCCGGGTTGGTGGGGCTCTGCTGGGCTGCCGGCAGAAAACTGGACGACCCCTTCACGGCACGGGAGTACCACAAGCGCAGCCTGCCGCCGGCCCTGCTCTGGCGGCTCGTGGAGGCCCTGACGCAGCGCGGCGCTGGGGTGGTGAGCCTGCAGGTCGGCGACGACGCCGACAGCGCGGAGGCCCTGGGTTGTGCGCTGACACCCCCGCCGGAGCCGATTGCCAGCTTTCTGGGCACGGCCCGGGTGCTGCAGCAACTGGACCTGCTGATCAGTGTGGACACCGCCATCGCCCATCTCGCCGGTGCCCTCGACCGGCCGGCCTGGATCCTGCTGCCCTGGAGCGCCGATCCCCGCTGGTTGGAAAGCGGATCCCACACCCCCTGGTACGGCAGCCTGCGGCTGTTCCGCCAGCCCCGCAGCGGTGACTGGCATGGGGCCATTGATGGCCTGCTGGAGGCATGGGATGCAGGACTGGCGCAGGGATCCATGCATGATTGAGGCAGATCCCTCCTCCCTCCGCCATGGGTCGGTTGCGTCGACTGCTGAGCCTCGGCTGGCTCGATTCCGACAGCCCAAAGCCCCGTGAGGTTCTCGCCTTCGCGCCGGACGCCCGACCCGCAGCCCAGGCCGATGTGCTGGTGCTGACCCCGTGGTCAGCCACCCAGCTGATTCAGATCTTTCAGCAGCTCAGCCAGCAGCCCGACCGCAGCAGTCTCGAGGGGGCTCGCGCCTCCCGTGAGTGTCTGTCCCGCTTCTGGCTGACCGCACCGGTGGATCAGCTGGAGAGCCTCTACGCCGGGCCGATCGGCCAGGCCCATCGGTTGCTCCTGGCCAGCATCTTGCCAGCTCTTCCGCTGGAACCCACCGAGGAACGGTGGAAGGCCACGCTCACCCAGTACCTGCTCGACACGTTCGACAGGCCCGAGAGCCCGAATGTCCTGCTGGCCCTGCTGCCGTACTACGACCGCGCCGGACTGCGCGTGGATGACGCCCGCCGCAGGATCCCGGCGTGGCTGCTGAGCGATTACGCGGAGCGCTGCGAGCCCGCCCTGGCCGATGAGCTGCGCCAGCGTCGGCGCCCCGAACCGGCCGCCCTTCCCGCTTCGCAGAGCGGCCTGCAGCCCGTGGCCCCGTCCACCGACCCACCGCTGCCCGATCTGGCTCCGCTGCAGGGGGATGACTGCATGGCCTTGATCGGCGATTCCGCCTTCCTCGGCCGGGTGGGTGGGCTGATCAATCTCTACGCGATCGATCCGGCCGATGCCGAGGTCAAGCGGGAGCTGGCGGCGGAGCGGCGCCAGATGGCTCAGGTCTGGCTGGATGTCGAGACCAGCCAGATCGAGGCGCTCTACCGAACCCCCTTCGGCCAGGTCACCGCCAACCTGATCGCCTCGGGATTCGCCCGGGAACCGATCAGCAGCGAGGAGGAGGCCGTGCGGCTGCAGCTGGGGGCGGTGCTCGCCAGCCTCGAACATCCGCGCAGCCTCAATGCCCTGATGGCCGCCATGCTCTACGTGCCCGCCGGTCGCGTCAGCTTCAGCGGCAACGCAGAGGCCCGGCTGCCGACCTGGCTGGTGGCGGAACTGGAGCAGTGGCGCAACCGCTCGCCGGTCTGAGGCTCAGATCAGCGGTGAAAGTCCTGCCAGAGCAGCCAATAGGCCAACCCTCCCAGAGCCGGAGCGAGGAGCAGTGGCAGGGCAGCCAGCACCATCAGCGTCAGCGAATCGGTCCACAGCCCCACGGCCACCGCGACCGCCAGATCCACCAGGGCCAGCAGGGCCAGCAGCGGGCGCGGGCCCTTCAGCCGGCTCCACAGGCGCAGGACCTGCAGCGTGCGGCGCTCTCGACCCCTGAGATCGGCCGGCTGGAAGCCGGGCTGCCTGTCCATCAGCGCAGGCGCTCCAGCTCGCGTCGTTTGTCGCTGAACATGCCGGTGAGGATGGCGATGAACGGACGCTGCCGCAGCTGGATGTCGGCGGTGAGGCTCATGCCGGCCTTCAGCGGGATGCGCCTGCGACCGGCAGTCAGGCTCTGCTGCTCCAGGCGCAGGGTGGCCGGGTAATAGAGGCCGCTGGCCTCGGCGCCAAGGCTGTTGCGCATCTCGTCGGGGGTGAGGGCATCGGAGCCGATGCGCAGCACCGTGGCTTCCAGATGTCCGTAGTCGGCCGCGGGGAAGGTATCGAGGGAGAGTTCAGCCCGCTGGCCAGCCTCCAGGAAGCCGATCACCTTGCTGGGCAGGAACACCTTGGCCTCGAGGGCATCGCCGGGCACGAGCTTCAGCATCGGCATCGCCGCATCCACGACACTGCCGCGGGAGACATCCAGATCAAACACCACCCCCGCCATGCCAGCCTTGACACGGCCGGACTGCAGCTGCAGACGTGCCTGACGGATCTCGTCATCGAGCTGGCTGATCTGGCGCAGGTTGGCCTCGATCCGGCCGCGCAGGTCTGCCCCTGGCGCCGCCTCGGCACTGGCCAGCCGTGCCCGGAGGGCGCCGCTGTTGCGCTCCTCCTCGGCGATCCGGCTGCGCAGCTGTTCGGCGGCATCCCGGAACTGCAGAAGCTGCACCTCGCTCGCGGCACCGCTGCGCACCAGCTCGGCATAGCGGCCCGCGATGTTGGCGGAGACGGCGTAGGAGCGCCGCAGTCCGCGCAACCGTTCCTGGCTCTGCCGCAGCTCCTGCAGGGCGGCCTCGCGGCGGCTGCTCAGCTCGGTGGCCTGACTGCGCAGCTGCTGCCTCTGGTTGGCCGTCAGGCCGGAGGCGGGCCGATCGCCCAGGGCAGCGGCGTAGATCCGGTTCTCATTCTCCAGGCGGTCGCGCACCGCTTCGGAGGCCGCCAGCTTGCTGCGGGCCTCCCGCAGGTCGTAGCGCAGCAGGTCCTGCCCGACGGAAACGCTCTCGCCGTCGCGCACCAGCACGGCTTCAATCACCCCGGCCACCGGCGCCTGCACCTCCTTGACGCGGCTGCCGGGCTCCAGCTTGCCCTGCACGGCGATCGTCTCGCCGAGGGGCGCCAGACAGGCCCAGATCAGCACCGCTCCACTGGCACAGACGGCGGTCCACACCAATACGCTTGACGAGCGCCGCTCCGGGCGCAGCAGCACCGGCTGGTTGAACTGCCAGTCACCACCCACCGGCGTCGCCGTCATCGCCGGGGCCTGGGCCGTCGTTGCGACCGGCAGGAAGGGGTTGTCGGCTGGTGGGCCATCGGCCGCCGCGCCGGCGGGGGGCAGCACCGATGCGGCCTGGGGCGCGCCGATCAGATCGACCCGCACCCGCACCACTCCGGCATCCCCGGGCCGGGTGCTCGGTTGCCGGCGCCCGCGCAGCCAGTCGAGACAGCGCTCGAACCAGTCGACCAGTGAGGACTCCTCCGGATGGGGGATCGGCTGATCGGGGCGTCCGGCGCGCTGGGGATCGGGTTGGGATGGGGGAGAAGCCATGGTCAGACCGCAGCCTCCTGCACCTGGCTCTGATAGAGCGCGTAGTACCAGCCCTGGCGCCGCATCAGCTCACGGTGATCACCGACTTCCATCACGGCGCCGCGATCCATCAACACGATCAGGTCCGCCGGCTGCACCGTGGTGAGGCGGTGCGTGATGAAGAACACCGTACGGCCGCGGAACGCCTCCAGCAGGTTCAGGCACACCTGCCGTTCGGTGCGCGCGTCGAGGGCACTGGTGGCCTCATCGAGAATCAACAGGCGCGGGTTCTGCAGCACGGCCCGGGCGAGGGCCAGACGCTGGCGCTGGCCGCCGGAGAGGCCCGCACCGCGCTCGCCCACGTCGGAGTTGTAACCCTTCGGCAGGTCCATGATGAAGTCGTGGGCGCAGGCCATGCGCGCCGCGGCAATCATCTCCTCGGCGCTGGCATCGGGTTTGACCAGCAGCAGGTTGTCGCGGATCGTGCCATCGAAGAGCACGCTGTCCTGCGGCACCACGCCGATCTGTCGGCGCAGCGAGTAGAGCTCAAGCTTGGCGATGTCGAAGCCGTCGATCAGCACACGGCCCCGGCTCGGGCTGTAGAAGCGTGGCAGCAGCTTCAACAGGGTGCTCTTACCGCTGCCGGAGCCACCCACCAGGCCCACAAAGGCACCGGCGGGCACCTCCAGGTTCACGCCATCGAGAATCGGCGGCAGATCCTGGCCATAGCTGAATTCAACCGACTCGAATCGCACATCGCCGCGCAGGGGAGGCATGGGAATGTTCATCGCCTCCTGCTCGCTCTGTTCGGTTGGGCGGTCCACCACGTCAGCCACCATCTGGATCGAGGCCGTCGACTGCTCGAACTGCTGCCAGGTCTGCACCAGCCGCACCAGCGGTGCCGTGATGTAGCCGCTGAGGATGCGGAAGGCGATGAAGCCGCCGAAGCTCAGCTCACTCTTCATGATCAGATAGACGCCAACACCGGCAACAACGATGTTATTGAGGCTATTGATGAACTCGGCAACATTCGTCAGCGCTTCGCGTGTAATCTTGAGCTTGAAATCCTCGCCGATGAAGCTGGCATAGCGATTCTGAAACTCCCAGCGAGTCTTGAGTTCGGCATTCTGAGATTTGAGCGTCTGGATACCGGTGATCGATTCGTTCAGATACGAGAACGTGCGCACCGATTCCCCCAACGAGCGCTTAATCTGTCGCCGCACCAGCGGGTTACTGATCACCGCCAGGGCGAGCATCAACGGCAGCGTTGCCAGTGACACCAGCGTCAGCGGCAGGCTGATCATCAACAGCACCACCAGATAGATGAAGCTGAAGCCGAAGTCCACGAAGGTGGTGATGCTCTGCCCCACGAGGAATTCCCGCAGGCGATCCAGCTGGTTGAAGTAGAACATCACCTGCCCCACCGGCCGGCTGTCGAAGAACCCCTGCGGCAGGCGCACCAGGCGATCGAGGATCACGCTCTTGGTGGCCTGATCGATGCGATTGGCCACATCGGTGAAGATGTAGCTGCGCAGGGTCTTGAACACCCCTGTCACCACCGCCGCGATCAGCATCAGCAGCGCCAGGGTGATCAGGGCGCCGAGGCTGTTCTGGCGCACCACCTGATCGATCATCACCTGCAGCCCCAGGGGGGCCACCAGCTGCAACAGGTTCACCAGGCAGGAGAGGACCAGCACCTCCACCAGGGCCCGCCGGTGTTCGCGCAGGAAGGGGGCATACCAGCTCCAGCCGAACCGTTCCTCCTTGGCATCGGGCTTGCGCTGGAGCAGAAGCAACTGCACGAGCCCACCACTGCCGTCGTCGAGCTGGGCCGGTGGCAGCCGCAGGGGACCCAGCTCCGGTTCCAGCACTCGCAGCTGCCCATCGGCATCGACACCATCGAGCAGGGCGAAATGCCCATCCCGGTACAGCACCGCTGGCGTCACGGCGCGGGCCAGGCGGTCGTAGGGGAGCTCGGTGAGCACGACCCGTAGGCCAAGGCTATCGAGGATCTGCCCCAGATTGATCAGCGTCAGCCGGCTCTGCCGCTCCAGCACCCCCTGGATCTGATCGCGCAGGGAATCGCGGTTGAGCGGCACGCCGAAGTAGCGGGCCAGGGCCACCACCAGGGCCATGGGCACATCACGGGGCCCGCTGGCCCGCGGCAGCCGCAGCTCTCCCGGCCCCACCGCCCGGGGTGCCGGCTCCGGCGGCGACAGGGCGTACTCCGTGCGGGTGCCGGATCGCTGGTCCGTGGGCGCGCGGCCCGCGGGCGCCGGCGGGCCGGAGGGGGGCTCCGGGACGGGGGGCGCCTGGGGTTCGCCGATCACCAGCGATGGGCTGCTCTCCACCGGCGAGGCAGCGGCACTCGGATCCGGTGGCAGCCCGATCAGCCGCAGCCAGGCGTTGGTGGAACCGTTGCCGCGGCCCGCCGGCGCGTCAGCCTCCTCTTCCAGGGGCCAGGGCTGGGCCAGGCCGCCACCGCTGCTCACGTACCAGCGCAGTTCGGGGGAGAGGGCCGGCGGCGTGGGGCTCCCGGGGGGGAGGCTGCTGAGTCGGGTGCGTGACCGGATCGCGGGCCAGGTCTGCAACGCCGGCAGCCAATGGGGCTCGCGCCGATGCAGGGCCTCGAGCAGGGTGTAGAGCTCGGCCGCCGGCAGGGCAATGCCGAACCACTGACGCAGCAGGTCGTGGGCCTCGAGCAGGGCGCGGAACGCCGCCGCCGGCAGCAGCAGCAGCTCCGCCTCGGAAGAGGCGCGCAGCTCCTCGCAGGGGGCGTCCCGCAGCAGGCCACACCAGCCGGCGATGGCCCCGGGTTGAAGGTGCTCGAGGGTGTGGAGCTCGTCGGTGAGGGGATCGATCGCCAGCGAGCGGAGACTGCCGGAGAGCAGCAGCAGAACGCCTTCGGGCATCACATCGGCGCGCAGCACCGTCTGCCCCATGCGGTAGCGGCGACGCTCGAGCTGGGGTTCCAGCGCCGCCGCCGCTTCCGGGCTCAGCCGGTCGAACGGGCGGAAACCGCGCAGCTGTTCGCCGGCCGCAGGGGAGGTCGCATCCGATTCGGGAGCCGAGGTCATGCCGGGGTCAGGTTGCGGTCGGGGCGCGCGGCGTGATGCTCACAGCGTGGGGGGTTGCGGTACCGGCGGCAAGTCATCTCCCTCCAGCAGGCGCTCCACCCGCTCGTTCACCCAGAGATCAAACAGTTCCTGGATCATCCTGCTGCACATCGGCGGATCCAGCTGCACCGGCAGCCGTTGCTCAAGGCGGATCAGCAGCCAGTTGCCCGCCAGCTCGAACGGTGGCCACAGCTGCCCGGGCAACCCAACGCGCAGGCGCCGCGAGAGCTCGGGATGACCGGCGCTCACGGCCACCGGGCCGATCAGGCCGTGGGTCGCCTTCTCCGAGCCCTCGGCAAACGCATCCACCAGGGTGGCGAAATCGGCGCCATCGTCTTTCAGGCGCAGGTGCAGCTCCTGGGCCAGATCGCCATCACTGAGGCGCAGCAGCGAATAGGTGACGCGGTCGAGATCGGGCTTGCGTTCCAGAAAGCGGATCTCAGCCTCGGCTCCGAAACGCCACTCCCGCCAGCGCCGCAGCCGTTCCTGCAGGGTGGCACAGGCCCGCAGGTCATCGAAGCTCCAGCGGCGCCGTTCCAGCCAGTCCACCAGGGCCTGCTCCCCCTCCACGCCCTCCGGCTCCAGGGCGGCCCGGATCAGCGGGTGCTCCTCCTCCGGTGTCAGCGCCACCGTCGCCGCAACGCTTTCGTGCACCACCGCCTCCGCCAGCACACGTGCAAGTCCGTGGCGCTGCAACAGACGGTTGGTGTGCTCCACCGTGAGCACCGGCCGTCCCGCCGCCAGGGCGATCTTCGCCTCGAGCGGCACACCGCTGAGCGCTTCCGATCCGATCATCGCGTCGCCTCCTGAACGGGCAGATCGAGCTGCCGCAGCGCGGCAGTCATCCGTGCCAGACCGCGCCCGCGGTTGTAGTGCTGGCGGGCATGCCGCAGGGCTGTGTCACTCACCGTCTGCCACAGGGCGTCATCCGCCAGCAGCCGGCCCACCTGCCGCAGCCAGTCGGCCGGACTGTCGGCCAGGAGCACCTCCTCCCCATCGCGGAGACCGGTGGCCTCCGCGGCCACGGAACTCAACACCTGAGGCACGCCGCGCGCCAGGGCTCCCACCACCTTGCCCTTGAGGCCGGCACCGGCCCGCAGCGGAGCGATGCAGATCCGGTGGCGGTCGTAGACGGTGGCGGTATCGGCCACCCAGCCCTCCACCCGCACACCCGCCTCGGCGGCCCAGCGCTGCCGCAGGTCATCCCCCAGCCCGCTGCCGTAGAGGTGCAGCACCAGCTGCGGATCGCGCTCCCGCAGCAGCGGCCAGACCTCCGCCAGAAAGAACGCGACCGCATCGCGGTTGGGGGGATGGCCGTAGCTGCCGAGGAAGGCCAGGCCACTCCGGCCCGCAAGCGGTGCAGCGGCCTCCACGGCCTCCACCACCCAGGGGGCCAGGGCTGTGGCCGCCTGGCCGCGGCTTTCGGCGGCAATCACCCCCTGCTCCACCTCGCTGTAGGTGAGGGTGAGGTCGACGGCGCTGATCACCGCCAGCTCCTCGCGCCGGGTCTCCTCCACGGCTTCAAGGGCCGCCCGCAGTGTTTCCCCCTGCAGCTGCTCCGCCCGCAGCTGCCGGATCTCGCGCAGGTAGTGCAGATCGGCGTTGCAGAAGAGCAGCCGCGCCCGGGGCGCATGGCGACGGATCGCCTCCAGGTGGTCGCGCACGGTGGTGTAGCGCGTGATGTAAATGAGATCGAACTCACCGCCGCGCTCGCGCAGAAACTGTTCCACCGAAAGGGTGAACGGGGCATGGATCGATTCGATGCCCCGCCGCTGCAGCTCCTCGCTGTAGCCGCCCAGCCAGGCCAGGTTCGCCGGTAGGAAGGTCACCTTCCAGCCCAGACGCTGCACCAGGTCCATCTCCACCAGGGCCGCATGGCTGCCGGCATCACGATCCGGCCGGGGGGGAGCGTGGTCGAGGAACAGGGCCCGACCGACGATGCCGCGGTCCTTGATCCTTTCCGCCTCAACGTGGCTGGGTTCGCCGGAGGGCAGGAACGCGGCGGCCCACTTGTGGCGGAACAGCGGCGCATGGATCGCCTGGAAGCGCTTCATGCCCTGGGCGGCCTGCTCGTCGGTGCCGTTGCTCAGCCCCTCGTGGTGGATCACGCGAGCCAGCGGCGCGTAGCGCACCGTGCAGCCGGCAGATCGCACCTTGAAGGCCAGGTCGGTGTCCTCGTAGTAAGCCGGGGCGAATTCCGGGCTGAAGCCACCGATGCGGTCCCACAGCTCCCGGCGGATCGCCACGGCGGCGCCGCTGAGGTAGTCAACCTGCCGCGCATAGGCCACAGCCGGCGCATGGGGGTTGCCGCCACGGCCGTAGTTCCAGGGCTCACCGTTGCCCCACACGATCCCGCCGGCCTCCTGCAGCCGTCCATCGGGGTACACCAGCTGGGCGCCGCTGAGGCCGGTGTCCGGCCAGCGCTCGAAGGGATCGAGCAGCTCCTCCAACCAGTTCGCGCAGGGCTCGGTGTCGTTGTTCAGCAGCACCACGAACGGGGCCTTCGCGGCGGCGACGCCGCTGTGGCAGGCCTGGTTGAAGCCGCGGGCCTCGGCGTGGCGCACGCTGCGCAGCCCAACCACCTCGTCTGCCAGTCGCTCGGCACTGCCCTCGGGGCAGCCGTCGTCCACCAGAACCACCTCAAAAGGCACGGCCGTGGGTGCGTAGCAGAGGGCGGCCAGGCAGCGCCGCGTCACCCCCAGACGGCCATGCACCGGCACCACCACCGAGACCTGTGGTGCTTCCCCGCGGGGCAGCGACAGGGGAGGCGAGAAAGGGGGCAGCTCCAATGGGCCGTGCAGCAGCCGGTGCAGACGCGGAAGGTCATCCGGCAGCGGTCGGGCACCGCTCTCCGCCATCGCGAGGGCGATCGACAGGCAGCGATGGCGCTCACGCGCCATGGGCTCAAGGCCGTAGGGCAGCGGGGGCTGGGCGTGCTCCAGAAGCGCCGCCCAGGGGATCAGCTGGAAGGGTGTGTAGTCGAGGCGCTCGGCCAGGGGGTCGCCGGCAGTGGAGCGCAGCTCCAGGTGATGCAGGCGGCCGTCGCAGGCCGGGCTGGGCAGCGCCTGATGGAAGCGCCCATCCGGTGTCACCACCAGTCGGGTGAGAGCGGATCCATCCAGCAGCAACTCCAGCTGAGCTCCCGGCGGGCCCCACCCATGGATCCAGGGGCCCTCCACCGGGTTCAGGCCGAAGCGGCCGCGCGGGCCACGCTGGCAGAGGCCGATGAACTGCTGGTAGCGATCAGGGTCAAGACGCAGCGGACTGCCGGGCAGCTCCTGCAGCTGCTCCCCCTGTCGCACCAGCGCCCGCAGCACCGAGCCGGTCGTGCGCTCCGGCGGGGTCAACGCCAGCGGGCCTCTCAGGGCGAACCCGCAGGCAGGAACCCGCTCATCCAGCTGCAGATCCGGACGCGTCTGATCCGCCGGCAGCCGTCCCAGACGCTGGGAGGAGCCCGGCACCATCAGGTCTTCCAGCCAGAGCTCCACCTCTAGGGGCAAGCCGGAGCTGTTGAGCGGAAGCCCGAAGACCCATCCCTGCAGGCTGCCATCGGAGCCGAAGCCTTCGAAGCGGCCGGCCCAGGGGCCGCGCACGAAGGCCTGAAGCTGTGGCGGCAGGCTGTCCATCACCGTGGCGCGACCTCTCCGGCCTGGCTGATCCCACGCTAGGGACGCTGGACCGGCGCGAGACTTCCTGGGCAGAGTGCGTGAGACCACCCACCGCAGGCGGATGGGGAACCCCAACCTACCGAATTTCGTCTGGGAGACCCCGGAGGAGCGCCTCTGGAAGGAGGGTCGCAGCGCCGCCCAGCGGCTGCAGGCCCTGCGAGAGGCCTGCACCCAGGCGCGCTGGCCAGAGGCGCTCGCGCAGGCTCCAGCGCTGCTCGACGCCGTTGGCGATCTGGCAGAGCTGGATCCCACAGGGGCCGAAACCTACTGGCGGGAAACGGCGGAGGCGATCGCCCTCCTCACCGACGCCCTGCATCCGCGCCTGGTGATCAACAGCGAACAGCCCTTACCGGAGCCGGAGCGGTCCGAGCTGTGCTGGGAGCTGAGCCAGCTGCTCGACCGCCTGCTCACCACCCCGGCCCCCCTGCCGCCGCGGCTGCGCGGGATGCACACGCACGTGCTGCTCTACGGCGGCATCTACTGGCGCCGGCGACAGCAGGCTGAGGACGGCACTGTGGCGGAGCGGAGCCTGGCCCGTGCGACCCACCTGTTCGGCCGGGCCGCCCATCGTCTTGATCCGGTACCCCCCTGGCTGATCCAGACCTGCACCGACCTGGGGATCACCCCGATCGCCGACCCCGCTTCCCGCGGGGATGCCGGCGCGAGTGCCAGCGCCGACCGACAAACCGCCCAGCGCGACGACCATCCGACGGGTGGCGATGCGCCCCTTGAGGAATCCCCCGCGGCGATCCCGGTCGCCGTTGCGGTCACGCCGATGGCTGTGGCCGGCCCGCCCAGCCCCTTGTGGCCCCCCACACAGCTGGTGGCGGAGGTGGAGCAGTGGCTGCTGGAGGGGGGAGCGGGCCGACCCCGGCGCGTCGGCCTGGTCTGCGTGCCCGGTGCTGCGATGCTCTGCCGCGAGGGCACACGGCTTGCGTTCAACGTGGCGGCCCTGCTGGAGGACCCCGCCGCCAGCTCGCCAGACCCATGGCTTGAGGCCCTGTGCGATCCCCTGCGCCGTGCCCTTGACGCCGGCTGGCTGCCGCAGATTGAACTTGCTGAGCCCTTCTCCGGCATCTACGACTCGCTCAGCCATCACTGGCGGCTCGGCGGCCTGCTGCCCATGCGCCAGCTGGAGCGCCTGCCCGCAGTCCTCGATGCCTGGCAGCGTCTGCTGGGCCCTGGACGGCTGGCGGCGCAGCGTCTGCCCTGTGCGCTGAGCGGCGCAGCCCCCCCCCGGTCAGACGGCCACGGGGGCCTGCAGGTGCACCTCGATCCACTCGAGCTGGCGGCGCTGATGGCCTGCGACCCCTCCCGCCATGCCTCGGCCGATGAGTCCCGGGCCGAGATCGAGGCGGTTCTGGCCCGATTGCGAAGGGAACACCTCAATCCCAACTTCTGGCAGGCTCCGGCCGCCGACCAGCCGGCAGTGGAGACCCTTGCGCTCGAGGCCCTGCGACTGCTGCATCGCGATGCCGGGTTCTATGCCTCGAGCGGCGCGGGGCCGGATTGTCTCGCCTCCTGGCGCGAGGGCGTGCTGGGCTGTCTCGAACGCGCCCAGATCTGGATACCGGGGCCGGGCGGCCGCGGTCCTGCCCTGCTTCACCTGGCCCAGCTGCTCACCCAGCGTGCCGGCCGGCTGCCGGATCTGCAGCCGCGCCCCTCCCTGCTGACTCTTCTCGAGCGGCTGGCGGGGCTGGAAGTGCTGTACGTGGGCTGGGATGTCGAGCCGGTGCTCGAGCAACACCGGAGCGGCCGGGCCTTTCGTCTGTTCAGCGACCGGGGCATCGTGCCCTACGGGCTGAGGGCGGTGGCCATGCCCGACAGCCGTCATCCGCGGCGGCCCAACGGAGGGTTCAGCGACAGCCTCGCTCGGCTGGCCAAAGCGGTGGAGGAGGCCCATGCAGCCAGGCCCATTCAGCTTCTGCTGGTGGATCAGGGGGCCTATCGCCTGCCACTGCTGGATCGAATCGAGCGGTGCCATGGCATCCCGGCCGTGGCGCCAGGCCCTGCGCTGCTGCAGCTCTTCGGGATCGATCGTGGCGATCAGGCCCGCTGGCGTGAGGAGCAACGCAACCCGGAGGCCTGGCGAACCACCTGTGGCACGATCGGCGCCGAACTCGCCCAGTTCACTTGACCCTGCGCCTCACCAACACCCTCACCCGCCGCGTTGAGACGTTCCAGCCGATCGAGCCCGGCAAGGTGAGCATCTACTGCTGCGGGGTCACGGTCTACGACCTCTGCCACCTGGGCCATGCCCGCAGCTACATCGCCTGGGACGTGCTGCGCCGCTACCTGATCTGGAGTGGCTACGCGGTGACGTTCGTGCAGAACTACACCGACATCGACGACAAGATCCTGGGCCGCGCCGCCGAGGAAGGCAGCTCGATGGAGGCGGTGAGCGAGCGCAACATCGAGGCCTTCGTGGCCGACATGGCCCGCCTCAACATCCTGCCGGCGGACCGCATGCCCCGCGCCACCCGCAGCCTGGATGCAATCCGGGCCCTCATCGGCGAACTGGAAGCCAAGGGGGCCGCCTACTCCGCCGATGGCGATGTGTATTTCGCGGTGATGAAACACGCCGGCTACGGCAAGCTCTCCGGCCGCGACCTCTCCGAACAGCAGGACAACGCCTCCGGCCGCGTCGCTTCCGAGGAAGAGGCCCGCAAGCAGCACCCGTTCGATTTCGCCCTCTGGAAAGGAGCCAAACCGGGCGAACCCAGCTTCCCGTCCCCCTGGGGGCCCGGCCGTCCGGGGTGGCACATCGAGTGCTCGGCGATGGTGCGCGAAGAGCTCGGCACCACGATCGACATCCACCTCGGCGGCGCCGATCTGGTGTTCCCCCACCATGAGAACGAGATCGCCCAGTCGGAAGCGGCCACGGGCCAGGAGCTGGCCCACTACTGGCTGCACAACGGCATGGTGAACGTGGGCGGTCAGAAGATGTCGAAATCCCTCGGCAACTTCACCACCATCCGCGCCCTGCTGGATTCGGGTGTCTCGCCGATGACCCTGCGCCTGTTCACCCTCCAGGCCCACTACCGCAAACCGCTCGACTTCACCGCCGACGCCCTCGACGCCGCGGCCACCGGCTGGAAAGGCCTCAACGCCGCCCTCGGCCTGGCCGCAGCACTGGGCGCATCGGGGGCTGAGCAGTCCCCCAGCCTCGCCGCGGCCCGCCAGCGCTTCGCCGCCGCCATGGACGACGACCTCAACACCTCCGCCGCCCTGGCGGTGCTGTTTGAACTGGCCAAACCGCTGCGGGCCCTCGCCAACCGCCTGGAGCGGGGCGACGCCAGCGCCCGCAGCGAAGCCGCCACGCCCGAGCTCACCGCCCAGGCCGCCTTGCTGCAGGAGCTGGCCGGGGTGCTGGGGCTGCAGCACGAACACACCCCCGCCGCGGAACCTGGAGAGGGCCAGGTCCCCCCACCGGCTGAAATCGAGGCCCTGATCCAGGAGCGCCAGGCCGCCAAGGCCGCCAAGGATTTCAGCCGGGCCGATCAGATCCGCGACACCCTGCGCAGCCAGGGCATCGAACTGATCGACAAACCCGGTGGCGTCTGCGAATGGTTGATCGCCACGTCCAACAACGGCGGATCTGCTGCATCCTGAGGAGAGAGCACGCAGTCCTACCCCGGCCGCCCATGGGTGAACACCCTCATCTGCAATCCGATCCGGTGCTGGTGGCCGATGGCCTGACCGGACTGGAAACCACCCCCATCGATCTGGTGGATTCGGTCCGTGTCGAGGTGCTGAACACCGCAAGCGACGGCGGCGCCGTGAACATCGAGGCGCTCCGCCAGACCATCGCTGCCACCGAACAGCGACTGAGCGGCATCCGTGCCCTGCGTCAGCAGCTCGAGGCCAGCGAGCAGCGGCTGGCACGGGCCATCGAGGAGCGCGACCAGCTGAGCCGGGAACTCAGCCAGACCCGCCAGCAACTGTCGGAGGTGAATGCCCTGCAGCAACAGCTTCAGGCCTTGCTGGAGCAGACCTGATCCCAACGCCGGTCCGCGGCTCTGGCAGCTCTCCGCTAGGGCTTCGGCGCCTGTTGATCACGCATCAGCGTTTCGATCTTGCGGATGCGCTGGGCGGTGGTGGCCCACACCTCGCGGCGAAAGCCCGGTTGGCATTGCTCCACCAGCTGCTCGATCGGCTCTCCACGCTCGAAGGCATCCCAGAGCTCCCGCTCCAGCCTGGCGCGCTCAATGAAGTTGAAACGCTGCAACCACTGCGGTCCAGGCGCCATGGGGGAGGTGTGCCGGCTGGGGCCAGTCAAACCCACCCGTGCAGCCGATTGCGGGAACACTCAGGGGGTGAGCTGCGGCAATCGATCCGATGACGCCACGCATGCCAAGGCCGAACCGTGACCAGGCGTGCGGTGATCTCTCCACTGGCGGAGATCCATGGAGATCCAATCCCGCACAGTCCCCACCAACACCCCCGCCGCGATCCCCGTCCGCAGGGCCGCCGGCGATGGGAGACTGGCTCGGCCCTTCGCCGATCCTGCCGTGAAAGCCCTCTCCGTGCTCGGCTCCACGGGGTCGATCGGCACCCAGACCCTGGAGCTGGCCGAGGAGTTCCCCGATCGTTTCCGGGTGGTGGCGCTCACGGCCGGCAATAACCTCGATCTGCTGGTGGAGCAGATCCGGCGCCACGCCCCCGAGGTGGTGGCCCTGGCCAACGGCGACCGGGTCGCCGAACTGCGCGAGCGTCTGCAGGCCCTGGAGCCGGCGGCCCGCCAGGCCCGCCTGCCCGAACTGCTGGGCGGCCCCGAAGGCCTGGAGGCCGCCGCCGCCTGGCCCACGGCTGATCTGGTGGTGACGGGGATCGTGGGCTGCGCCGGCCTGCTGCCCACCCTGGCCGCGATCCGTGCCGGCAAGGATCTGGCCCTTGCCAACAAGGAAACCCTGATCGCTGCCGGCCCGGTGGTGCTGCCGGAGCTGGCGCAATCCGGCTCACGCCTGCTGCCGGCCGATTCCGAGCACTCCGCCATCTTCCAGTGCCTGCAGGGCACGCCCTACGCCGAAACGGCCCGGCTCTCCACCGGCACCCCCACGCCGGGCCTGCGCCGCATCCAGCTCACCGCCAGCGGAGGCGCCTTCCGCGACTGGCCGCCTGAGGACCTCCACAAGGCCACCGTGGCCGACGCCACCAGCCACCCCAACTGGAGCATGGGGCGCAAGATCACGGTGGATTCGGCCTCGCTGATGAACAAGGGCCTGGAGGTGATCGAGGCCCACTACCTGTTCGGCCTCGATTACGACCACATCGAGATCGTGATCCACCCGCAATCGATCATCCACTCGATGGTGGAACTGGCCGATTCCTCGGTGCTGGCCCAGCTGGGCTGGCCGGACATGAAGCTGCCGATCCTGTACTGCCTCAGCTGGCCCGAGCGCCTCCACACCCCCTGGCGCCGGCTCGATCTCACCGAGGTGGGCTCGCTCACCTTCCGCGCCCCCGACCCCAAGCGCTACCCCTGCATGGAGCTGGCCTACGCGGCCGGCCGCGCCGGCGGCACGATGCCGGCGGTGATGAACGCCGCCAACGAGCAGGCCGTGGCCCTGTTCCTTGAGGAGCAGATCCACTTCCTCGATATCCCCCGGTTGATCGACGTGGTCTGTGATCGCCACCTGGGCGACCTCACGGCCAACCCCTCCCTGTCCGACGTGCTGGCCGTGGACGCCTGGAGCCGTCAGGCGGTGCGTGAGGCTGCAGCCCGGCTGAACGCCACGGTGCATTCCCAGCCCCAGGCCGCCCTGCCGGCGTGACGCGCGTTTCCCACCACCTGCTGCTCTGCGCCACCCCCACCAAGGCGCTCTGCTGCCCCGATCCCGCCATCGGTGCCGCCAGCTGGGACACCCTCAAGCGCCTGGTGCGCGAGCTCGGCCTGGAGGATCCCGCCCGGCCGGCGGGCATCGTGCTGCGCAACAAGGCCGACTGCCTGCGCCTCTGCGCCGAGGGGCCCGTTCTGCTGATCTGGCCGGAGGGCTGCGTCTACGGCGGGGTCACGCCCGAGCGCATCGAGCCGATCCTGCGCGAGCACGTGCTGAACGGCCGGCCGATCGAGGCCTGGCTGCTGCGCCGCTACGCCCTCACGCCCCCACCAGCTGCCGCAGCCAGCGCGCTGTGAGCCGATCGCCCCAGCAGCCCCCGAGGCCGCCTGGGGCATCACAGCTGGCATGGAAGCCGTTGTGGCCGCCGCCGGCCGTGATCAGCACCCGCCAGGGGCCGCCCCGCCCAGCGGCCAGATCACTGGCCGCCAGCTGCTCGGCTGCAGCCGCCGGCACCCAGGGATCATCAGCCGCGTGCACGATCAGGGCCGGCGGCAACGGCGGCAGCCCGGGGCTGCTCCCGCCCGCCGCCAGCAGGCGCGGCAGCGGGCTGGCGTCCTGGTAGTAGGCCTCCACCGAGCCGTAGCCCCAGCGGGGCGCCGTGATCGCCGCATCGAAGGCGCGGATGCTGCCTAGGGGGCCCAGGGCACTGCGGCCGTCCAGGGCCTCACGCTCGTTGGCCGGCAGGCCGAAGGGGTCGGCGGCGGTCTGCACGCAGAGGCGCCAGAGCAGCCAACGCTGGTAGAAGCGATTGCGCGGCCGCTCGATCTGCTGCGAACAGGCCACGAGATCCAGGGGCGAACTGATGCACACCAGCCCATCCAGCAGCGGCCGCCGGGTCGGCAGCGAGGTCGGCCACTGGGCGGCGTTGAGGGCCTCGGCCACTCCATCGGCATCGGCCAGCAGAGCATTCAGCAGCTTGGTGCCCCCCAGGGAAATGCCCATGCCAAGCAGCGGCCGCCCGCCTGGGGCGAGCCCATCGGCGATGGCGCGGGCCCGGGCGATCGCCGGCAGCAGGTCGCTGTTGCAGCGGGCCGAATAGGTGCCGCGGGCCAGGGCCCGGCCGGGACCGGCTCCGCGCATGTTCAGCCGCAGCACGGCAAAGCCGGCGCGTTGCAGCGTGTCGCCCATGCGCCGCAGGCCCGACCGGCGGCTGGAGCCACCGAGGCCATGCATCAGCAGCACCAGTCCCAGGGGCTGGCCATCGGCGCTGAGGGGCGGATCGAGAAAGGCCAGCAGGCGATCCGTGGCGGACGCGCTGATGCCGGCCTGGGCCGCCGCTCCAGGTGGCGGCGGCACCGGAATCTCCAGGGGCACCCCCGCCTCCGGCGGCAGGGTCACCGGCCGCAGGCTGTCGCGCAGGGTCTGCAGGTCGCCGCTGAGCCAGGGGCGCCGCGGCCGGAAGGGCTGCAGACCCAGGCTCTGGGGGAGCTCCGCGGCAGCGGCCGGGCCTTCAGCCATGGCGCGACCGGAGCGAACAGGCAGGGATCAGGCTGCCACAGGCGCCTTGCTGCCCACACCCTGGCTGCGCAGTTCGGTGCACAGCTGCTGCAGGACGGCCTTGGCATCGCCGAACACCATCGCCGTCTGCGGCAGCTCGAACAGGGCGTTGGCGATGCCCGCATAGCCGGCACCGAGGCTGCGCTTCACCACGTACACCTGGCGGGCCTGGTCCACCTCAAGCACGGGCATGCCGTAGAGGGGGCTGCTGGGGTCGGTCTTGGCGTCGGGATTCACCACATCGTTGGCGCCGAGCACGATCACCACATCGGTGCGCGGGAACTCGGGGTTGATCGTGTCCATCTCCAGCAGCTGCTCGTAGGGCACATCGGCCTCGGCCAGCAGCACATTCATGTGGCCCGGCATGCGACCGGCCACCGGATGGATGGCATAGCTCACCTCAGCGCCATTGGCCTCCAGCAGCTTGCTGAGCTCGCGCAGGGCGTGCTGGGCCTGGGCCACCGCCAGGCCGTAACCGGGCACGAACACCACCCGCTCGGCGCTCTCCAGGGCCATGGCGCACTCTTCCGGGCTGCAGCTCACGATGCGGCTGTAGCCGGCCTCATCGCCGCCGCCACCCACGTGACCGCCGGCCTTAGCACCGAGGGCGCCACCGAACAGCACGCTCACCAGGGAGCGGTTCATCGCCGTGCACATCACCTGGGTGAGGATCAGGCCCGCAGCACCCACCATGGCGCCGGCCACGATCAGCAGCTGGCTGCCCACCACGAAACCGGCGGCCGCCGCGGCCACACCGGAATAGGAGTTGAGCAGCGAGATCACCACCGGCATGTCGGCGCCGCCGATCGGCAGGGTCACGCCGATCCCCAGCAGCGTGCTCGCCACCACCAGCACCCACAGCGAGCTGCCGGCCGGATCGGCCGGCAGGGCGATCGAGGCAACCAGGCAGGCCACGGCCAGGCTGATGTTCAGCACGTGGCGCAGGGAGCTCTGGGTCCAGCCCGGGGTGTCGATCCAGCCCTGCAGCTTGCCCATCGCCACGATCGAGCCGCTGAAGGTGATCGCACCCACGAACACTGAGATCACGATCGAGATGCGGGCCACCAGATCGGTCTGCTCGCTCTGGAACAGGGCCACCCCCAGCGCCACCAGCAGCGAGGCCATGCCGCCGCAGCCGTTGAACAGGGCCACGGTCTCGGGCATGGCGGTCATCGGCACCCGCTGGGCCGTGAGCAGGCCGGCGGTGCCGCCGGCCGCCGCGCCGAGGGCGATCCACAACCAGGCGGTAGGGCCGGGCTGCAGCTGAATCAGCAGTCCCACCACCGCCAGGCCCATGGCCAGGGCAGCCAGACCGTTGGCGCTGCGGGCCGAGCGCACCTTGCCGAGGCCCTTGATGCCCAGGGCCAGCAGCAGCACCGCCACCAGATCGATGGCGTAGGAGGCGAAATCCATGGTCAGAAGTGCAGGAGGGGAATCAGCCGGCGTTCTTGCCCTTGCGGCCAGCGAACATGGCGAGCATGCGGTCGGTCACCAGGAAGCCGCCCACCACGTTGAACAGGGCGAAGCCGAGGGACAGGCCGCCGAGCAGCAGCAGGGCGCCGTTGCCCTGGGCCTGGGCGATCAGGGTGAGCGAAGCCAGCACGGTGATGCCGCTGATCGCGTTGGCGCCGCTCATCAGCGGCGTGTGCAGGGTGGGCGGCACCTTGCCGATCAACTCGAGCCCGAGCAGGCTGCCGAGCAGCAGCACCCACAGGGCCTGGGAGAGGCTGCTCATGCCGCACCTCCCACCACCTGGCGCTCGCTGGCGGGGGTGGCCGCCGCCGCATGGTGGAACAGGCAGCCACTCACGATCGGGTCCTCCAGGTCGAGATGCAGGGCCCCGCCGGCGGGGCTGCTGCTGAGCAGGTGTTCGAGCAGCGCCGCCAGGTTGCGGGCATAGAGGGCGCTGGAATGGTGGGCCACGCTGCTGGGCAGCGCGTCGGCGCCGATCAGCTGCACGCCGTGGCGCAGCACCGTTTCACCGGCAACGCTGCCTTCGCAGTTGCCGCCCTGGGCCACGGCCAGGTCCACCACCACCGCGCCGGGGCGCATGCCGGAGAGCATGGCGTCATCGATCAGGCGCGGGGCGGGGCGGCCCGGCACCTGGGCGGTGCAGATCACCATGTCGGCCTGGGCCAGCTGATCGGCCAGCTGCTGGCGCTGGGCCGCCAGGAAGGCTTCGCTGGCCTGCTGGGCATAGCCACCCACCTCGGCCGGGCTTTGCTCCAATTCCGGAGGATCGAGGAACCGCCCCCCCAGCGACTCCACCTGCTCCTTGGCGGCGGGGCGCACATCGCTCACCATCACCACCGCCCCGAGCCGGCGGGCCGTGGCCAGGGCCTGCAGACCGGCCACGCCGGCCCCGAGGATCAGGGCCCGGGCCGGCTGGATCGTGCCGGCGGCGGTCATCAGCATCGGCACATAGCGATCGAGGGCCGCCGCCGCCAGCAGCACCGCCTTGTAGCCCGCCACGTTCGCCTGCGAGGAGAGCACATCCATCGCCTGGGCGCGGCTGATGCGCGGCAGCAGCTCCAGGGCCATGGCCGAGAGCTGGCCGCGGCGCAGCGCCGCCTCCAGGCTGTCGTTGCCGTGGGGCTCCAGCAGGCCGATCAGCAGGGCGCCGGGCTTCAGCCAGGCCAGACCACCGGCCTCGCCCTCGGCCTCAGCCAGCGACGCCCCCTGCACGCTCAGCACCACATCGGCCGCCGCCCAGTGCTCCCGGGCCGAGGGTGCGCCGGCCTCGATCAGCTCCGCTCCCGCGGCGAGGTAATCGCCATCGGCAAACCCGGCCGCCAGGCCAGCGCCGCTCTCCACCCGGAACAGGCAACCGCGGGCGCTGAGCCGTTTCACCGTTTCAGGGGTGGCCGCCACCCGACATTCGCCTGGGCGTCGTTCACAGGGCACCAGCACACGGGTCATGGCCACCTCCGGGCGGGTTGATGAAGCCCAGTGTTCTGAGAGATCCCCCAACACCGCAATCCTTTTGCAGGCCATGTGGGCACTTCGCCACACAGGGCCAGGCGGGGCCGTCCGGTCGCCCTTGCCAGGGGCCGGCGGCCGTGGCTAGCGCAGGGGTTCAGTGTTTCGGCGGCGACAGCCATGGCCCTCACAGCGGTGGAATGTCCGGGTGGCGTCTGCCACAGCCATCACGGCGGCCATGCCGTGGAGCGCGAGCAGCTGCGCGAGAACCTGGCGGCCCATGGTCCGGACTGGTGTGAGCGACTGGCGGAGCGGGTCTACGAGATCTCGGTCGACAGCTTCAGCCAGACCGTGATGCCCCACCTGCATCAGGACGGCTGGCAACGGCGCCACCTCGACTGGGAGTTCAAGCTGCAGAGCGATCCGGCCGAAACCGAGCGCACCCTGGTGGACGGCGCGATCAACGCGGTGGAGAGCTTCCTGCGCAGCAGCGAGGTGCAGCGCCTGTTCGTGCAGGAATTGGTGCACGGCACCCTGGCCGAGGCCGAGGCCAACGGCCTGCGCCAGGCCGGGGTGCGCCGCTTGATCGAAACCGAGCTGCTCGCCCTGCTGGAGGAGCAGCGCGAAGGCCTGCTCGATCGGGTGGCCGAGGCCCTGCTCGAGCGCAGCCAGGGCAACTTCCAGGCGGCGCACGCCGCCGCAGCCGACAGCCTGGAGGAGGTGCAGCACCTGCTGCGCAACCATGCCGAAGCGGTGGGCTGAACGCCCGCGGCTCAGAACAGCGGCAGCAGCTCCTGCTCCAGGCAATGGGCCTGGGGCAGGCATCCCTGCTGCCGCAGCAGCCGGGCCCGCAGGATCATCGGGTCGAGGTCGCACTCCAGGTCCAGGGCCCGCTCAAAGCGGCGGCGCAGGTCGTCGGGGGTGAGGGCGTAGGCGGAACGCTCGGGCATGGGCTGACGGGGCAGGACCCGGGAGCGGGGTGATGGCCGGAAGTTAGGGGCTCCCCAGCGGATGCGAATAGGTAGAAGCGCTCAACTTTTGGCGGCAGAGGCCCGCAACGGCCACACAATGGCGCCATGGCAGCCCCCTCCTTCGATCTGGGCCTCAGCCGGCGGTCGGCCGCCAGCCCAGCCACCAGCCGCCCAGCCACCTCAGCAAACCCAGCCACCCCCGCCGGCAGCATCCGGCCGCGCCAATGGCAGAGCCAGCTGATCGCCCTGCTGCGGCGGCGCCTGGAGCAGCACCCCCATGGCACGGCCGATGTGCTGATCAACGCCGGCCCCGGCGCCGGCAAGACCCTCGGCGCCCTGCTGAGCTTTGAACGGCTGCAGCGGGAGGGGCAGCTCAGCCGCCTGCTGGTGTTCTGCCACCGCAGCTCGATCGCCGAGCAGTGGCTGGCGGCCGCCGCCCGGCTGCAGCTGCGCCTGCAGGAATGGCAGCCGGGGCTGAATCTGGCCGTGGGCGAGGGATCGGCAGCGGCGGATGCGGCTGCCGCCGACGGCCTGCTGATCACGTACCAGGCGGCGGGCCGCAACCTCGACGCCCTGGAGGCGCAGCTGCAGCAGGCCGGCTGGGGCCCCTGGCTGGCGATCGCCGATGAGGTGCACCACCTCGGCCTGGATCCCGAGGAACCGGAGGCCAGCGCCTGGGGCAACGCCTTCAGCCGCCTCAGCGGCGCCGCCCGCCTGCGACTCGGGCTCACGGGCACGCCATTCCGGGCCGACAACCTGGCGTTCTGCGCGGCCCGCCGCCAGCGCGTGCTGGAGGCCGGCGAGTGGGTCGAACACATCGTGGCCGACCTCAACGTGGAACCGCGCCAACTGATCCTGGCCGGCGATGTGCGGCCGCTGGAGTTCCGCTTCCAGGACGGCTGGGTGGATCACGGCCGCCAGGCGGAGCTCCTCGAGAGCGGCGACACGATGGCCGTGGGCGAGGTGGAGCGATCCCCCCTGTCGCAGGAGCAACGCGAGAGCTGGCGGGCCCGCAACCTGCGTCGGGCGATCCAGCTGGGCGACAGCAGCAGCATCGCCCTGCGGCTGCTGCTCAACGCCCGCCGCCGCCTGGAGACGGTGCGCCGCCGCCACCCCGGCGCGGGCGGCCTGGTGATCGCCCGCAACATCGCCCATGCCCGGCGCATCTGCGGCCTGCTGGAGGAGGAGGGGGATCGTGTGCTGCTGGTGCACTCCCAGGATCCGGAGGCGGGCGCGCGGATGCAGGCCTTCAAGGCCGGCCAGGCCGACTGGCTGGTGAGCATCGACATGTGCGCCGAGGGGTTCGACGCCCCCCGGCTGCGGGTGGTGGCCTACCTCACCACCGTGGTGAGCCGCACCCGCTTTGTGCAGGCGATCACCCGGGCGGTGCGCGTGGATGGGGACCGGGCCAGCCTGGAGACGGTGCCGCGCCACCCCTCGTTCGTGTTCGCCCCGGCCGACCCGCTGCTGATGCAGATGGCCCGCACCTGGTCGCTCAGTGAGCCCTATGTGCTGCGCCAGCGCCAGGCCGAGGCCAGCGAGGCGGATGCGGCCGTGGCCTGCCGGGCCGGCACCCTACCCCTCCAGGCGGTGGAGGATGGCGCAGCGGGCGTGATCCCGATCCGCGGGCCACAACTGCCGCACTTCGTAGTGCATCGATAATTACATTCAGGCGCAGCAAAAAGTGCGACGTTCTGCGAACCAACCACCCTGCAGGCCCCTCCGCCAGCCAGCGTGGTCCCATCGGAGCAGAACCCATGCACGGTTCCATCCAGCGGCGACTCACGGTTGCCATCAACTGGTCAGCCGCCCGGATTGCCAGCCTTGATGACCGCGAGCGCTATGAGGACAGCTATGCGCTGACCGAAGAATTCCGGGAGTGGATCCTCTGCGCGGATGAGCACCCGGAGCTGATGGCCGAGCACGTGCTGATGGTCCCGGATTTCAACAGGCTTGCAAGACCTGAGACGCAGAGCGACAGCGAAAGCGACGGGCTCCTGGAAATCTAAAGCAAATCCAAAGAATCGGAACGGGATCCTCGCCTGTCCGACTGCATCGCCCGGTCCGCCCACGCCACCCGCCACCTGCCTACACTTAAAGCGAAGTGACTTCGCATAAGCCATGGAGGCCGGTTCCGCAGGAACGCCCGCTGCAGGCAGCACCACCGAGAACCTGGTGATCGTGGGCTCCGGCCCCGCCGGCTACACGGCCGCCATCTACGCCGCCCGCGCCAATCTCAGCCCGGTGGTGATCACCGGCTTCCAGGACGGCGGCATCCCCGGTGGTCAGCTGATGACCACCACCCACGTGGAGAACTTCCCCGGCTTCCCCGACGGAATCCTGGGGCCCGATCTGATGGATCGTCTCAAGGCCCAGGCCGTGCGCTGGGGCACCCGCCTGGTGGAGGCCGATGCCGAGAGCATCGATCTGTCACAGCGGCCCTTCCGCATCCAGGCCGATGGCCAGACGATCACCGCCCAGGCGGTGATCCTGGCCACCGGTGCCAGCGCCAACCGCCTCGGGCTGCCCAGTGAGCAGCGGTTCTGGAACGCCGGCATCAGCGCCTGCGCCATCTGCGATGGCGCCACCCCGCAGTTCCGCAACGAGGAGCTGGCCGTGGTGGGCGGCGGCGACTCCGCCTGTGAGGAAGCCGTGTATCTCACCAAGTACGGCAGCCGCGTCCACCTGATCGTGCGCTCCGGCCAGCTGCGCGCCAGCAAGGCCATGGCCGATCGCGTGCTGGCCAATCCCGCCATCACCGTGCACTGGAACCGTCAGATCCGCGATTGCCGTGGTGGCGACTGGCTGGAAGCGATTGAGCTGGTCGACACCGATGGCAGCGGCGCCACGGAGCAGGTGCCCGTGCGCGGCCTGTTCTACGCGATCGGCCACACCCCCAACACCCGCCTGGTGCGCGGCCAGCTGGAGGTGGACAACCATGGCTACCTGGTGACCCAACCGGGCCGCCCGGAAACCAGCCTCGAGGGCGTGTTCGCCGCCGGCGACGTGGCCGATGCCGAGTGGCGCCAGGGCATCACCGCCGCCGGCAGCGGCTGCCAGGCCGCATTGGCCGCCGAGCGGTGGCTCACTCACCACGATCTGGCCGTCACCGTCAGCCACAGCCCGGTGGATCCCGCTGAAGTGGGGGAAACGAAGCGCACCGCCGAGAGCGATGAGGCCAACTTCGATGCCGACGCCCTCTGGCAGAAGGGCAGCTACGCCCTGCGCAAGCTGTACCACGACAGCGACCGGCCCCTGCTGGTGGTGTACACCTCCCCCACCTGCGGCCCCTGCCACGTGCTCAAACCCCAGCTCAAGCGCGTGCTGGAGGAGCTCGGCGGCCGTGCCCAGGGCGTGGAGATCGACATCGAGGCCGACCCGGAGATCGCCCAGCAGGCCGGTGTCACCGGCACACCCACGGTGCAGCTGTTCTTCCGCAAGGAATTGCGCCAGAGCTTCCGCGGCGTGAAACAGCGCAGCGAGTTCCGCTCCGCCATCGACAGCCTGCTCGGCGCGGCCGTTGGGTGAAACCCATAGCCCGTAGGCCGGCCCACGGGCGCCTCGGCACTGGCTCCTGGTGCCCGTTGCAGGGCCTGCGACGTTGGATATCCGTCAGCCCAGGCGAACCGCTCAGCGGCGGCGGGGGCCGCCGGGGCGGTTGCCGCCCGGACGGGGGCCGGTGGCGCCGGCATTACGCTCCCGGTAGGTGATGCGGCCGCGGGTCAGGTCGTAGGGGCTGATCTCCACCAGCACCTTGTCGCCCGCGAGCAGCTTGATGCGGAACTTGGTGAGCTTGCCGGCGGCCCGGCAGAGGCATTGGTGGCCTGCGGGCTGCTCGAGGGTGACCAGGTAGAACCCGTTGCCCTGCTCCTTCTCGATCACGCCGGAGGTCTCAATCATGCGCTGCTGCCAGGGGACGTTCGAACTGCTCTCAACAGCTTAGGTGTCGTGTTCCTCGGCACCGCTCGCTAGGGTCGCCACTCCACACCTCCGCCGCTGCGCCGCCGCCATGATCCTGCCCCCCGTGTCGTTGGATCTGGGCCTGCTGCTGATCTCGATCGGCGTGGTGAACCTCTGGCGCGCCCGCCAGGCATCCTGAAGCCAGCGCCCTGAGCCACCGCTGACCACCCTGCTGTTCCACAAGCCCTACGGGGTGCTCAGCCAGTTCACACCGGAACCGGGCAGCCGCTGGGGCTGCCTGGCCGATCACATTCCTGTACCGGACGTCTACGCCGCCGGCCGGCTGGATGCCGACAGCGAAGGACTGTTGCTGCTCACCAGCGACGGCCGCCTGCAGCAGCGCCTCACCGATCCGGCCTGGGGCCACTGGCGTCGCTACTGGGTGCAGGTGGAGGGCCAGCCCTCAGCCGAAGCCCTGACGGCCTTGCGCCAGGGCCTGGTGATTCAGGGGCAGCGCACCCTGCCGGCGCAGGCTGAATCCCTGGCCGATCCGCAGCTGCCGGAGCGGGATCCACCGATCCGCTGGCGCGCGCAGATTCCCACCAGCTGGCTGCAGATCGACCTGCGCGAGGGGCGCAATCGCCAGGTGCGGCGCATGACCGCCGCCG
>JBEGQE010000022.1:0-10102 GCA_041181145.1 Cyanobacteriota bacterium
CTGCCGCAACCCCGCAACGAACGGGCTCTGCTGCTCAGCCTGGCGGGCCGGAACCGGGAGGCCTGCCGCGACAGTGCGGCGGCGGCCCAGCTGCTGTCCCAGCTGCCCCGCCAACCGGCACAGGACCCGCTGCTGGTGGAGGAGATCCAGTTCCGTCAGCAGAGCTGCCGCAACTGGCAGCGCTCCAGCCCAGGCACGCTCACCACTCCTCCAGCAGCCGGCGCACCATCCGCGGCAGCCCCTGGCGCTCCAGCGCGGTAGCTCGCCGCTGCAACAGCAGGGCGATGCGCTCGGCCTTGCTCGCGATCAGCCCATCCACGAGCTGATCGGCCACACCCAGCTGCAGCCAGTGGCTCTGCAACGCCGCCTGCTGGCCGATGCGATGGCAGCGATCTTCGGCCTGTTCCGCATCACCGGGGGTCCAAGGGCGCTCCAGCAGCACCACATGGCGGGCCCGCTGCAGGTTGAAGCCCAGACCACCGGCGCCATAGGTGCAGATCAGCAGGGCATGCTCCCCGGCCTGGAACGCCTCCACCAGACCCTGTCGCTCGGGCGGCCGCAGGCGACCGGTGAGCAACGCCCCACCCAGGCGTTGGTGCAACAGCTGAGCCGCCGCCACGAAGGTGCTGAACACCACCACCGGCTCTCCCTGGCGCAGCAGCTCGGCCACCAGGGCGGCCGTGGCGGGCAGCTTGTATTCCGCCCCGATCTGGCGGAGTGCCGTGAACACCGCCAGCACCTCGGCATCGCGGCGGACCAGCCCCGCGGCGGCTCGGCGGCGGTAGTCGTCAACGGTGAGCTGCAGGCGGTGCTGGAAGCCCTGGCCCTCGGCCTCCGAGAGCGCCACCGGCACCAGCCTGCGCTGCTTGGGGGGCAGATCGAGGCAATCACCTTTGCGGCGGTGCAGCAACAGCGGCCGGGTGAGCCGTTGCAACTCCTCCAGATGGCTCGCCCCCAGGGCCTGCCAATGGCGCACCCCACCACTCTCGCGCCAGTGCCCCTGGCAGTAGCGCTCCTCAAAGGCCCGCTGATCCGCAGCCAGGGGATGGCCGATGGCGGCCAACAGGGGAAACAGCTGGGCTGGCCGGCCGTTCTTCATCGGCGTTCCGCTCAGCAGCCAGGCGGCCCGCAGGCGGGGATGACGCGCCAGGCGCAGAAAGGCCTGGGTGCGGGCCGAGGCCAGGTTCTGGGCGAAGTGCGCTTCATCGGCGATCAGCACCGTGCCGGCGGCAGGCAACTCAGCGGGCAGGCGCGCCCAGCTGAGCAGGGTGATGCACAGCTCGAGGGCGGCCGCCTCCTGCCGCCAATGGGCATGCAGACCAGCCGGTGCGATCACCGCGATCTGGCAATCGGCCGCACGCACCATCGCCCTGGCGGCCGCCAGGGCCGTGAGCGTTTTGCCAAGCCCCATCGGATCGGCCAGCACGGCACCGCGGCGGGCCAGCAGCCAGCGGGACGCCGCCCGCTGATGGGCGAACAGGCACCGTCCATCGGCCAGGGGCTGCTCCAGGGATGCCGCCCGCACCAGGTCCCGATGGGGCGGCAGGGGCGGCAGGGGCTGCTCGAGCCAGGCCAGCCAGCGCGCCAGATCATCGGTTCGGCTGAAGCGCGTGCCGAAGCGGCGCTGCAGCTCCGCCGCCGCCTCCAGCGGAAACTCCCAGCAGGCGCGGCGGGAGCGCCAGGCGCCACGGGGTCGTACGGCCCGCAGCTGGGCCTGGGTGACGGCGTCGAAGGGCAGCACCAGCTCGATGGTGCCGGCGGTGCCCAGACGCATCAGACAGCGGGGCGACTCGCTTGGACGACCTGGCGATGCGCGACGACCTGGCAAGCCCCTCTGCCCTGACAATCCGGTGTGGCCTGATCATCGGCCGCGGCTGACCCGGAGCGTGCGGCCTGCACATCTGGCCAACAGCTCAGAATCTAAGCCGCACAGCGGAAAAAGCAAGGCCAGGAGTGCAACCGCGAAACTGCATCCTTCGACACATTGACAACCCAGGCACCACGGGCAGACTCCTGCCAACCGAGCTGATCGGATGCACGCCAGGGATGCGGTTTTCCTTGAGGATCTGTGCCCCAAATTACGAGTGCGACGCTGGAGACAATCGCTCCACTCCATGACGCACAAAACCTGCATCTACTGCGGTCAACCATCCGAATCCATTGATCACCTGCTGCCGCAGAGCCGCGGCGGCCTGAGCGTCACTGAAAACTGCGTGCCGGCCTGCCTGGCCTGCAACGGCCACAAGAGCGACACGGACGCCTTTGAGTGGTACCGGCGCCAGCGCTTTTACGACCCACGCCGCGCCATGGCGATCCGCGCCTGGATGGACGGGGATCTGCGCCTGGCGATGCGGCTGCTGCAGTGGGCCAGCCCGAAACGCAGCCCCGGATCCGTCAGCGATGCACCGGTGCGCACCGCCGCGGCAACTCCTGCATCGCTGATCTGGCAGGCGGCCTGAACCGCCTGGCCCTGCTGGCGCTGGCCGGCGGCACACCGCTCACCAGACGCGGCAGGCGGCCATGCCGTTGTGGCGCTGGCAGATGTCGGCCTGAGCCACCGGCTGCTCCGGCGCCAGCAGGGCCGCCAGGAGCAGCAGCCCGGCGATGGCCGCCATGGCGCTGCCGCTGTGCAGTGCGGCGGCGGACCGGGAACGGCGACGCCGGCGCGGCAGGGGCAGAGAGAGAGACGCAGGCAGAGACAGAGACGCAGGCAGGGGCAGAGGCATCGCCAGGGCGATGGCACGGCGGGGAGTAGAGAGACAGGACGCAGTCACGGGATCGACAGCGAGTGATACAGGTGTACTCGTGACGGACTGGGGTGTCAACCCGGCGGCCCGGGTGCTGGTGATCGGCGGCGGCTACACGGGCCAGCGCTTCGGCCGGGCGGCAGCGGCCCGAGGCGCCCGGGTCTGGCTGACCCACCGCGGCCCGGAGCCACCCGCAGCGGCCGATGGCCTGCAGTGGCTGCGCTTCGACCCGGCCGAAGGCCAGGCCCTGGCGATGCCGGATGGGCTCAGCCATGCCCTGGTCACCATCCCGGCCGCTGCCGATGGCAGCGATGCAGCCCTCAACCACCTGCTGCCGGCCCTTGGGCAACAGCCGCTGGAGTGGCTGGGTTACCTCTCCACCACCGGCGTCTACGGCGATACGGGCGGCGCCTGGGTCGACGAAGGCAGCCCCACGGCGCCCAGCCTGCCCCGCAGCCGGGCGCGCCTGGCCTGTGAACAGCGCTGGCTGGGCAGCGGCCTGCCGGCGATGAGCTTCCGGCTGCCGGCGATCTACGGCCCGGGGCGCTGCCCGTTCCAGCAACTGGAGCAGGGCACGGCACGGCTGGTGCACAAACCCGGTCAGGTGTTCTGCCGCATCCATGTCGACGACATCGTCGGCGCCCTGTTGCATGCCCTGGCCCTACCGCCGTCAGCGCGACCAGCCGTGCTGAACGTCAGCGACGACCGGCCCTGCCCCTCGAGCGAAACCCTGGGGTACGCCGCCCATCTGCTGGGTTGCAAACTGCCGCCGCTGCAGCGCTTCGAGGCGATCGCTCCGGCCATGAGCCCGATGGCCCTGAGCTTCTGGGCCGACAACCGCCGCGTCAGCAACCAGCGGCTTTGCCGGGAGCTGGGCTACCGCCTGCGCTTCCCCAGCTACCGCGAAGGCTTCGCGGCCTCCCTGGCGGAGGAGCGCGGCCAGGGAGCAGGCAGCGGCGGCTGACCATCCCGCCCGGGCGGGCGACGACCGGCTCAGCTGCGGCTGGCAGCACCCGATCCGCCCTCCGGGGTCGACGGGGCGTCAGGATCCGGAACGAACGGCACGCCGGCATCGTGGAGCAGGCGATCCCAGCGCAGCTCCACCCAGCCGTTCCGGACGCCGGCCACCAGACCCAGGCTCAATCCCGCCAGCAGCAACCAGCGCAGCATGTCCACCCCCCAGAGCCTGGCCAACGCTAAGGGCGAGCGGCTGGTCATCAGCCTCGGCGATCCAGCCGGCATCGGCGCCGAGGTGGTGCTCAAGGCGCTGGCAGCCTGGCCGCAGCAGCTGCCTCCCCCCCTGCTGGTGGGCTGCCGCCAGTGGCTGGAGCAGCAGTACACCCAGCTGCGCCCGCTCAGCGCCGTGCCCCTGGCCGACCCGGCCGGACTGGACCTGATCGACCTGCCCCTGGCCGAGCCGATCACGGCGGGACGGGCCGGAGCGGCAAGCGGCGCCGCCAGCTTCCTCTGGCTGAGCGAGGCCGTGGCCCAGGTGCAGGGCGGCCGCTGCCGTGCCCTGGTGACGGCGCCGATCGCCAAGCATGCCTGGCATGCTGCGGGACACCCCTACCCGGGCCAGACGGAGCGGCTGGCGGAGCTGGCCGGGGTGCCGGAGGCCTCGATGCTGTTCACCGCCCGCTCACCGCACAGCGGCTGGCGGCTGAACACCCTGCTGGCCACCACCCACATCCCCCTGGCGGCCGTGCCCGGGACGCTGACCGCTGAGCGGCTGCAACGCAAGCTCGATGGGCTGGCAGCCTTCTGCCGCCGTTTCCGCCCGCGGCCGCGGCTGGTGGTGGCGGGACTCAATCCCCACGCCGGCGAAGGGGGCCAGCTGGGGCGCGAGGAACAGGAGCAGCTGATTCCAGCCCTGGAGGCCTGGCAAAGCCGAAACCCGGCGGTCGAACTGGTGGGCCCCCTCCCCCCTGACACCTGCTGGCTGGAGGCCGGCCGGGCCTGGGCGGGCGACAGTCAGGCGCAGGCCGCTGATGGCTACCTGGCGCTGTATCACGACCAGGGCCTGATCCCGGTGAAGCTGCTGGCCTTCGACCAGGCGGTCAACACCAGCCTGGGGCTGCCGTTCCTGCGCACCTCACCGGACCACGGCACCGGCTTCGCCATTGCCGGCCAGGGGATCGCCCGGGCCGACAGCATGCTGGCCGCCCTCACGGCGGCCCAGGAACTCAGCCGGGCTTGACGCGCATCAGCACCTGGCCGAATTCCACCGGCGTGCCGTTCTCCACAAGGATCTCCACCACCTCGCCGCTCACCTCGGACTCCAGCTCGTTCATCAACTTCATCGCCTCGAGGATGCACACCGTCTGGCCGACGTTGATGCGGGCACCCAGCTCCACAAAGGAGGGTTCGCCGGGGGCAGGGGCCCGGTAGAAGGTGGCCACCATCGGAGCGGTGATCTCCACGAGGTCGCCGCGCACAGCCGGAGCGGCGGGAGGAGCCACCGACGGGGCGGCGGGCACCGCTGCTGCGGCCACGGGTGCGGCCATGGCGGGCGCGGCCTGCATCACCACCGGCGCCTGCACGGCGGGGAGGTTGCGGCGCAGTTCCAGGCGGAAGTCGTCGCCCTCGAGCTTGAGCTCCTGGATGTCACTCTCGCCGAGGAGGGCGATCAGGTCGCGCAGTTGGTTGTGATCGAGTTGCATGGCGATCAGTTCTCGCGGCCGAGGTAGCTGTCGGTGCGGGTATCAATCTTGATCTTCTCGCCCACCGACAGGAACAGGGGCACCATCACCTGGGCGCCGGTCTCGACGATGGCGGGCTTGGTGCCGCCAGTGGCGGTGTCGCCCTTCACGCCCGGATCGGTTTCGGTGATCACCAGCACCACGGAGTTGGGCAGTTCCACCTCCAGGGGCTTGCCGTTCCAGTAGACGACGTTCACTTCCATGCCCTCCTTGAGGTATTTGCGCTGGTCGCCGATCTGCTTGGCGGTCAGGCGGGTCTCCTCATAGGAGGCCATGTCCATGAAGACGTAGTCGTCACCTTCCATGTAGGTGTGCTGGAGCACGGCCTTCTCCAGCTGCGCCTGGGGAACGGTCTCACCGGCGCGGAAGGTCTTCTCCACGACGTTGCCGCTCTGCACGGCCTTCAGCTTGGTGCGCACGAATGCCGAGCCCTTTCCGGGCTTCACGTGCAGGAACTCGACGACGCGCCACACCTGGCCATCGAGTTCGATCGTTGTGCCGGTACGAAAGTCGTTGCTCGAGATCATTCCGGCAGAACGGTTCAGGCGGGATTGTACGGCTGTGCCAGAGTCCGGGCAGAAACGTGGCTGCGGCATGGATCTCAAGCGCTGGCTCCTGGCCCTGCTGGTGGCGCTGGGCCTCAGCGGCCCGATTGCCGTCGCTCCGGTCCAGGCGGCCCTACCCCCCGGCAATGCCGTGAAGGACCCCACGGCGATCCTGCGCAACGCCCTGCCGATCGATCAGGCGGAGCTGCAGGAGCTGCAGCACCGTCTCGAGAGCACCAGCGACGACCTGCGGGCCAAGCGCTGGAGCGCCCTGACCAGCACGGCGCGCCGCTGCCAGACCCTGCTGAGCGGCAACCGCCAGGCCATCCTCAGCAGCCTGCCCGGCACCGATCAGAGCCAGGGCAGCACGCTGCTCGATCAGCTGGAGAACCAGCTGCAGACCGTGGCCGCCGCCACGGAAACCAGCGACCGCGACAGCTTCCTGAGCGCCCGCCGCGCCGCCCTCAGCAGCATCGGCCAGCTCGAGGCCCTGCTGGTGGGCGACTTCCCCTTCGAGATCCCCACGGAGTACGCCGCACTGCCGCGCCTGCTGGGCCGGGCCACCGTGGAGATCACCACGACCCAGGGCACCCTCACCGCCGTGGTGGACGGCTACAACGCGCCGCTCACGGCTGGCGCCTTCGTGGATCTGGTGCAGAAAGGCTTCTACGACGGCCTGCCCTTCACGCGCGCTGAGGACTTCTACGTGCTGCAGACCGGCGATCCCAAGGGCCCGGAAACCGGCTACATCGACCCCAAGACCAAGGGCGAACGCACCGTGCCGCTGGAGATCAAGGTGCCCGGTGAAGCCGTGCCCTTCTACAACGCCACCTTCGAGGATCTGGGCCAGTTCACCGCCCAGCCGGTGCTGCCCTTCGCCACCCTCGGCACCCTGGGTTGGGCCCATTCCGACCACGCCCTCAACGACGGATCGTCGCAGTTCTTCTTCTTCCTCTACGAAGCCGAGCTGACCCCCGCCGGCCTCAACCTGGTGGATGGCCGCTACAGCGCCTTCGGCTACGTGGTGGATGGCTTCGATGTCCTCGAGGAGCTGGGCATCGAGGACGGCATCGTCACGGCCCGGGTGATCGAGGGGGCCGACAACCTCAAGCCCCACGCCTGAGGCCGTGCGGCTGCGCGACCTGGGCGAGTGGGAGCTGCTGCGGCGCCTGGCCGCCTATGCGCCACCGGGCCAGTTCGATGACGATGCCGCCCTGCTGAACGAACGCAGCGACCGGCAACTGGTGGTGAACACCGATGTGCTGGTGGAGGGGGTGCATTTCAGCGACGCCACCATCGAAGCGCAGGATCTGGGTTGGCGGGCCGCAGCAGCCAACCTCTCCGATCTGGCGGCGATGGGCTGCACCAGCGTGGTGGGGCTGACCGTGGCCCTGGTGGCCCCCAGCGACACCACCTGGAGCTGGGTGCAGGGGGTGTATGACGGGCTGAGCGAAGCCCTGCGGGCCCACGGCGGCACTCTGCTGGGGGGCGACTGCAGCAGTGGCAGCCAGCGACTGCTGTCGATCACGGCCCTGGGCCGCCTGAACGTTGGGGCGGCGATCCGCCGCTCAGACGGACAACCCGGCGACTGGCTGGTGAGCACGGGCCCCCATGGGCTCAGCCGGCTCGGGCTGGCGCTGCTGCTCGAGGAGCTGGAGGCCGGCGTGGCTTCAGGCCTGAGCCAGGAGCTGCGGGCCCGTGCCATCCAGGCCCACCGCCGCCCCCGGCCGCGGCTGGACGCCGTGGCCGCCCTGCACCGCAGCCAGCCGGCAGGGCTGCCCTGGCGCGTCGGCGGCACCGACAGCAGCGACGGCCTGGCCGCCGCCGCGGGGGCGATCGCAGCCGCCAGCGGCTGCGGCGCCCAACTGGACCAGCCTGGGCTGCCGATCCACCCGGAGCTGGCGCAGCTGCAGCAGGGGGAGTCGTGGTGCCTGGGCGGCGGGGAGGACTTCGAACTGGTGCTGGCGTTGGAGCCCGCCTGGGGGGAAGCCCTGCTCGGCGCTCTGCCCGGAGCCAGCCGCATCGGTGCGCTCGTGGCCGCCGAACCCGGCCACGTGTGCTGGCGGGAGAGCGGCGCTGGCCTGGGGAGCGACGGCAGCGGCTTCACGCATTTCCGCTGAAGCAGCAAAAAGCCGCCCCCGAAGGAGCGGCTGAAGGGTCGAGGTTCGCGCAGCGCAGCCTTCAGGGCCGCGCCGAGCGCGCACTCACTTCCAGTTCTTGGCCACGATCTCGGCGAGGTCGACCACGCGCTGGCTGTAGCCCCACTCGTTGTCGTACCAGCAGACGATCTTGACCATGTTGCCTCCCATCACCAGGGTGAGGTCGGCATCAACGATGGTGCTCTCATCGGTACCGGCGTGGTCGCTCGACACCAGGGGCAGATCGCAGTACTTGATGATGCCCTTCATGCCGTTCTCGGCAGCGGCCTTGAGCACGGCGTTCACCTCCTCGGCGGAGGTGTCACGGCCCACCTCAAACACCATGTCGCACACCGACACGTTGGGGGTGGGGACGCGCAGGGCGATGCCGCTCAGCTTGCCCTTCACCTCGGGGTAGACCAGGGCCACGGCCTTGGCGGCGCCGGTGCTGGTGGGAACGATGTTCACGGCGGCGGCGCGGGCGCGGCGCAGGTCGCGGTGGGCGGCATCGAGGATGCGCTGGTCACCCGTGTAGCTGTGGGTGGTGGTCATCGTGCCCTTGACGATGCCGAAGGCCTGGTCGATCGTTTTCACGATCGGCGCCATGCAGTTGGTGGTGCAGCTGGCGTTGGAGAGGATGTCCCACTCCTCGTGGCGGTACTGGTCGGCGTTCACGCCCACCACGAAGGTGCCCACCTTGGCGCCCTTGCCGGGGGCGGTGAGGATCACCTTCTTGGCGCCGGACTCGAAGTGCTTGCTCGCGCCCACGTCGTCGTTGAAGACGCCGGTGGATTCGATCACCAGGTCCACACCCCACTCCTTCCAGGGGAGGTTGGCGGGGTTGCGGTCGTAGAAGGTCTTGATCGTCTTGCCGTTGATGACGATCGTGTCCTGGGTGGTGCTCACCTCTGCGTTGCGCAGGGGGCCGAGCATCGAGTCGTACTTGAGCAGGTGGGCGTTGGTGTTGGTGTCGCCCGAACCGTTGATGCCCACCACCTCGATGCCGGTGTTGGCTCCACGGCTCAGCCAGCAGCGCATGAAGTTGCGACCGATGCGTCCGAATCCGTTGATCGCAACCTTGAGAGTCATGGCGGCAGGCGGGTAAACCCGCTAGCGGAGGGATTTGGCTGCCGATCATACAGAGGTCAAGCCGTGTCCCCATCTGGGGACAGAGGCCCAAACCGTTCGCAACAAGCCGCACCGGCGGGCGGACAGCACGAGACAAGGGCGGCCTTCCGGCTTAGCGTCGCCCCAGGCATGGAGGACGCCCTTGGCCCAGCAGCTCGATCGCCGTCAACCCCTCCATTTCATTGGAGTCGGCGGGATCGGCATGTCGGCCATCGCCGGGATCCTGGCGGACCGGGGCTTCTCCGTCAGCGGCTCCGACCCGCGCGATAACGCCGTGCTGCAGGACCTGCGCGCCCGCGGTGTGCGCGTGTTCCGCGAGCAGAGCGCCGCAACGATCGACGCCATCCGCAGCGGCACCGCCGAGCGGCCGCTGGTGGTGGTGAGTTCCGCCGTGCCGCCCGGCAACGCCGAACTGCAGGAGGCCAGGCGGGCCGGGCTGACGGTGCTGCACCGCTCCGATGTGCTCGCCGCCCTGATCGCCGGCCAGGACGCCGTGGCCGTGGCCGGAAGCCACGGCAAGACCACCACCAGCACCCTGGTGGCCAGCCTTCTGCACGCCACCGACCACGACCCCACCGCCGTGATCGGCGGCATCGTGCCCGCCTTCGCCAGCAACGGCCGCAATGGCGATGGCGCGTTACTGGTGGCGGAGGCGGATGAATCGGATGGCTCGTTGGTGAAGTTCCCGGCCTGGCTGGGGGTGATCACCAATCTCGAGCTGGATCACACCGATCACTACCCCAACCTTGAGGCCCTGATCGCCACGCTGCAGCGGTTTGCCAACGGCTGCCGCCAACTCCTGGCCAACCGCGATTGCCCGGTGCTCAACCAGCACTTCACGGCCA
>JBEGQE010000023.1:0-8391 GCA_041181145.1 Cyanobacteriota bacterium
CTGCTGCGGAAGCCGAACAGGCGGTCGGCCGCAAAGGGGGTGGTGTGCACGGGGGCGCCGTGCAGCAGATGCACCCCATCCACGGTGGTGCGGCCACCGGGCAGAAAGGCCGGCACCAGGAAGGTGGCATCGAACGGGCCGAGCGCAGCGGCCACCTGATCCACCTCCAGCGGGAAGTGGCCGCGCAGGGTGGAATCACCGCGGCACACGATCAGCCAGCGGTCGAACTGGCCCGCCGCCAGCGCCTCGGCCAGGGCCGGCCGCAGGGCGCGGCAGATTTCCGCCACGCGCGCCGCGGCCGCTTCCGGCGCCAGGGCACGGGTGTTGGCCAGCACGAACAGCAGCGCTGAGGGGTGGGCCAGGCCCGCCGCCAGCGCCTCCCCATCCCAGCGCAGCAGCAGCGGGGCGCTGTGCACGGTCTGGGATCCAGTGGGGTCGTCGTCGAGCACGACGACCTTCAGCCGCTCTGCCATGGCACCATCGTGCCGTGATCCGTCCTGAGCCCAGCGAGCTGCAGGAGCTGGTGCGGCAACTGCACCGGCAGGCCGCCCCCTGGCTTCCCGCCGGCCTGGGCAGCCGCCTGCACTGGGGGCCGCCGGTGCAGCCCGGGCCCGGCGAGGAGGAGCCGCTGCAGGTGAGCACCGCCCGGCTCGATCGGCTGATGGAGCACTGTGTGGGGGATTTCACCGTCACCGTGCAGGCCGGCATGCCGCTGCAGCAGCTGCAGGCGGAGCTGGCACGCCACCAGCAATGGCTGGCGGTGGACTGGCCCTGGGGCAGCGGCCCGGCCGGTGAAGCCGGCGGCAGCGTGGGCGGCCTGGTGGCCCGCGGCCTGGCCGGCGGCCTGCGCCAGCGCTACCTCGGCGTTCGCGACCAGCTGATCGGCCTCAGCCTGCTGCGGGCCGACGGCACCGCCGCCCGCGCCGGCGGCAAGGTGGTGAAGAACGTGGCCGGCTACGACCTGATGCGCCTGTTCACGGGCAGCTGGGGCAGCCTCGGCCTGATCACCGAACTCACCCTGCGCACGTTCCCCCTGCCGCCGCAGCGGGCTGGGCTGCTGCTGCAGGGGGCGCTGCCGGCCCTGGAGGGGCTGCGCCGCCGCTGCCTCACGGCGCCGCTGATGCCGCAGCGGCTCGACTGGTGCCACAGCGCCGGCACAGCCGAACCGGCCCTGCTGATCAGCCTGGTGAGCGTGAGCGCCGAGGCGATCCGCGAGCAGCTCAGCCAGCACCGCAGCGAGGCTGAAGCCGCCGGCCTGACGGCGCAGGAGCTGGATCGCGAGGCCCTGGCGGCGCTGGAAGCCCGTGGCCGTGGCGCGGAGGCCGGGCCGGAGCCGGCCTGGCTGCTGCAGCTGGGGGTGCTGCCGGCGCAGGCGCCGGCGCTGCTGGCCGATCCGGCCCTGCGCGGCCTGCAGCTCACGCTGGCGGCCGGCGCCGGCCTGGGGATGGGCTGGGCGGCGGCGGCGGACCTGCCGAGCCACCGCGTTCAGGAGCTGCGCCGGCGCTGCGAAGCCCTCGGGGGCTTCCTCACCGTGCTGCAGCAGCCGCCGGGCACAGCTGCCGCCGTGGCCGCCTGGGGGGATGCCCCCGGCCGGCCACTGATCGAGGCGATCAAGCGCGAATTCGATCCCCTGCAGCAGCTGGCCCGCGGGCGCCTGCCGGGGGTGGCCCCCCAGCCCTAGGCCAGCGCAGCGAGCCAGTCGAGCAGGGCCCGGTTCACCTGATCCGGCACCTCATCGTGGGGACAGTGGCCGGCCTCCAGCACCACCTCGCTGGTGCGGGCCGGGGCATGGCGCTGGAAGGCGCCACGGCGGCCGGCGGCATTGATCCAGGGGTCGCGGATGCCCCAGAGCAGCAGCAGCGGCGCCTGCAACTGGGCGAACAGCTCATCGAGGGGCTGGCCGCGGGGGATGTCGAACACGGTGCGGAACACCCCGAAGGCCCCGGGATCGCGGGATGGGCGCAGGATCGAGGCCACCAGCTCCTCATCCACGTTGGTGCGATCGATGTACACCTGATTGAGCGTGCGGCGCACCGTGGCCGGCCGGCGCAGGTTCTCGAACAGCAGCCGCTGCAGCACCGGGCTCTTGAGCAGGGCGCTGCCGATCGTGCGGCGGGTGATCGCGCCCCAGCCCTGCGGCTCCCCCTGCTCATCGGAGAAGGGCCCCGCGGCATTGAGCAACACCACCCCGGCGGCGTGATCCCCCAGGGCCGCACCGGCCGCCAGGGCCGCGTAGCCCCCGAGGGAGTTGCCCACCAGCACCGTGGGCCGACCGATGCGCTCACGCACATAGGCCACCAGCTGATCGCGCCAGAGGGCGCCGCCATAGCTGGGGCCGGCCGGTTTGGCGCTGCGGCCGAAGCCCAGCAGATCGAGGGCATGCACCTCGTGGCTCTGGGCCAGCACCGGGATGTTGAACCGCCAGTGGTCGGTGGAGGCCCCGAAGCCATGCACCAGCAGGATCGCCGGCGCCTGCTCCGGCGCGGATCCAGCCGCCGTGGCAGCGGAGCCCTCGGGGCCGCGGCGCAGGCTGTGGATCGGGTGGCCGAGGTAGGTCCAGCCCGGCTGCGGCGCATCCGTGGGGGCCATGGGGGAAGTCAGCGGCGGAGCGCGCAGGGAGGGCGATGCTAGGGAGATCCCTCCGCCTGCAGCCCAGTCGCTGCCCACTCCGTGCCCGACTGGATCCCTGAAAGCTGGACCCTGCTGCTGCCGGGATCGGCCCTGTGGGCCCTGGCCCTCTACCTACCCCTGAGCGTGCCCCTGGGCCGGCTGGAGGAGGTGCTGGCCGCAGGCGAACTGGCCGAGGGCCTGCAGCAGACGCTGCTGATCAGCGCCAGCCTGCTGCTGGCCGGCGGCGTGGGCGTGGTGGTGAACCTCGGCCTTGGCTGGGCCCTCGGCCCCGGCTGGGGCACGAGCCTCGGGCTGATGGCGGCCCTCTACGGCCTGTTCTGGGGCCTGGCCGCCAACCGCGACTGAGCGACAAGCCCCTCTCGCGGCTCAGGCCCGCCAGTCCAGCCAGGGCAGGCGCGGCACGATCGCCGGCGTGGCGGCGCGGTAGGCGGCGTAATCGGGATGCACGGCCAGCAGCTGCCGTTCCTCGCGCCGCGCCTTGCCGCCGAGCACGGCACAGAGGGCCAGCAGCAGCCCCAGGTGCAGCAGGCTGCCCAGGGCCAGGGTCACCCCCAGGGAGCAGAGCAGGATCGCCTGGTAGAGCGGGTGGCGGCAGCGGCCGTAGGCGCCGCTGGTCACCAGGGCGGCGCCCGGTTTGGGATCGGGCAGCGGCGTGAGGCTGGCCCCCAGGCGCCGGAAGGCCAGGGCCGCCAGCAGCAGACCCAGCAGGAACAGCACGGCACCGGCCAGGGCGATCGGCAGGGGCCAGGCATAGCCCCAGCTGCCGGGGAGCGGCCAGGGGGGCAGCAGGTGGGCGGCGATCAGGCCCAGCTGGGCCAGCAGCCACCATTCGCCGTGGCGGTTGTCGAGCCAGCCGGCCCAGCTGAACCCCCAGCCGCTGAAGGGGCCCGGGCGCCGCGGGCCCTCAGGTTGGGATTTCGGCGAGGGGGTCACGGTCGGGTCCATCGCTGTTGCCACCGATCACCAGTCTGAGCAGCACCGGCGCCAGGAAGGTGGTGCCGATCACCATCAGCAGGATCGCCGCCTCCAGCGCCGGGCTGAGCAGGTGCGCCTGGGTGCCGAGCCCCAGGAAGATCAATCCCACCTCACCGCGCGGCATCATCCCCAGCCCCACCACCAGCCGGTCGGTGGGCTGCCTGGAGAGGAAGCTCCAGCCGGCGGCCACCTTGCCGGCCACCGCCACCAGCAGCAGGAAGCCGGCCACCACCAGGCCGGGGCGGTTGGCCGGATCGAGCGGGTTCAGCACCGAGAGGTCCATGCCGGTGCCGATCAGCACGAAGAAAATCGTGGCGAACAGGGCCACCACCGGTTTCACCGCCGCCTCGATCGCGTGGCTGTGGTTCGACTTGCTGAGGATCAGGCCGGCCGCGAACGCCCCCAGGGCCGCCTCCAGGCCGATGGCGGTGGCGGCGAAGCAGCAGAGCGTGAGCACCACGAACGAGGCCACGGCCACATCGCCGGGGGCCCTGAGGCGATCGATCAGCCAGTCGAAACCCGGTGCCGCCGTGCGGCTGAGGCCGATGGCCGCCAGCACGAACACCACCGCCGCCGCCACCAGCTTGAGGATCGGGCCGATCGCCAGGCTGCCGCCGCCCGCCAGGCTCACCACCACCGCCAGGATCACGATGCCGAGGATGTCGTCGAGCACGGCGGCGCCGATCACGATCTGGCCCTCGCGCGAGCGCAGCATCTTCAGCTCGCCGAACACGCTGGCGGTGATGCCGATGCTGGTGGCGGTCATCGAGGCGCCGGCGAACACCGCCGGGATCACCTCCACGTGGAACAGGGCCATCAGGCCCGCGGTGCCCAGGGCGAAGGGCAGGGCCACGCCGGCCACGGCCACCGTGGTGGCCTGCGCCCCCACCGCCACCAGTTCATCGAGATCACTTTCGAGGCCGGTGAGGAACAGCAGGGCGAACAGGCCGAGGCCGGCCACCGTTTCCAGGCTCGGGAAGCTCTCGGCGTAGAGCTGCGCCACCACCTCCGAGGGCACATCCGCCAGCGATCCCACCAGCTCGAGCAGGCCGTTGCTCACGGCGGCCTGGGTGTCCGGCGGCACGATCAGATGCAGGCCCGAGGCGCCGATGATCACGCCGGCGATCAGCTCGCCGAGGATCGTGGGCAGCTGCAGCCGCACCAGCAGTTCGGCCAGCAGGCGGGCCGCCACGAAGATCACCAGGAAGCGGCCCACACCGATCAGGGTTTCGGCCACCTCCAGCTGGTGAGCACCGATCTCGGGCATCGGGGAGTGGGCAATTGAGAACGAGAGTCTGCCCCCGGGGCGCCATCGCCTGTGACCACGGCTACGTTCCGCCCAGATCCCAGCGCCGACGCGGTTCAGCCATGACCCTCAGCCCGGCCCTCGCCAACCACGACCACGGCCACGCCGCCAGCGCCCTGCACGAGCTGGAACGGCTGGATGCCTGGTGGCGCGCCGCCAACTATCTGGCGGTGGGCATGATCTACCTGCAGGACAACCCGCTGCTGCGCGAGCCGCTGCGGCCGGAGCACCTCAAGAACCGCCTGCTGGGGCACTGGGGGTCGAGTCCGGGCCAGGCCTTCCTCTGGGCCCACGCCAACCGGGTGATCCGCGCCCACGACCTCAACATGATCTACCTCTCGGGGCCAGGCCACGGCGCCCCGGGGGTGCTGGGTCCCACCTACCTCGACGGCACCTATTCGGAGATCTATCCCGATAAGTCGCCGGATGCGGCGGGGCTGCGGCGCTTCTTCAAGCAGTTCTCGTTCCCGGGCCACATCGGCAGCCACTGCACGCCGGAAACCCCCGGTTCGATCCACGAGGGCGGCGAGCTGGGCTACGTGCTCTCGCACGCCTGCGGCGCCGTGTTCGACAACCCCGAACTGATCGCCCTGGCCTGCGTGGGCGATGGCGAAGCCGAAACCGGCCCGCTGGCCACCAGCTGGCACATCAACAAGTTCCTCAACCCGGTGAGCGACGGCGCCGTGCTGCCGGTGCTGCACCTCAACGGCTACAAGATCGCCAACCCCACCCTGCTCTCGCGCATCCCGCACCACGAGCTGGCCAGCCTGCTGCGGGGCTACGGCTGGGAGCCGCTGTTCGTGGAGGGCCACGAACCGATGGCCATGCACAGCGCCATGGCCGCGGCGATGGACCAGGCCATCGCCCGCATCCAGCAAATCCGCGCCGAGGCCCGCAGCCGCGGCAACGATGCCGCCGCCGAGGCCGAGCGGCCGATCTGGCCGATGATCGTGCTGCGCTCCCCCAAGGGCTGGACCGGCCCAGTCGAGCTCAACGGCCACCGCATCGAGGGCTTCTGGCGCGCCCACCAGGTGCCGCTGCCCAACCCCAAGGGCGACCCGGCCCAGCTGGCCCAGCTGGAGGCCTGGCTGCGCAGCTACCGGCCCGAGGAGCTGTTCGACGCCAGCGGCCGCCTGCGGCCGGAGCTGCAGGCCCTCTCCCCCAAGGGCGAGCGGCGCATGGGCTCCAACCCCCATGCCAACGGCGGCCTGCTGCGGCGCAGCCTCAGCCTGCCCCCGAGCAGCGCCTACGCCGTGGCAGTGCCGGCCCCGGGCCAGCTGGAGCATGAGAACACCGCCCCCCTGGGCGAGCTGTTGCGCGATGCGATCGACCGCAACCCGAACAACCTGCGGGTGTTCGGCCCCGATGAAACGGCCTCGAACCGGCTGCAGGCGATCTACGCGCGCAGCAAGAAGGTGTGGATGGAGGAGCTGCTGCCGGAGGACGCCGACGGCGGCGAACTGGCCCGCGAGGGCCGGGTGGTGGAGATGCTCAGCGAGCACACCCTGGTGGGGATGCTCGAGGGCTATCTGCTCACCGGGCGCTACGGCCTGTTCCACACCTACGAGGCCTTCGCCCACGTGATCGCCTCGATGTTCAACCAGCACGCCAAGTGGCTGGAGAGCTGCATCCACCACGCCCCCTGGCGGGCGCCGATCGGCCCCTGGACCTGCCTGATCTCCAGCACCGTGTGGCGGCAGGACCACAACGGCTTCACCCACCAGGACCCGGGCTTCATCGACCTGGCGGGCAACAAGAGCGGCGACGTGGTGCGCGTGTACCTGCCGGCCGATGCCAACAGCCTGCTGGCGGTGGCGGAGGAGGCGCTGGTGGAGCCCAACGTGTGCAACATCATCGTGAGCGACAAACAGAAGCACCTCCAATACCTCACGCTCGAGCAGGCACGCAGCCATGTGGCCAAGGGCATCGGCCTGTGGAGCTGGGCCAGCAACGACCACCGCAACGGCCAGGGCGACGATCCCGATGTGGTGATGGCCTGCGCCGGTGACATCCCCACCAAGGAGACCCTGGCGGCGGTGGAGATCCTGCGCCGCGAGATCCCCGCCCTGAAGATCCGCGTGCTCAACGTGGTGAAGCTGTTCGCCCTCACCCAGCCCAGCGAGCACCCGCACGGCCTGAGCGATCGCGACTTCGAGAGCCTGTTCACCACCGACCGGCCGGTGATCTTCAACTTCCACGGCTACCCGTGGCTGATCCACCGCCTCACCTACCGCCGCAGCAACCACGCCAACTTCCATGTGCGCGGATACAAGGAGAAGGGCAACATCAACACCCCCCTGGAGCTCGCGATGAACAACCAGATCGACCGCTTCAACCTGGTGATCGATGTGATCGACCGCGTTCCGGGGTTAGGGTCACGCGCCGCCCATGTGAAGGAGCAGATGAAGGAGGCGATCCTCAGCCATCGCTCCTACGCCCATGAACACGGCATGGATGCGCCGGACGTGACCCAGTGGCACTGGGGCAGGATCGGCGACGCCGCCAGCAGCCAGGAGCCCGGCCGATGAAAGAACACAGCCCCCGCCAGCTGCAGCTGCCCACCCCCGGCTGCTACGCCGACCCGGACCGCAGCGGCCTCAGCGCCGATGACGTGTTCGACGGCATGGCCGAACACCTCTTCTACACACTCGGCAAACTCGCCCCCACCGCCAGCCGCCACGACCTCTACCTGGCCCTGAGCCATGCGGTGCGCGACCGGCTGATGACGCGCTACCTGGCCGGCATCGAGGCGATCCGCGCCACCCCCACCCGCGTGGTGGCCTACCTCTCGGCCGAATTCCTGATCGGCCCGCAGCTCAGCAACAACCTGCTGATGCTCGGCATCCAGGAGGCGGCCACCGAGGCCCTGCAGCGCTTTGGCATCGACAGCCTCGAGGAGATCCTCGAGGTGGAGGAGGAGCCGGGCCTGGGCAACGGCGGCCTGGGCCGCCTGGCGGCCTGCTTCATGGAATCGCTGGCCAGCCTGCAGATCCCGGCCACCGGCTACGGCATCCGCTACGAGTTCGGCATCTTCGACCAGCTGATCCGCGACGGCTGGCAGGTGGAGATCACGGATAAATGGCTCAAGGGCGGCTGGCCCTGGGAGATCCCCCAGCCGGATCAGGCCTGCTTCGTGGGCTTCGGCGGCCGCACCGAGAGCTACCGCGACGACAAGGGCAACTACCGCGTGCGCTGGATTCCCCAGGAGCACGCCATCGGCGTGCCCCACGACGTGCCGGTGCTCGGCTATCGCGTCAACACCTGCGACCGCCTGCGCCTGTGGCGCGCCGACGCCAGCGAGAGCTTCGACTTCTACGCCTTCAACATCGGCGACTACTACGGCGCCGTGGAGGAGAAGGTGGGCAGCGAGACCCTCTCCAAGGTGCTCTATCCCAACGACGGCACCGACGAGGGCCGCCGCCTGCGCCTCAAGCAGCAGCACTTCTTCGTGAGCTGCTCCCTGCAGGACATGCTGCGCA
>JBEGQE010000024.1:0-11677 GCA_041181145.1 Cyanobacteriota bacterium
CTGCCGGACCTCTGCCAGCAGCTGGGACTGCCGCTGGTGGCCACCTTCCACCCGGCCTTCGATGCGGGCTTGCGCAACCTCAGCGCCGGCACCCAGCAGCTCACGTACCAGCTCTACGCCCCCTCCCTGGCCCGCTACGACCGGGTGGTGGTGTTCTCAGAACTGCAGGCCGACCTGCTGGCGCGGCTGGGGGTCCCGGAGACGCGACTGGCTGTGATTCCCAATGGGGTGGATCCCGAACGCTGGGCGCCCGCCGCGGCGGAGGCGGAATCGGACGAGCTGCAGGCGTTGCGCCAGCGCTTCCGCAGCCAGCGGGTGTTTCTCTACATGGGGCGCATCTCCACCGAAAAGAACGTGGAGGCCCTGCTGCGGGCCTGGCGGCTGGTGCAGCCGGCTGGCTGCACGCTGGTGGTGGTGGGCGACGGCCCGGTGCGCACCTCGCTGATGCAGACCTACGGCGCCGAGATCGGCGTGCACTGGTGGGGCTACGAGGCCGACCCGAAGCGGCGTCTGGCCCTGCTGCAGCTCGCGGAAGTGTTCCTGCTGCCCTCCTTGGTGGAGGGGCTGAGCCTGGCCCTGCTGGAGGCGATGGCCAGCGGCACCGCCTGTGTGGCCACCGACGCCGGCGCCGACGGTGAAGTGCTGGCGGGTGGTGCCGGCATCGTGATCAGCACCCAGGGCGTCACCACCCAGCTGCGCACCCTGCTGCCGGTGCTGCGCGACCAGCCGGTGCTCAGCGCCGAGCTGGGCCGCCGCGCCCGCCAGCGCGCCTTGGAGCGCTACACACTCGAGCGCAACATCGATCAGCTGGAGCGGCTCTACGCGCAGCTGGTGCCGCAGGGCACCGTGGCGGCCTGAGGTGCGCCTCAGACCGCGGACCCAGCCAGCTCCGCACAGCAGGCCGCGAAGGCGGCAGCCGGATCGGCGGCGGCAGTGATCGGTCGACCGATCACCAGCTGGCTGGCGCCGGCGGCGATCGCCTCTGCTGGCGTCATCACCCGCTGCTGATCCCCCAGGGCAGCCCCGGCGGGGCGGATGCCGGGGGTCACCAGGGCGAAGGGGACCGGGTGCGCATCCCGGAGCGCGGCCACCTCCAGCGGCGAGCAGACGCAGCCGCCGATGCCGGCCGCCGCCGCCAGGTCCGCCAGCCGGGGCACGTAGGCCGCCACGGGCTCAGCGATCGCCAGCTCCGCGGCAAAACGGGCGGCCTCCCAGCTGGTGAGCACGGTCACCGCCAGCAGGGTGGGCTGCGGAAGCCCGGCGGCGGCGGCCGATTCCAGGGCCGCGGCCTGGGCGGCCCGCAGGGCTTCGGTGCCGGCGCAGGCGTGCACCGTGATCAGTTCCGCCCCAAGCCGCGCAGCACTGCGGCAGGCCCCGGCCATGGTGGCCGGGATGTCGTGGAACTTGAGGTCGAGGAACACCCGCTTGCCCTGGTCGCGCAGCCGACGCACCACATCCGGGCCACCAGCCACGAACAGCTCCAGCCCCACCTTCACCCAGCGCAGCTGCGGCACCGCCGCGGCAAAAGCCAGGGCCTGCTCGGGCACCATGCCATCGAGGGCCACGATGATCTGATCGGCGGTTGAACTCTTCACGTGGCCGCGGGCGCTCCAAGACATCTCAGGCTATGAAGGCTGGTGATCGCCTCCGCGACGCCTCCGGACAATGGAGCTGCCCACTGGGTGCCTCTTCGATGCTGCCGCAGATCCTGCATCCCGAGGCGCTCCGCGGATTCCGACTCAGCAGCCACGACCACTGCCGCCTGGCCCTGCTGAACCACCCGGAGGATGGGGGCTGCACGGTGTTCATTGAAATCCACGAACCCTGCAACATCGTGCCGCCCCACCACCATCACCACAGCGCCGAGTTGTACTTCGTCCTGCGGGGCAGCGTCATCTTTCACGTAGATGATCGCTCCATCACCGCCCGTGGCGGGGACTTTCTCCACGTCCCGGGTGATGCGGTCCACGATTTGGAGAATCCAGGCCCCGGCAGGCTTTATATGCTCACTGTGCTGAGCCGCGATGATGGCTTCGCCGACCTACTGGACCACGCCATCCCGACGCCACTGGATGCGGAAGACCTGGCAGTGCTATCCAATCTCTAGGCTATAGAGATTCTAGGTCACAGAGAACATTCAAAGCAAACCGTGTGCGCCCATGCTGGATAGGCCGTAGACATCCGCCTTCGCGCTGATGAGCCTCAGCCGTCGCCATGCCCTACGGGCCCTAGGCATGGTCGCCGCAGGCAGCACCACCATCGGCAAGACCATGGGCAAGGGGGCCAAACCGCTGCACCAAGAGCTGGAAGTCTGCAACCCTCGTGCCGATTTCCTTGCGTGGATGCTTCAACAAGGCCTAGCAACGCAGCATGCAAGCCAGCAATCCCCAGGCCTTGGCCCAAGGCCAGGGACCCTGGGTGGCCCTGCTCAGCGGCGCCGATGCCCGGGTGGCGCCGGAGTGGCTGTTTGGCGTCGGTTCAGGCGAGCGCGTCCAGGTGCAGGTCGCTGGAAACAGCGCCTTCAACGGTGGAATCGCCAACCTGGAATATGCCGTGGCCGCCCTCGAAGTGCCGCTGATCGTGGTCATGGGCCACAGCCGCTGCAACGCGGTCGCCGCCGCCATGGGATCCGAGCGGCTGACGCCACTGCTGCAGGACCTGGGGGAGCCGATCGGCGCCTCGCTACAACCCAATGACGACCTCACCCAGGCGACCAAAGGGAACCCCCGCTATGCCGCCGGGCAGCTGGTGACGCGCAGCCCAGGCCAGCGGCAAGGTCAAGATCCAGCCGGCCTTCTTTGACATCCAATCCGGCCTGGTGAGCGCGGTTTAACCCGCCACCAAGCGCCGGAAGGTCTTCTTGCCCAGCTGCAGCACCTTGCCCTGCAGGGCGGCCGCATCGGCGAACTCCTGGTTGGGATCGGCCAGTTTCTGGCCATCGAGCTTCACCCCGCCACCCTGGATCTGGCGCCGCGCTTCGCTGCTGCTGGCGCAGATCCCCACGGCACTGAGCAGGTAGAAGGCCTTGGCCGGGAAGTTCACGGACGCCAGGGAGGCCTCAGGCACCTCGGCATCGGCGGCGCCGCGGCCGGCGGCACCACCCACCAGCGTGGCCGCATCGGCTTGGGCCTGGGCGGCGGCTTCGGTTCCATGGCGCTGGCGCGTCACCTCCAGGGCCATGGCCTTCTGGCGCTCGCGCGGATTGACGGGCAGAGCCGCCAGCTCCAGATCGGTGAGCAGGGTGAGGTACTCCTCCACCACCGCATCGGGCACCTTCTCGAGCTTGGAGTACATCGAGAGCGGGTCTTCGCTGAGGCCCACGGTGTTCGCGAGGCTTTTGCTCATCTTCTGCACGCCGTCGAGGCCGGGCAGGATCGGCAGCAGCATCCCGAACTGGGGCCGCTGGCCGAAGTGGCGCTGCAAATCGCGGCCCATGGCCACGTTGAACTTCTGATCGGTGCCGCCCAGCTCCAGATCCGCCTGGATCGCCACCGAGTCGTAGCCCTGCAGCAGCGGATAGAGAAATTCGTGCAGGGAGATCGGCGTGCCCGATCCGTAGCGGTTGGCGAAATCTTCCTTGGCCAGCATCTGGCCCACGGTGGAGATGCCCAGCAGCTCGATCACCTGCGGCAGATCCAGGCCCGCCAGCCATTCGCTGTTGCGGCGCACCTCCAGGCGGCCGGGGGTCTCGAAGTCGAGCAGGGCGCGGGCGGGATCCTGGCCCTGGCCCAGCTGCTGCAGGTAGGTGGCGGCATTGGCCTCCACCGCTTCAGCACTCAGCTGCACGCGGGTGGCGCTTTTGCCGGTGGGGTCACCGATGCGGGCCGTGAAGTCGCCGATGATCAGCACGGCCGTGTGGCCGGCATCCTGGAAGGCCCGCAACTTGCGGAACAGGATCGAGTGGCCTAGGTGGATATCGGAGCCGGTGGGGTCGATGCCGAGCTTCACCCGCAGAGGCCGGCCGGCGCTCTCCGCCTCCGCCAGCCGGGCAGCCAGCTGCTGATCGGGATCCTGGCCGGCCCCCTCGGCGGCGCCGGCGGGAAACAGATCGGCCACGCCGCGCTCCAGCGCCTGCGGCAGTCCCCATGCGCCCCTGGCCATCTCCCTCCGGATCGCCTCGCGGCGCAGTTGTCTGGCCCCGGATCGTAGGCAGTGGCAGGCGGCGGGCCGGCGGGCCTCAGGCCTGCTGGCCGAGCTCGGCCTTCATGCGATCCAGGGTGCGCTGCATCTGTTCGAACATCTGGTCGGGGGTGAGACCGAACTGACTGAGCTGCGTGCGCAGCTGCTCCACGGTGAGCCGGGCCTGGAAGTCATCGGAGAGCTCAAAGCGCTTCATGAACACGCGGTAGCGGTCCATCAGCTCCTCCATCCGCTCGATGAACAGCTTCTTGCCCTCCCGGTCGAACTTGCCGTAATCGCCGCCGAGCTGCATCAGCTGCTGGTAGTCGCCGAACAGACGCTTGGCGTCCTCCTGAACGATCTCGGAGTCGAAGAACGCCATGGGCGCTGACGGTGGGGCTGGCACTGGGCTTGATTGTGCTGCGCTCCGGCGGGTCCGTGGGGTGCGGATCCACGTATCGGGGCCGTGGTGCTGCCGAAATCGGCGGCGGCCCACACAGTGGAAACAAGGCCACTGCAGCAGGCCTTCCAGCCGTGCCATCAGCCCATGGACTTCAGCCAGCGGATCGACCCGATGCGGGAGAACATCGGCCTGGGCAACGCGCTGCTGAGCGGAACGCAGCTGGTGGCAGCCATGGGCAGCCCCATGGCGCTGGGCCTGTTCATGTGCGTCATCCGACCGGGCAAACAGGTGGTGGGGGCCACCACCACGCAAGCGGAGGCGCTGGAGGCGCTGCAGAGGCATCGGGCCGATCTGCTGGTCTGCACCGACCGGCTCGACGAAGGGAACGGCGGCCAGCTGGTGGAGGCGGCAAAACAGCTCCACCCCAGTCCGCGCACGTTGCTGATCGTGACCCAGCCGCGGCGGACGATGCTGATCCACACCGCCCTGGCGGCGGGCTGCGATGGCCTCTGTCTGGAGGCCAACATCGGCCTGGGCAACATGCTGCAGGCCCTCCGCTGCATCGATCGGGGCGCGAGTTACATCGACCGGGAGCTGCACCGGTCGTTCCTCCACAGCCTGCCGGGGCTGGATGGGCGGCCGCTCACCCCGCTGACGGGCCGAGAACTGGAGGTTCTGACCCTGATGACCCGGAGCCTCAACAACCAGGAGATCGCGCGGGAGCTGTTCCTCAGCAGCGAGACGGTCAAGAGCCATGTGCAGCACATCGGCGAGAAACTGCAGGCCCGCAACCGCCTGCAGGCGGTGCTGCTCGCCATCCGCATGGATCTGGTGGACTGGCCCGACCCTGGTTAGGGTCAAGCACGTTTCGCCGCGCCTCCGCAGAAGCCATGGCCCGCGGCCATTGGTTGGACCCCCTCGCCCGCAGCCTGCTGGAGGCCACCGGGCAGTTGCCGCCCCGGGCTCCAGCCGATGCTGCGCCGCCAACCCGCAACGCCGGCACGGCCGAGCCCGTGCCACCGGCAGAGCCCCTGCAACCGGCAGAGCCGGAGAGCGACCGGCTGGAGCGGGACCTGCTCGAGCTCAAGCTGCGCCAGAACCCCGGCCTGCGCCTGCAGAGCCCCGCGGACGTGCGCCATGCCGCCGCCCTGGGGTGGCGGCTGGATGTGAACCGTGCCACCGCCACCGACTGGTGCCGCCTGCCGGGCATCACCGCCCCCCAGGTGGATCTGCTGCTGCGGCTGCAACGCGGGGGCGTGCAGCTCAGTGGCCCGGACGATCTGCGACGCCTGTTGGAGCTGCCCGCGGCTCTGGTGGAGTCGTGGCAGCCGCTGCTGCTGTTTCGTTGGTACAGCGAGGGGGCGCCGCTGGCCCCCCGGCCACCGCTGGTGGACCTCAACCGCGCCGCCGCCGGCGAGCTGCAGCGGCAGCTGCCCCAGCTCGATGAGGGGCGGCGCCAGCGACTGCTGCGGGAGCGGCAGCGGGGACCGTTCCAGGACCTGGCGGACCTTCAGGAACGCCTGCAGCTGCCGCCGGCCCTGGTGGAAGAGCTGATCGGCAAGGTGCGCTTCGGCCAGGGCCCGGCGGGGCCGGATCTGCCGCGGCCGGCCTGAGGTGATGGCGGCCGGTGGCACCCCTCGACAGGGCGATCTGTTCGCCGACCTCCCGGGCGGGGGTGCAGGCGGTGGAGCCGGCGCCCAGGCACCGGACGCCCTGCCCCTGCTGGCCCGCCAGCTGCGCGACTGGCAGGAGCGGCTGGCGGCCTTCCAGGCGCCCCGCTTCGAAGCAGTGGCCCGCGGGGCAGCCCTGAGCGCCGGCCAGATCGATCTGTTCAACGGCATGGCCCTGGGGCCGGCGGCCACGGTGCAGCGCCTCGACCCCCTGGCCCTGGCGGCGCGCCATCTGCAGTTCTGGCGCTGGCCCGAGGGCGGGCCCGGCGAGGCCGCGCTGTATTTCGTGCTCGACCGCCCCCCCCATCTCGAGGCTCCCCTGCTGCTCTATGTGGGCGAGACCGCCCAGGCGGAGCGCCGCTGGAAGGGCGAGCACGACTGCAAGGGCTACCTGGCGGCCTACGGCGAAGCCCTGCAGCAGGCCCAGCTGGGCAGCGGCCTGAGCATCCGCTTCTGGCGTGATGCCCCGGCCGAGCTCAAGGCCAGGCGCGCCCTGGAGCAGGCCCTGATCCGCCACTGGCTGCCGCCGTTCAACAAGGAGACCCGCGGCCGCTGGGCCACGCCGTTCACCGCCGACCCGGGCTGATCGCCTTACCATCGCGCCCACCTGCCCTGTCCCGATGGCCCCCGTGTTCCGCTGCAGCACCGCCAGCCCCGTCAGCTGGGACGGCGATGCCCTGGCGGTGGGCCTGTTCGCCGGCGAGGCCGGTGCTGCCGGCCGCAGGGCCCTGGCCGCGTGCTTCGGTGAGGCCCTGCTGGCCAGGCTGGAGCAGCGCCGCTTCAAGGGCAAACCCGGCGAATGCCTGAACCTGGAGCGGCTGGGGGAAACCCCCGCCACCCTGCTGCTGCTGGGCCTGGGCGAACCGGCCGGCTTCAGCGGTGAGCAGGTGCGAGCGGTCACCGCCGCGGCCTGCAAGGCGGCCGCGGCCGCCGGCGCCGCCAACCTCGGGCTGTCCCTGCCCCTGGAGGGTCTCGAACCGGCAGCCGCCACGGCCGCGGCCGCCGAAGCGGCCCGCCTGAGCCTTTACGCCGACCAGCGCTTTAAGGGGGAGGCCGATCCCGCCCCCAGCCTGACCAGCGTGACGTTGCTCGGCCTGCCCACCACCGCCGAGGCCGAGGCCGGCACGGCGATCGCGGCCGCACCGGCGATCTGCAGCGGCGTGGAGCTGGCCCGCGAACTGGTGGCCGCCCCGCCCAACGTGGTGACCCCGCAGGCCTTGGCCGACACCGCCGCCAGCATCAGCCGCGAGTTCGGCCTGGAGCTGAAGGTGCTCGAGCGGATCGACTGCGAGGCCCTCGGCATGGGCTCCTACCTGGCGGTGGCCCAGGGCTCCGACCTGCCGCCCAAGTTCATCCACCTCACCTACCGGCCGGCCGCACCGGCGACCCGGCGCCTGGTGCTGGTGGGCAAGGGCCTCACCTTCGATTCCGGCGGCTACAACCTCAAAACCGCCGGCTCCCAGATCGAGATGATGAAGTACGACATGGGCGGCAGCGCGGCGGTGCTGGGGGCCATGCGTGCCATCGCTGAGCTGAAACCCGCCGGCGTGGAGGTGCACATGATCGTGGCCGCCTGCGAAAACATGATCAGCGGCGGGGCCATCCATCCCGGCGCCATCGTGACGGCCTCGAACGGCAAAACGATCGAGATCAACAACACCGATGCCGAGGGGCGGCTCACCCTCGCCGATGCCCTGGTGTATGCCTGCAAGCTGGAACCCGATGCGGTGGTGGATCTGGCCACGCTCACCGGTGCCTGCGTGATCGCCCTGGGTGAGGAGATCGCCGGGCTGTGGTCCCCCAGCGACGGCCTGGCCCAGGCTCTCCTCAACGCCGCTGAGCAGGGGGGTGAGAACCTCTGGCGTATGCCGCTGCGGGCCTCCTACCGCGAGGGACTGAAGAGCGGTCTGGCCGACATGAAGAACACCGGCCCGCGCCCCGGCGGCTCGATCACCGCCGCCCTGTTCCTGCAGGACTTCGTGACCCCGAAGCTTCCCTGGGCCCACCTCGACATCGCCGGCACGGTGTGGAGCGACAAGGGCCGGGGCCTCGATCCGGCCGGCGCCACGGGCTTCGGCGTGCGCACCCTGGTGAACTGGGTGCGCCGTGGAGGCCAGGCCTAGGCTGCAGGCTGCCCAATGCTGAAGCCCGACCCCCATGGCCGTGCGCAAGATCCGCTGGTACGTGAAGGCTCAGCTCGGCGTGCTGTTGCTGCCGGCGGGCCTCTGCCTGTTCGGTGAGGCCATCTTCCGCCGGGTTCAACAGGACGCCGGCCACGTCAGCGGCCCATGGGCCTGGTGGCTGATCCTCAGCCTGATCGCGATCGTGGCGGGAGTGGGGCTGATGGTGGAGAGCGGCCTGCTGCGCGGTTACCCGGGCCAGCAGAAGCGGGAGCCCTGAATCATTCAGGCGGCCGCCAGGGAGCCCCGACCACTCAGCACCTGTTCCGGTGCCTCCAGGGCGTGGATCTGCCAGCGGGCCCGCTCGCCGAACTGCTGCAGCAGACGATCCAGATCATCCGAGGCCTGCTTGGGGCTCTCGTAGGGACCGATGTGGCGGGTCAGCAGACCATCGCGAATCGTCAGCAGATACATACACCACCTGCAATCGCGTCCCGTACAAGGTAGGAGGCGCTGTTGGAAGAAAAAAAGCCGAAACCACAGACCAACACTGAAGAAATCAGGAAATCCACCGAAAAACGCTTCAGCTTTTCATCGGAATTGAGTCCAGGGGCTGGGCCGCTCCCCGTCAGGGTGTGGTAACCCAGGCACCGTTGCGACGGGCGCGGCTACCCCAGACGGCATCGAGGCGGCGATCGCGGCCGCAGGCCCAGCGGTAGTAGTTGTATTTGACGCTGTTGTGCTCGGCGTAGTTCTGGTGATAGGCCTCCGCCGGCCAGAAGGCCTTGAGGGGGCGGATCTGCACCTGGATCGCCGTGGAGGGCTTGCCCAGTTCACGGGCCGCCGCCTGAAGGCTGGCCTGGGCCTGCTGCTGCTGGGTCTCCCCCTCGGTGAAGATCACGGGGCGGTAGGAGCTGCCGCGATCACAGAACTGGCCGCGACCATCCAGGGGGTCCACATTGCGCCAGTAGGCGCGCAGCAACGTGGGGTAGCTGATCCGGGCTGTGTCGAACCGCACCTGCACCACCTCCTGATGACCGCTGCGGCCGCTGCTCACCTGCTCATAGCTGGGCCGGGGTACAGAGCCACCGCTGTAGCCGCTCACCACATCGATCACCCCCGGCAACACCTCCAGATCGTGCTCCATGCACCAGAAACAGCCACCGCCGAACACGGCCTCCTGAATCGCCGCCTGAGCCGGCGCCAAGGGCCAGAGCAGCACCGTGAGGCTGAGGAGGCAGGCAAACAGACGGGTCATGCGGGCAGAGCGTCGAGGATGGCGGCAGCGGCACGGCGGGTCACCCCCGGGGCGCCGAGCGCCTCGCGCAGCCGCCGATAGCCGTCTGCCACACGGTCGCGGGCCGCGCTGGATTCCAGCAACGGCAGCGCTGCCTCGACCACCGCTCGGGGGGTGAGCTCGTCCTGCAGGAGCTCCGGCACCAGCCGCTCCCCCAGCACCAGATTCACCGGGGAGATGTGATCCACCTGGAAGCGCAGCAGGTGGCGCGCCACCCAGGCGGTGGGGCGGCTCACGCGGTAGGCCACCACCTGGGGCACCCCCCGCAGCGCCAACTCCAGATTCACGGTGCCGGATTTGTTGAGGGCCAGATCGGCTGCAGCACAGAGCTGGGGCCGCAGCCGATCGGCCTCGGCGGCGGGCACCACCCGGGCCTCCACCCCGGCGGCGGCCAGCAACTGCGTGAGCACCGGCTCAAAGCCAGCCTGACCCGCCGGCACAATCACCCGCAGCCCAGGGCAGCGCCGCTGCAGGTCGGCCGCTGCCGCCGCCAGGGTGGGGAGCAGATAGCGGAGCTCCTGGTTGCGGGAAGCGGGCAGCAGCAGCAGCAGCCGTTCCTGCTCCGCCAGGCCCAGCTCACGGCGGGCCTGCTCGCGACTGGGCAGCTGGCTGAGGGTGTCGAGCAGGGGATGGCCCACCCAGGTGACCTGGGCACCGCGGGAGGCATAGAAACGCGCCTCCTCCGGGAAGATGGCCAGGATCCTGTCGGTGAAGCCGATCAGCCGGGTGGAGCTGCCTTCGCCGATGCGGAAGGCCCACTCCTGTGGGGCGATGTAGTAAAGGATCGGCGTACCGGGCAGACGCCGCTTCACCTTGAGGCCTAGGCCCACATTGGCGCCCATGTAATCGATCAGCACCACCCCATCCGGCGGGCTGCTGCGCAGCCAGCGGTTCAGGCGGCGCTGCACCCTGATGGTGGGCAGGATCAGCGGCAGCGCCTCCCAGAGGCCAATCGCCCCCATCGGCGTGGTGTTGGCCAGCAGGGTGGCTCCGGCCCGGCGCATGCGGTCACCGCCGAGGGCCACGATCTCAAGCGGCAGATCGCGGGCAGCGGCCTCCTCCCGCAGGGCCGTGACCAGCAATCCCCCCTGCAGATCACCGGACACCTCACCGGTGCTGATCAGCAGACGCTTCATGAACGCCCGGCGGGCAGGGGGCCCCGGCGCCCGGGTCCCGTAGAGGCTTCCAGGAAGCTCACCAGGATCTCCGCCGGCGGCAGCAGCTCCAGGCGGCGCACAAGCCGGAGCGCCTCAGCCAGCACAACATCCCCCCGGTAGAGCTCCGCCCACACCTGCTGCAGCTGCCTCGCCTGGGCGCCGCCATCGAGCTCCGCCAGGCCGCTGCGCTTGATGCCGATGCGATTCAGTCCCCGCAGCCGGCCGGGGTGACCCTCCACGATCGCGTAGGGGGGCACGTCGCGATCGATGCGGCTCATGCCACCCACCATCGCCATCGTGCCGATGTGCACGAACTGGTGAATGCCGAGCACCCCACCGATCACCGCGCGATCGCCGATCACCACATGGCCGGCCACGGCCACACCGTTGGCGATCACAATCCGATCACCCAGCAGGCAGTTGTGCCCCAGATGGCTGTAGGCCATCAGCAGATTGCCGCTGCCGATCCGCGTCTGCTCCCCCTCATGGGTGGCGCGGTTGATCGTCACGCATTCGCGGATGGCGTTGTCATCGCCCAGCACCACCTCGGTGGGGGCACCGTTGTATTTGAGATCCTGCGGTTCGGCACCGATGCACGCACCGGGAAAGATGCGGTTGCCGCGCCCCATCGTGACGCGACCGTCGAGCACCACATGGGGACCGATACGGCTGCCGGCGCCGATCTCCACCTCCGGCCCCACCACCGCATAGGGGCCGATCTCCACACCCTGATCAATGCGGGCGCGTGGATCCACCACGGCCGTGGGGTGGATGCGGGTTTCGCCGTTGCGCGGTTCCATGGCGGCAGAGTGACTCACGGCGGTGGATCAGTCCACCAGGGAGAACATCAGCTCACCGGCACACACCAGTTCGCCATCCACCCTGGCTTCAGCCTTCACCTTGCCGAAACG
>JBEGQE010000025.1:0-5247 GCA_041181145.1 Cyanobacteriota bacterium
CGTGCTGGTGCCCGGCGACCGGGCACCGACCCTGGTGGACGAGGCGCTGGTGCGGCAGATGCGCCCCGGCTCGGTGATCGTTGATGTGGCGATCGATCAGGGCGGCTGCATCGCCACCAGCGAGGAGACCACCCACACCGATCCGGTGCGCTGCCTGCACGGCGTGCAGCACTACGCCGTGGGCAACATGCCCGGGGCTGTGCCGTTCACCGCCACCGAGGCCCTGGTGAGCGTGACCCTCCCCTATGTGCTGGCCATCGCCGGCCGAGGCCTCACCGATGCCGTCACCGAGCGGCCGGAGCTGGTGTCAGGCCTGAACACGGTGGCCGGAGCGGTCTGCCACCCCGGGGTAGCCAAGGCGCTGGGGGTGGCCAACCGCCATCCGATGGCCTGCCTGCATTGAGTCCGGCCGGCATCGCAGCTGGGACGGCAACAATCAGGAAAAATTCCGATCAACGACCTGGCGAAACGGTGCGATTTCCATAGTGTGAGCAGCGCATCAGCCTTCGCCATGGCCTACTGCCGTGCGTTGATCCCGGTGAAGGCGGCGGCCTCCCCGGCCGAGTGGCTGCCCACCCTCCTGCAGGACCACGGCCTGGAGGTGGAGCATCCTGGCGGCCGCACGCTGATGGCCTTCGAACGCCCGGCCCCCGGCCGACCTGCGCGCGACTACGTGCGCCTCTGGGCCGACTGGAGCGACATCGCCCTGACCGGCGAACTGTGGTTGGAAACCCTCAGCGGCGAGAGCATGGCCCACGACCGCACCCGCTGCTCCGAGCTGCTGGAGGCACTGCGCGCCAGCCTCAGCCGCTGACGCCCGCCTCAGGCCCGCCATCGCCGAGGTCCAGCGCCTCGAGGTAGAGCCAGTCGCCCTCGAGCCTGTCGCCGCGCCGCCCGAAGCGGGAGCGCTCCTGCAACACCCCACGCCGTCCACCCTGGCGGTAGTGGGCGCGGAAGGTGACGGTGCCCGTCAGATCGGCGGGACCGCCGCCCTCGGTGGCCAGGATCTCCAGCCGCTGCCAGCGCACCTGCCGGCAGGTGTCGCGCAGGGCACGGCGGCGGGCGGCTTCCGGCTCGCTGGAGGGCTGGGTGCGCAGCAGGTAGTCCACCTCGCCGCGGGCGAAGGCGCTGTAGCGGGAGCGCATCAACGCCGCGGCGGTACCGGCCTGGCGCAGGCCTTGATGCAAGGGCGCGCAACAGGCCCCGTAGGGGAGGCGACGGGCCCCGCCACCGCAGGGGCAGGGCTCCGTGGCGGCCACCGCTGCAAAACCGCTCACGGGGCCTGAACCTGCAGGGCCGCGAGAGGACGCCGGAGCGCGGCCGGGTTGATCCCCTCCCGCAGGGCCAGCAGCAGGCCGGCCGCTTCGCTGTAGCTGGAGGCCGGCATCACCTCCAGCTCCAGGGCCGCAGCGCTCACGGCCAGCAGGCAGGGGTTATCGACGGCGATCACCGGAATGCCGCGCTCGGCGCAGGCCAGCACTGCAGCGCCACCCAGGGCCGCCGCCGGCGCCACGATCGCCCCAACCGACCCCACGCTGAGATCGGCGGCCGACGGACCAGCGATCAGATCGGGCGCACGGCTCAGCCCCACCAGCACGCAGGCCAGAAAGGTGTAGCCCAGCTCTTCACCGGCCGCCCGAGGGTCGAGGCGAGGATCGAGCGGCAGCGGGCTGAGGGCCGGAGCATGGGCGCAGGGCAGGCCGAGCTCCAGGCTCAGCAGGTGACTGATCACGGCCTCGGCGCCGGCCAACGCATCGACGCCACTGCCCTGGCGATAGGCCGCGAGGGCCTCGCTGTCGGGGTCGTCAGGGAAGCGCGCCACCACAGCAATAGCCGTGGCACCCGCGGCCTGGAGGCGGCGCCCGGCCCGCAGCAGGGCCTCCGGCCGGCCCAGCTCCCCCCAGCTCACACCGCTGGCTCCGAGCGAGAGGCGCACGTCGAGGGGGGCATCCGTGACCTCCACCGGGCCGATGTCGAGGCCGAGGGTGGCCCGGCAGCCATCGGCCACCTGCAGGTGACGCGCGCGCAACTCCGCCTCGATCCCCGCGTCCAGCAGCAGGCCGATGCGCTGACGGCGCACTGGCCGCAGGCCGATCTCCGCGGCCGCGAAGCGGTCGAGGCTGGATCCCTCCACGTAGTGAATGCGCGGGTCGCTCCAGTAGAGGGCGGCCCCGTTCATCACATTGGGGTGGGTGATCAGGCAACCGCTGGCGGCCGCCAGCAGGCGGGCCGCCGGCAGCGCATCACCGGCGTAGCCACCGATGGTGCAACCGATGCCGGTGGGGACCACCAGCAGGGTGGGCATCGGCGCGGCCGGCGCTGCGCTGCCGCTCATGCCAGCACCACCGCCTCGATCTGCAGGCGGCCGGGCGGCTGCACCGCCGTGATCGCCCAGCGCAGGGGGCGGCCATGGGCAGCCAGGGCCGCCAGCACCTGCGGCCGCAGCGGACCGGCCTGGCGCTCCAGCTGCAGCAGCAGCGGTACGAGCCTCACTTCTGGTACTGGCCGAACTGGGCTTCGTAGAGGGCGTCCTCCTGGCCAGCCTTCAGCTTGAGGTCGCTGCGGGGGTAAGCCACGCAGAGGAGGGCATAGCCCTGTTGCTGCAGCTCGGCCTTCACACCCATGGCATCGGGCTGATGCACGCTGCCTTCGCTGATGCGGGCGGCACAGGTGGTGCACACGCCGGAGCAGCAGGAGCTGGGCAGGATCACGCCGGCGGCCTCGGCGGCGGCGAGCACCGTCTGATCGGCGCTGCAGGCAAAGCTGTGGCTGGCGCCATCCAGCTCGCAGACGACGGTGAAGGTCTCGCTCATGGGCGGCTGGGTGCCATCGGACAGTGCCGGCCATCTTCCCTGATCACCGGCAGCGATCAGGGACGAGGCAAGGCGGTCCACTGGTGCGGATGGGGCGCCAGATACTCCGGCGGGGCCTGGTCCGGCGCAGCGAGCGGGGCGCTCAAGGCCAGATCGAAGGCCAGCGACAGGCGGATGTCGTCCGGATCGTCGTTGACGGTGACGGCGTGATCGGTGCTGGCGGGGAACAGCAGCAGCAGGCCCGCCTGCGGTGCGATATCCAGCCAGGGAGCAGTCCAGGCCGCGACCGCCGCCGCATCCCCAGCGATCGGGCCACCATGACCCACCGCCAGTCCGGGCACGAGTTCATTCACCTGACGCTGGGGGAACAGACGCAGGCAACCACTGCGGCCGCTGCCATCGCCGTTGAGATACACCAGCGCACTGAGATGGGCGTTGGGGTGGTGATGGCGGCCCACCACCTGGCCCGGTTCACTGACCACCGGCCAGGCTCGCTGAATGTGCAGGGCGATGCGCTGCGGATCGAACCCGAGGGCGATGAGGTAGGCCCAGGCCTGCTGCTGCACCGCCTGGGTGATCGCCGCGAAGGCGGGAAGCCGGTGCACCTGCCACACGCCATTGATGTCGCCGGTCCAGGCACAGCCGTGCTCCGGGTTGCCCGTGGCCTCACTGCGCAGCGCCAGCACGGCCTGCATCAGCAGCGCCAGATCCAGCGGATCCAGGGTCAGCTGCGCCCGCCCCAACGCCAGCGGAAACAGCCCCTCCAGCCTCAGCCCCATGGCACCCCGATCGCCATCTCCAATCCTCCCTCCAAGCGAGAACCCCCTGGCCCCCGCGATCACCGGCCGCCTCAAAGGCGGTGGCGACGACGGGAACCAGGGGGTTCCGAACCGTGAGGCAGCGCTGGTTTACGCCATCGCGGCAGCACCACCCACCACTTCCAGGATCTCCTGAGTGATGGCGGCCTGACGGGCCTTGTTGTAATCCAGCGTCAGCGTCTTGGCGAGGGCCTTGGCGTTGTCGCTGGCATTGTTCATGGCCGTCATCCGGCTGGCCAGCTCCGATGCCGCCGCTTCCTGCAGGGAGCGCAGCAGCTGGTTCTGGAGATAGAGGGGCAGCAGGGCGTTGAGCAGCTGGTCGGGACTCTGCTCGAACACCATGTCCGAGGGAAGGGCAGGCTGCTCATTGCTCACACTGGTCTTCTCAACGCCGAGCTGGCCATCGCGGGTGGTGAGACGGAAGATCTCATCATCCGGGCTGGCGATGCCCTGGGGATCGAGGGGCAGCAGGGTCTGCGACACGGGCTTGGAGCTCACCAGGTTGATGAACTTGGTGAAGATGATCTCAACCCGATCGGTGCTGCCGGAGAGGAACTCAGCCAGCACTTCATCGGCGATCTTGCCGGCTTCAGAGGCATTGGGCACCTGCTCCAGGCCGGTGAAGGTGGCACGAATCGTGTAACGATCGGCCCGGTTCTGGAAATAGGTGATCGCCTTGCGGCCGATCAGCACCAGATCCACGCTGTAGCCCTGGCCGCTGAGCTCAGCGACGCGCTGCTCCGTGCGCTTGATGATGTTGGCGTTGTAGCCACCGCACAGACCACGATCGCCGGTGACAGCGAGCAGGGTGATGGTGCGGGGATCGCGGCTCTCGAGCAGGGGGGCATCCGCCGTCTCGAACTGCATACGGGTCTGGAGGTTCTCCAGGACCCGGGCCAGCCGGTCCGCGAAGGGACGGCTGCGCAGCACCTGCTCCTGGGCACGCCGCACTTTGGCGGCGGCCACGAGGCGCATGGCTTCGGTGATCTTGCGGGTGTTCTTGACCGAACTGATCCTGTCGCGGATCTCCTTGAGGTTCGCCATGGAAGGGGGGCTCCGGGGATTCCTTCAGGATCAGGCCGCAGCCAGCATCGACGACTTCACTTCGTTGATGGCGGCCTTGAGCATGGCTTCAGCGTCGTCGCTGAGCTGCTTCTCGGTCTGGATCTTGTTGATGTACTCAGGCTTGTTGGTCTTGAGGTACTCGCGCAGTTCGCGGCAGAACTGAACCACGGATTCCACGGGCACTTCATCGATCATGCCCTTCACACCGGCGTACACCACGGCGACCTGCTCAGCCAGGATCAGCGGGCTGAACTGGGGCTGCTTGAGGATCTCGCGCAGACGCTTACCGCGGGCCAGCTGCTGCTGGGTGGCGGCGTCGAGGTCGGAGGCGAACTGGGAGAAGGCAGCCAGTTCGTCGAACTGGGCCAATTCCAGCTTCAGGGTACCGGCGATCTTCTTGATGGCCTTGGTCTGGGCGGCACCGCCCACGCGGCTCACCGAGATGCCCACGTTGATGGCGGGGCGCAGGCCGGAGTTGAACAGGTCGGAGCTCAGGAACACCTGACCATCCGTGATCGAGATCACGTTGGTGGGGATGTAGGCGGACACGT
>JBEGQE010000026.1:0-14226 GCA_041181145.1 Cyanobacteriota bacterium
GAGCCCCGAGGCGCCCAGGCCACGCCACGCCCCGGGCGATGGCACCGATGGATCAGGGCCGCAGCAGCCGCGACAGCAGCTCAAGCTCGCGGCCCTGCTGCTGGATCAGCCCCCAGCGCACGCTCCAGGGCGCCACAACGAACAGGCGCAGCATCGCGGCGATCAGCTGCGGCAGGGGCAGGGTATTGGTGAGGAAGCCGTACCACTGGTCGGTGGGCAGGCCAAAGAAGGTGGTGAAGAAGGCCCGCAGCTGCTCCTCCGGGTAGCGCATCAGCTTCTCCAGGCCGAAGCGGTAGAGGGCGTGCTTGCGGCGCAGCTCCAGCGGCCAGAGGGCCTGCCAGGCGCGGCGGGCCAGAGCCGGAGCCTCCAGTGCTGGATCGGCCAGGCCGCAGGCGATCGCATCAGCCAGAGCTGGCGCACGGCGCAGCAGTGCCCCCACCAGGTAGCCGGAGGCCGGGTGCACCAGGCTGGCGGCGCCACCGAAGCCCACCACCTGCTGCTCCAGATCGGGCAACGGCAGGTTCATCGGGAACAGGCAGAACTCCTCGTGCTGCACGCTCTGCACCGCCACACCGCGGTGGGCCAGGCGGCGGTGCAGGCGATCCTTGAGCACGTCGTAGGGAACGGGCGGCGCCAGGGCCAGGGAGGTCTCCTCCACGAAGAACACGCCACCGCCGAAATCCATCGCGTACAGGAAGGTGGGCGGTCCGCAGCGGCGCTCGGCCTCGCTGAGGTGATCGCAGCGGAAATCCATCAGCACAAACTCGCCTTCGCCCACCGGCGGCGTTGAGAAGGTGCCCACCACCCCGTAGGCCGCCTGGCCGGCCACCGGTCCTTCATCGGGGCGCTGCACGAACACCGCCTGATGGCCGCTGGCATCCACCACGAGCCGGGCCCGCAGCTCCTGGCCATCGGCGCACCGAACCGTGGAGCCCTGAGGGTCGTGACGCACTGCCAGTGCCTCACCCCGATGCCAGGACACACCGGCCCGCTGACAGGGCTCCAGCCAATGCTGCTGCAGCCGGGCGCGATCGAACAGGCCGTAATCCAGCCCATGGGGCGTGGCCGGGGCCGCCAGATCGGCACCGAAGTTGCTGCCGGTGCGGCTCCAGCGGTGCTCCAGCAGATCAGCCAGGCCCTGGGTATCCACCTCCGGCCCCCAGATGCCGTAGGTGTTGGGCCAGGGGGCGGCGGGATCGGCTGGGGCGAGCCCTTGAACCCGTACACCGCGCTGCACCAGGGCCGCGGCGATCGCGAGGGCGGCCGGTCCCGCCCCGATCACGAGCACGTCGCATGGAGGCTGCGGCGCCATCAGGCGCTGGCCTCAGGCATCCGTGGCCTCCGCGACGGTGCCGGCTTCGTCCGAGACAAGCCCGGCGTCCTCATCGTCTTGGGCCGGCGGCACCAGCACCACCTCCGCCAGGCGATCGCCGGCATCGAGCCGCTGCAGGCGCACCCCCGTGGCCGCCCGCGACTGCTGCGGCACCGCATCGGCCTGCATGCGCACGATGACACCGCGCTCGCTCACCAGCAGCAGCTCCTCACCGGAGCCGAGCACCTTGAGGCCCACCAGCACGTCGCCATCGCGGCGGAACTTCATGCAGCGAAGGCCCATGCCAGCGCGCTTCTGCAGGCGGAACTGATCCACCGGCACCCGCTTGCCCAGGCCGCTGGCGGACGCCACCAGCACCCAGGGGCCGTCGCTGGCAGCCACCTCCTCGCCATCGCCATCCGCATCGCCATCAACCTCATCGTCCGCGGCGGCGGCGCTGCCCTCCACACGATCGGCCAGCTCGACGGGGAGCACATCCATGCTCACGAGCTGATCACCGGGGCGCAGGTTCATGGCGCGAACGCCGCGGGCAGTGCGACCGAGGGGCCGCAGCTCCTCATCACTGAGGCGGAAGTGGATCGTCATGCCATTGCGCGATCCGATCAGCAACGAATCGCCAGGCTGGGCCAGTCGCACCCAGGTGAGGGCATCGCCCTCCTCCAGGGAGATGGCAATCAGACCGTTGGAGCGGATGTTGGCGAAGGCCGAAAGGCGCGTGCGCTTGATGTAGCCGCCGCTGGTGAGCATCACCAGCACGGCATCCTCAGCGAATTCACTGACCGCCAGCAGCGAGGTGATCTGCTCCTCGCGCGGAATCGGCAGCAACTGCACGATCGGCGTTCCCTTGGCCGCGCGGCTGCAGAGGGGAACGCGATAGGCCGGCACGGTGTACACGACACCGCGATCGGAGAACAGCAGCAGATTGTCGTGGTCGTTGCAGCTGATGAACAGCCGCACCGCCTCCTCCCCCTGGCTCTTGGTTCCAGCCTTGCCACGGGTGCCGCGGCTGGTGGCTTCGAATTCGCTCACCGGCATCCGCTTGAGATAGCCGTTCTCGGTGAGCAGCACCACCGAGCGCTCATTGGCGATCAGGTCGATGTCCTCAAGGCCACCCTCCAGGTCGAGGATTTCTGTGCGACGAGGGGAGTCGTAGCGGGAGCGGATCACTCCCAACTCTTCGGTGATCAGGCCGAACACCCGCTCCTTGCGGGCCAGGATGTCCTTGTAATCGGTGATCTTGGCGAGCAGATCCTCGTGCTCCAGGCGAATCTTGTCGGCCTCCAGGGCCGTGAGCCTGCGCAGCTGCATCTGCAGGATGGCGTCAGCCTGCACATCGCTCAGGCCGAATCGCTCCATCAGCTCAGCACGGGCCGTGGCCGTGTCGGCAGCCGCGCGGATCAGGGCGATGATCGCATCGAGGTTGTCGAGGGCGATCAGCAGGCCGAGCAGGATGTGGTCGCGCTCCTCGGCCTTGCGCAGCAGATAGCGGGTGCGGCGCTCGATCGTCTCGACCCGGAAGTCGAGGAAGACCTCCAGCATCTTGCGCAGGGTGAGCAGCACGGGCTCGCCCTTCACCAGCGCCAGCATGTAGGCGCTGAAGTTGCTCTGCAGGGGCGTGAGCTTGAACAGGTTGTTCAGCACCACCTGCGGATAGGCATCGCGGCGGAGTTCGATCACGATCCGCATGCCGTCGCGATCGCTTTCATCGCGAATGTCGGCGATGCCCTCAAGCTTCTTGTCGTTCACCAGCTCGGCGATGCGCTCGATCAGCGCGGCCTTGTTGGTTTGATACGGCAGCTCGGTGATGATCACCGCATCGCGATCGGGGCGGCCCTTGGCCTCGATCGTCTCGATCGAGGCGACGCCCCGCATCGTCACCGAGCCACGGCCGGTGCTGTAGGTCTCGCGGATGCCTTTGCGGCCCAGGATCTGACCACCGGTGGGGAAGTCGGGACCCGGGATGATCGCCAGGAGCTCGCGGTCGTCGAGATCGGGGTTGGCGATCAGGGCCAGCAGGCCATCGATCAGTTCGGTGAGGTTGTGGGGAGGGATGTTGGTGGCCATCCCCACGGCGATGCCGGTGGAGCCGTTGAGCAGCAGCTGCGGGATGCGGGCCGGCATCACCGTGGGCTCCTGCTGCGAGCCGTCGAAGTTGTCGATGAAATCGACGGTCTCGCTCTCGATATCCTCGAGCAGGCTGTCGGTGGTGAGGGCCTGCAGACGCGACTCGGTGTAGCGCATCGCGGCCGGTGGATCGTTGTCCACCGAACCAAAGTTGCCGTGACCGTCGATCAGCGGCAGGCGCATCGAAAAGTCCTGCGCCATGCGCACCAGCGCGTCGTAGACGGCCGTGTCGCCATGGGGGTGGTACTTACCGAGCACCTCACCCACCACACGGGCGCACTTGCGGTAGGGCCGGTCGCTGCTGAGGCCCAGCTCGTACATCGCATAGAGAATGCGGCGATGGACCGGCTTGAGACCGTCGCGGGCATCGGGCAGGGCCCGGCCCACGATCACGCTCATCGCGTACTCCAGGTAGGAGCGCGACATCTCGTTGCGCAGGTCGGCCTGGATGATCCGGTCGTCAGATCCGCCTGGGCCGCCTCCGGGAGTCAGGTCACCGGGCCCGGTTGGATCCGCCATTCACCACCGTTTCGTTAGAACGCATTTTATCGGGTTCTGCGCCAGTGTCTTCTGCATCCCCCCAGGGAGCTGCCGGCGGCCTGCCGATCCGCACCGAGGCGGGGCTGCAGGAACAGCAGCGGCAGGGGGATCTGCAGGTGCGCAGCGCCGCCGACTACCGCGCCCTGGTGGGGGAGGCGGGGTTCGAGGAGGCCTACCTCCGCACCGATGTGGTGGTGGCTGCCAACGCCGAATTCACCGACCAGGCCAGCCTGGTGCTCCACCTCGGCCCCAGCGATCCACCGATCCGCGTGCGCCGCTTCCGCCTCGGCGCCTCGGAGGCGATCGGCGGCCATGGCAACACCGACCTGGTGCTGCCGATCGGCCAGGGAGGGGCCCGGGCGCTGGCCGACCTACTGGCCGGCGAGCGACTGCCCCTCAGCCTCAGCGGCGAGGGAACCAGCCAGCAGCCGCGCCTGGAGCTCGACAGCACGATCGACCTGAACACCATCGGCGCCGGCCGGCTGCTGCTGCACCGCGGCATCAGCGAAAACGGCGTGGTGGCCGTGAGCAGCCGGGAGGGAACCCTGGCCACCGCCTGGGGACCTGTGCTCGGGCCCCTCACCACAGCCCTGTACAGCTGCGGCGGTGCCGGCAGCATCGGCCTCACCATGCCCGGGCTGAGCCTGCTGGGCCCCGGATCGCCTGTGCTGGTGGCCGGCGGCCTCGGCTGGGTGAGCGGGGCCGGCAGCGGCCACAACCCCGATGTCCGTCGCCAACCGGGCGGCCAGGCCATCAGCCCCGGCGCCTGTGCGGCCCTGGAGGTGGACCTGCACAGCCTCGACCCGCGCTGGCTACGGGCCACACGGCTCGCGGGGGGCGGCACTGGCCTGCTGGTGGCGATCGCAGCGCCAGTCCCGCTGGTCAACCCCGCCGTGGCAGAGCAGGCGGCCGTCGGCGATGCCCTGCTGCAGGCACCCGTGCTCGATTTCGCGATCCCCCGGCGGGTTCGCCCCAGCTTCGGCACGGTGAGCTACGCGCAGCTCCTCAGCGGTCAGATCAACCTGGAGGGCCGCCGGCTCACCTGCGCGCCGGGCCACAGCCCCAGGCTGGCGGCGGCCATCACCGAGGAGCTGGTGCAGCGGTTGCGGCAGGGGACCTTCCCGCTGCGCCTGCCGATCCAGCCCCTGCCGGCGCGACCGGCCCTGCGGCCCCTGGGGTGATCAAGCCCAGCGGACCCTGCGGAAAACAGCCGTAAGCTCCCGGTTCCATTGCCCCCGCACCGGACCCATGGCTGACTTCGCCGCCGCCGCCCCGGAGGACGACCAGCAGCCCGCGGCACCCGAAGCAGCGGGCCCTGAGGGCACCAGCGCCGAGGACCAGGCAGCACCAGCCCCAAGCCTGGCCAACGCAACCGAGCCGCTGCCCGAACCCCCATCAGCCGATGCCGGCGCACCGGCAGAGCTGGCAGAGGCACCGGCAGAGACAGAACCAGAGCTGGCAGCGACAGCCGCGCCGATCGAGCCGATCGAGCCATCGGCCATGGCCCCCGAGCCGACCGCTGAGTCGGTGGCTGAGGATGTGGCTGTGGCTGCCGCGCTGTCCGCCGAGCCTGTCGTGGCTGAACCGCTCACGGCTGATGCGGTCGTAGCTGAACCGGTTGTGGCAGAAGCCCCAGCCGCCCAACCGGCGGCTGCCATCCCTGCCCCAGCCAGCGATGCACCGAGCATCGCCAGCACGATCGAGGTACCGGCCAGCGCCCCGGCATCCAGCGATTCGGAGGGCGGCGAATGGGCCCTGCTCGTGCAGAAGCTGAGCGCCTGGCTGAGCAGCGGCCAGCTGCAGCAGCAGTGGCAGAGCGCCCGCTCCCCCCTCAGCCTGCTGGCCGGACTGATCGCGCTGCTGCTGGTGCTGCGGATCTACAGCGCCCTGCTGGGTGTGATCGAAGGCCTGCCGCTGCTGCCGGGGTTGCTGGAGCTGGTGGGTGTGGTGACCGTGGTGCGCTTCAGCCTCACCCGCCTGGTGCGCAGTGATGAGCGCCAGCAGCTGATCACGGGTCTGCAGCAGCGCTGGAAGTCGTTCCGCGGCCAGGGCTGATCGCGGGCGGCGGGGCGCATCGGGCCGGTTGATAGCTTGGCCCGATTGCGTCTTGTTTCACGGTGGACATCCAGCTCGGCCGCTCCCGTACCGTTCGCCGCGCCTACGGCATCGACGAGATCGCCCTGGTGCCGGGCGGCCGCACCGTGGATCCCGCCGTCACCGACAGCAGCTGGACCCTCGGCGGTGTGACCCGCGAGATCCCGATCATCGCCAGCGCCATGGACGGCGTGGTGGATGTGGGCATGTGCGTGGAGCTCACCAAGCAGGGCGCCCTGGGCGTGCTGAACCTGGAGGGGGTGCAGTGCCGCTACGACGACCCCAACCCGGCCCTGGACCGCATCGCCGCGGTGGGCAAGGACGAGTTCGTGCCGCTGATGCAGGAGCTCTACAGCCAGCCGGTGCGCGAGGACCTGATCCGCAAGCGCATCGCGGAGATCAAGGAGCGCGGTGGCATCGCCGCCGTGAGCGCCACGCCGGTGGCCGCCCTGAAGTTCGGCAAGGCGATCGCCGAAGCCGGCGCCGACCTGTTCTTCGTCCAGGCCACGGTGGTGAGCACCGAGCACATCGGCCCTGAGGGCCAGGAAAGCCTCGACCTCGAGACCCTCTGCCGCACCTTCGGCGTGCCGGTGATCATCGGCAACTGCGTCACCTACGACGTGGCCCTCAAGCTGATGCGGGCCGGCGCCGCCGGCGTGATGGTGGGCATCGGCCCCGGCGCCGCCTGCACCAGCCGCGGCGTGCTCGGCATCGGCATCCCCCAGGCCACCTCCGTGGCCGACTGCGCCGCCGCCCGCGACGACTACTTCGCCGAAAGCGGCCGCTACGTGCCGATCGTGGCCGACGGCGGCATCGTCACCGGTGGTGACATCTGCAAGTGCCTGGCCTGCGGCGCCGACGCCGTGATGATCGGCTCGCCGATCGCCCGCGCCGCCGAAGCCCCCGGCCGCGGTTTCCACTGGGGCATGGCCACCCCGAGCCCGGTGCTGCCCCGCGGCACCCGCATCAAGGTGGGCACCACCGGCAGCCTCGAAAAGATCCTCCGCGGCCCCGCCTCGCTCGACGACGGCACCCAGAACCTGCTGGGCTGCATCCGCACCTCGATGGGCACCCTGGGCGCCCGCACCCTCAAGGAGATGCAGCAGGTGGAGGTGGTGGTGGCTCCCTCGCTGCTCACCGAGGGCAAGGTGTACCAGAAGGCCCAGCAGCTCGGCATGGGTAAGTGAGGCGGCGGCGTTAGCCTCCGGATGTGCGGGCTTCGGCCCACACACTCCTCACACCCCCTGGCCCGGCGCGTCCGGGCTTTCACTCTTTCCGTCCACGCATCCCATCCACGCATCTCGTTAACGAGTCCTCCAGGCCTGGGTGCAAGCCGGAAAGCCGTTGCTAGATTGCCAAAACCCTGTTCCCTCCTCGATGTCCAGCGCCGCTGCCGTCACCGACGCTTCCTTCGAGCAAGACGTGCTCAAGAGTGATGTGCCCGTGCTGGTCGACTTCTGGGCGCCCTGGTGCGGCCCCTGCCGCATGGTGGCGCCGATCGTCGACGAGATCGCCAAGGAGTTCGAGGGCAAGATCAAGGTGTTCAAGCTGAACACCGACGAGAACCCGAACGTGGCCAGCCAGTACGGCATCCGCAGCATCCCCACCCTGATGGTCTTCAAGGACGGCCAGAAGGTCGACACCGTGGTCGGCGCCGTGCCGAAGACCACCCTCTCCGGCACGATCAGCAAGTACCTCTGAGACGCCTCCCCTGAGCCCGGCCATCCCCGGGCTCTTCGTCTGAACACAGCCCGTTCATTCCGTCATCGCAAGCAGCAGATCGGCGCCGATGGAGCAGAGCCCGCTTCAGGCCCTGGCAGCCGAGCTGCAGGACCATCCCCAGCGGCGCGCCATCGAGCGCAGCATTGTCAGCCTGCTGGAGATCGCCCGCACCAACCGCGACGTGGATGAATGGCGGCTGATCAGCGGCGCCCTGGCCGACATCCGCGACGGCTTCAACGTCTTCGCCCCCCATCGCCTCACCCGCAAGGTGACCGTGTTCGGCTCGGCACGCACCCGGCCGGAGGAGCCGGCCTATCAGCTCGCCCAGGCCCTGGCGGTGGAGGCGGTGCAGCGCGGCTTTGAAGTGATGACCGGCGCCGGCGGCGGGATCATGGAAGCAGCCAACGGTGGCGCTGGCAGCGGAAAGAGCATCGGCCTGAACGTGGAGCTGCCGTTTGAGCAGCACGCCAACCGCTACGTGAGCGGCCGCGAGGGCCGGCTGCTGCACTTCCGCTACTTCTTCACCCGCAAGCTGTTCTTCCTGCGGGAGAGCGACGCCCTGGTGGTGCTGCCCGGCGGCTTCGGCACCTTCGATGAACTGTTCGAGTCGCTGACCCTGATCCAGACCGGCCGCACCCCGCCGATCCCGCTGGTGATGCTGGCGCCGGAGGGCGACACCTTCTGGCCAGACTGGCAGCAGGCGATCCAGGAGGGCCTGGCCAGTCGGGGCCTGATCTCACCGGAGGACACCTCACTGCTGCGCCAGGCGCGCACGGCGGCGGAGGCGATGGACCAGATCAGCCAGTTCTACCGGGTGTTCCACACCGCCCAGTACCAGGAGGATCTGCTGGAGCTGCTTCTGCATGCGCCGCTGCCCGCTGAGGAGCTGGAGCGCCTGAACCTCACCTTTGATGACCTGGTCGACGAGGGCGTCATCACCCAGGGGGACAGCTGCGACAGCAGCGGCATCCTGCGGCCCTGCCTGCGCTTTCACATCGACAAACGCCGCATGGGCCTGCTGTATCAGCTGATCGATCGGCTGAACTGCCTGGAGCTGCCCGACGCACCGGTGCTGGAGCAACCTGGCCAGAGATTCTGCGCCCTGTCCCCCCGACCATGACGCGCATCGGCCTGATCGACTACGGCATGGGCAACCTGCACTCGGTGCAGCGCGCCTTCGAGCGCCTGGGAGCCGAGGTGGAGCCGGTGCACAGCCCCGCCGCCATGGAGTCCTGCACAGCCCTGGTGCTGCCTGGGGTGGGCGCCTTCGATCCGGCGATGGAACGCCTGCACGCCTCCGGGATGGTGCCGGCCATCGAAGCCTGGTGCACAGCGGATCGGCCGCTGCTAGGGATCTGCCTGGGCCTGCAGCTGTTGTTCGACAGCAGCGATGAAGGGCGCAGCCAAGGGCTGGGGCTGATCCGGGGCCATGTGGCCGCCCTGCCGCGCAGCCCCGGCCACCCGATCCCGCACATGGGCTGGGAGCCACTGCTACCGGCGACCCCCAGTCCACTGCTGCCGGAGGGCTCCGCACCGGCCTGGATGTACTTCGTGCATTCGTTCGCGGCGGTCCCGGCAGATCCGGCCTGCATCACAGCGCGGGTGGGCTTCGGCGAGACGGCCGTGACCGCCGCGGTGTGGCAGGGGTCACTGGCGGCCTGCCAGTTCCACCCGGAGAAATCCAGCCTGGCCGGCGCCGCGCTGCTGCAGCGCTGGCTGGTGTGGGTGGCCGAGCGCCGATGAGCCTGCGCTTGAGTGGTGGCCGCCGGCTGCAGAGTCCGCCCGGTAGTACGGCAAGGCCCACACCGGCGCGGGTGCGGCAGGCGGTGATGAACATGCTCAGCGCCGAACTGCCAGGCAGCAGCTGGCTCGATCTGTGCTGCGGCAGCGGCGTGATGGCCTGCGAGGCGCTGCAGCGGGGCGCACGGCGCGTGGTGGCCGTGGATCAGGACCGACGCATGGTGGCGACGGCCCGCAGCAACCTCACCACCGTCGCCGCCGCCCAGAGCCCTCCGGCCACAGCCACGGTGCTGCAGAACGACGTCCTGCGCTGGCTGACACAGGGCTCAGCGAGCAGATCTGGGCTGGGGTCCCCAGGGCCCGATGGGGCTGTGGTTGAGCCGCCGGGTTTCGATCTGATCTATGCCGACCCCCCCTACGCCTCGGGGCTGTACGCCCCGCTCTGCAAGGCAATCGCCGAGGGGAACTGGCTCAGGGCCGGTGGACGGCTGCTGCTGGAGTGCGCCAGCGCTGAGCTGCCGGCGATCGATCCGCCATGGCAGCTGGAGCGCGTGCGTCGCTACGGCACGAGCACCGTGCTGCTGTTGACGCTCCAGCACGGGGCGCCGGCGTGATCAGCGCGGTCAGCCGCCGAGGGCGCTGCCGCGGCGGTACTGGTTCCAGGCGGCCACGAACAGGCCCACCAGGGTCACGGGGATCAGACCGAGCACGATGCCGCAGAGCAGGGGTTCGATCATGGTCCGGATGCAACCGAAAGGCGTTGCACAATTCTCCCACGGCCCCGGTGGGGAATGTGACCAGCCTTCAACAACCGTGAGCGCCGAAACCACCCCCCTTGCCACCGAGACCCCGCGCAGCCGGGGCCTGATTCCAGCCCTGGCGCTGCTGGCGGCCACCTGTCTGACACTGCTGGCCCTGCTGGTGGTGCTGCCCGCCGTGCGCAGCGACCCCTACAGCCGCAGCACCCTGCAGCTCAGCGGCAGCCCCGAGCGGGGCGAGCAGCTGTTTCTGATCAACTGCGCCGGCTGCCACGGCATCGCTGCCCAGGGGCTGGTGGGGCCGAACCTGCACGGCGTGCAGAGCCGCAAGTCCGACCGCCAGCTGATCCAGCAGGTGGTGAGTGGCCGCACGCCGCCGATGCCGCGCTTCCAGCCCGAACCCGAGGCGATGGCCGACCTGCTGGCCTTCCTGCATACCCTCACGTGACCCTGGCCCTGGTGCTGGTGGAGCCCGCCGGTCCGCTGAACGTGGGCAGCGTGGCCCGCCTGTGTGCCAACTTCGGCATCGCCGAGCTGCGGCTGGTGGCACCGCGCTGCGACCACCTGGGCGAGGAAGCCCGGCGCATGGCCGTGCATGGCGGCGTCCTGCTGGAGCAGGCCCGGCTGTTTGACGATCTGGCCGGGGCCGTGGCGGACTGCCGGCGGGTGGTGGCCACGAGCGGGCGGATCGAGCAGGAGGCCCTGCCCCTGGCCGAGGCCGGGGAGGCCCTGGCCTGGCTGCAGGCAGGTGCGCGTCGGCCGGAGACCCCGGCGGCCCTGGTCTTCGGCCGGGAGGACAGGGGCCTGAGCAACGACGAACTGCGCCAGGCCGGCCGGGTGGTGCGGCTCTCCACCGCCCCGGCCTACAGCTCCCTCAACCTGTCGCACGCCGTGGCGATCTGCCTGCACGAGCTGCAGCGCCTGCAGGAGCCGCCCCCGACCTCCAGGCCAGCCGCCCCCCGCAGAGCAGTGGAGGCGACCAGCGAGCCCAGCCCCCGCGCCGCCCTGGAGGCCGCCCTGACCGATGCCGAAGCCCTGCTGTTGGAGGTGGGTTTCCTCTATCCCCACACCGCCCACGCCCGCATGGCCAAGCTGCGCGGCCTGCTGCAGCGCGCCCAGGTGACGGATGACGAGGTGGCGCTGCTGCGGGGAATGGTGCGTCAGCTGCGCTGGGCAGCCCAGCGGAGAACCCCTTAACGTCCGGTCCGTCCGTCACCGCGCCACCCCTGTGAGCGTCAGCCGCCCCCCACGCTCCAGCGCCGGCAGCGGCTGGGGTGGACCGTTGCGCCTGGTGCTGCGCCTGCTGGTGATGGGCATCGGACTGGGGGTGATCAGCGGCACCACCCTGAAACTGCTGGCACCGCGCCTGTCGGGTGGGGGCCAGGCCGCCGCGACAAAGCTGCTGCCGCAGGCCACCCCATCGCTGCAGCCGCTGCAGCGCGGCCTGGAACTGGGCCGCTTCGAGCCGCGCCGCGAACTCACGGGCCTGAGCCAGAAGTGGGCCCAACTGGCGGCGGTTCACAAGGATCTGCAGGCCAGCGGCTACCTGCTCGTGCTCGACGACGGCCGCTTCGCCCAGCTGCAGGCCGAGAAGCCGCTGCCGGCCGCCAGTTCGATCAAGACGCCGATCCTGCTGGCGGCCCTGGAGGACCTCGACGCCGGCAAGCTCAAGTGGAACGACCCACTGCTGCTCACCAAGGAGGTGGTGGGCGGCGGTGCCGGCTGGATGGCCAGCAAACCGCTGGGCACCCGCTTCCCCTTCTGGGAGGCCGCCACCGAGATGATCCGGGTGAGCGACAACAGCGCCACCAACCTGCTGATCAAGCGCCTGGGCGGCAAATCCGCGCTGAACGTGCGCTTCCAGGCGATGGGGCTGACCGGAACGGTGATCAACAACTGGCTGCCGGACCTCGACGGCACCAACACCACCAGCGCCCACGACCTGGCGCGGGCCATCGCCCTGGTGGACACCGGCGAGAAGCTCAGCCCCCGCGCCCGCGACCTGTTCCGCGAGGTGATGGGCACCTCCCGCACCAACACCCTGCTGCCCCTGGGCCTGCTGATGGGCCTGGGGGGCGACTCGGCCACGCCCGACAGCGACCTCCTCGCCCACGGCGTGACCGTGCTCAACAAGACCGGCGACATCGGCATCGCCTACGCCGATGGGGGCCTGATCGAGCTGCCCAACGGCCAGCGGGCCGTGGCGGCCTTCATGGTCAAGGGTCCCTTCAACGACCCGCGCTCCACCGACCTGATCCGTGCCATGGCAGCCGAGGTGGCCCGCACCCTGATCGGCAAGGGCGGCGCCAACGCCGGGGCGGCGGGCCGATGAACAACCAGCTGATGAACAGCCAACCGATGAACAGCCTGCCGTTCGCCCACGGGGCCGGGCTCGCTCTGGTCCTCAGCCTGCCGCTCATCCCCCTGCTGACCCCGCCTGCCGGCGGCACGCCAGCCAGCCCAGCCGCTGCCGCCACCACCCCACCCACCAGCACCGTGCTGCGTCCGCAGGCCGTGGCCCCCCTGCCGGGCGCCCTCGATGCGGTGCCGATGGTGAACGACAACAACCCGGAGCTGATCACCGCCCCCGGGGTGCTGCTCTCCACCTTCCCCGGCGCGGGCCGCGCCCACCCCGAGGCGCACCTCGACGTACCGCTGAGCGGCCGCTTCGATCTGTTCAGCCACCACGTGTACGCCGGCCGGCCCGAGAGCCTCGACTCCACCCTGTGGCTGGCCGTGCTGGCCCAGCCCCGCGCCAACCAGCCGGTGCAGCTGCGGCTGCTGGCGGGTTCCACGGCCCTCTCCCAGGCCACCGACAGCCTGCAGCCGGCTGCGCCGTTCCTGCCCCTGCCGGCCCTGCTGCCCCAGGACGGCAGCGTGTTCGCCGGCCCCGGCAGCCGCGTGGCCACCGAGCTGCTCAGCCGCCAGCGCAGTCCGCTGCTGCCGCGGCAGTGGACCCTCCAACCCGGCGCGCCAAGCACCCTGCTGATGCTGCCGCTGCCGGTGCGCGGCCTCGATCCGCTGCTGAACGGGCGCAACCTGCAGCTGCGGCTGCAGAGCGATGGGCCCGTGAGCCTGGCCACGCTCGCGGCCTTCGGCCAGGGTGATCAGCCCCCAACCGCCGGCCAGTGGGCCGCCCTGCTCGACGGCCCCCTCAGCCCTCGCGAGCACAGCCCCACCCCGCGCGGCAGCAAGGGCGGCATCGTGTATTCGCGGGTGAGCGGCGTGCAGATCGGCAGCAGCTGGCGCGCCACCCTCACCGATCCCGGCCAGCCCTGGCTGAGCACGAGCCGCGCACCGATCTCCTGGCCGATCAGTTCGCTCGAACGCGGCAGTCTCGGCACCGGACAGGTGCAGACCGCCGAACTGCAGGGCTACTACCCCGGCACCGCCTGGGCCGCCCACGGCAACTACGGGGTGGAGTACGACCTCACCATCCCCCTGCGCAACAGCGGCAGCACCCCGGTGCAGCTGCAGCTCCAGCTCGATTCACCGCTGAAGCACGACCAGCCCCTCGGGGGCCTGCGCTTCAACGCCAGCCCCGGCCGCGCCGTGATGTTCCGCGGCACGGTGGAGGTGAGCGGCCTGGATGGGGAGGGGGGCCGGGCCGGCGGCAGCGCGCCCGCGGGCCGGCGTCAGTTCCACCTGGTCCAGCGCTCCGGGCAGCAGGGACCGCCCCTCGGCACGGTGAGCCTGGCCCCTGGCGCCAGCCGCCAGCTGCGGGTGCGCCTGATCTACCCGGCCGATGCCACCCCACCGCAGGTGCTCAGCCTGCTGCCCGTGCCGGCCGCCGCAGCGGCCGAAGCGCCTGTGAAACAATCGCCACCACCAGCCAGCCGCCAACCGTGACGCAAGCCCGCAAGCGCAGGGTCTTCCCCTTCACCGCGATCGTGGGCCAGGAGGAGATGAAGCTGG
>JBEGQE010000027.1:0-2947 GCA_041181145.1 Cyanobacteriota bacterium
CTGATGGAGGGCGGCGGCTCCGATAACCGCGTGCAGGAGCTCTCCCGCATCACCCGGGGCCTCAAACAGATGGCCCGCGAACTGAACGTGCCGGTGATCGCCCTCTCCCAGCTCAGCCGCGGCGTGGAGGCGCGCACCAACAAGCGGCCGATGCTCTCCGACCTGCGCGAATCGGGCTCAATCGAGCAGGACGCCGACCTGGTGCTGATGATCTACCGCGACGAGTACTACAACCCCGACACCCCCGACCGCGGCATCACCGAGGTGATCGTGACCAAGCACCGCAACGGCCCGGTGGGCACGGTGAAGCTGCTGTTCGAACCCCAGTTCACCCGCTTCCGCAACCTGGCGGCACCGGGGGGGCTCTAGGGCCAGCGGGGAGCAACGGCAAGCCGGAAGCTGGGCGCGCCGGCCCAATCCCCCTAACCTTCGCCCACACCCTCGCAGTTCGCCATGGCGTCTTCCGGCGGCCGGCCACCGATGGCCCCACGGAGCGGCCAGGGGGAACGCCGAACGATCGGCCTGTTCAGCCTCACCATCGGCGCCGTGCTGCTGGTGCTGATCCTGGCCCGCGGCCAGCAGGCGGCCCGGGAGGGCAACCAGGAGCTGCGCAACGACACCTACTGGGTGCTGGTGTCGCCCCTGGTGTTCTCCGGGTTCGGCCTCTATCTGCTGCGCACACCGGGCCGCGGCACCGGCCGGCGCGAGGCCGGGCGCGCCGTGCGGCCGCCGACGGAGCTGCAGCGCAGTGTGAGCAGCGCCCAGCTGGAGGCGCAGCAGAGCCAGCAGCGCCTGGAGGGCGCCACCGCCGAAGCCGAACAGCGCCTCGGGGAGGCCCGCCGCGAGCTGGAGGCCCTGCGGGCGGCCGCCGCGGCCGGTGAACAGCGGCTGCAGCAGGCCGCCGCAACCAGCCAGGAGCGCATCGCCGCGCTGGAGCGTCAGCTGGAGGGGATGCAGCAGGCCCGCAACCGCGCCGAGGCCGATCTGCAGAGCCTGCTGGAGCAGCGCTCCAGCGCCGAGGACCGCAGCCCGCAGCAGGCCCTGGCCCTGCGCCAGAGACTCGACAGCCTGGCCAGCAACCTGGAGCAGCGGCTGGCGGAGACCCGCCACAGCCAGGCTGAAGCCCTGGGTGCCCAGCGGCGCCAGCTGGAGCAGCTGCAGCAGCAGCTCGGCGCCAGTGAGGCCGCCGCGGCCGCGGCCCGCGACCGGGCGGCGGCGGCCGTGGCCGGGCTGGAGGGGCGGCTGGGGACCATGGCCGGCCGGCTGCAGGAGCTCGATCAGGAACGGCAGCAGCTGCACGGGGCCCTGCAGACCCTGCAGCAGGAGGGAGGCGGGGCGGCCCAGGCCGCCCTGGACGCAGCGGCCGCTGGACGCGCCGAACTGAATCAGCTGCTGAGCCAGCTCCACCAGCAGCAGAGCGACCTGGAACACCAGCTCGATCGCGTGCTGCAGGAGGAGACCAGCCGGCTGGCGGAGGCCCGCCAGCAGCTCGATGGAACGCTGAACCAGCTCGAGCAGGCCCGAGCGCAGCAGGCGGCCGCCGGCCTGGCCGCCAGCGAGCGGCTGGTGGCGATGGAGCAGCAGATCCAGGAGGCGCAGCAGGCCGGCCAGCGGGGCGGCGGTCAGGTGGCCGCGGCCCTGGCCGATCTGGAGCGGGCCCGAGCGCAGCTGCACAGCGGCCTGGAGGCCAGCCGGGAACGGGTGGAGCGGGCCGCGGGGCGGGTGAGCGAGCAGATGGGACAGGCCCGGGAGGATGCGGCGCGGGCCCTGAAGCTGAGCCAGGAGGCCATGGAGCTGCTGGAGCGCTTCGAGCTGGGGGTGGGGGCGACCGGCAGCCGCCAGGCCAGCGCGGCCGCCGGGGCGGGCGAGGCCTTCCAGGCCGGTTACCGGGAGGCCTGCGAGGAGATCGGCGTGCTGCCCGGCAGCGACTGGGCCGTGGTGCGCGCCACCTGGCGCCGCCAGCTCAAGCTGTGGCATCCCGACCAGGGGGGGGACCCGCAGCGCTGGATGCGCCGCAACGCCGCCTATCAGCTGCTCACCGCCTGGTACGACTTCGACAGCGCCTCCTGAGCCGGGCTCCGCTGGGCGCGGGCAAGAATGGTGGGATGCCCTTCTCCACCCCACCCACCGAACACTTCGATGTGATCGTGGTGGGCGGCGGCCATGCCGGCTGCGAAGCGGCGATCACCGCCGCGCGGCTCGGCTGCTCCACCGCCCTGTTCTCGCTCAACCTCGATCGCATCGCCTGGCAGCCCTGCAACCCGGCGGTGGGCGGGCCGGCCAAGAGCCAGCTGGTGCATGAGGTGGATGCCCTCGGCGGCGTGATCGGCCGCCTGGCCGATGCCACCGCCCTGCAGAAGCGGATCCTCAACGCCAGCCGCGGCCCGGCGGTGTGGGCCCTGCGCGCCCAGACCGACAAGCGGGAGTACGCCCGTCAGATGCTGCAGCTGCTGCAGCACACCCCGAACCTGGCCCTGCGCGAGGCGATGGTGACGGGCCTGGAGGTGGAGGGCACCCCTGGCGAAGGCGGGCGGGTGTGCGGCGTGCGCACCTACTTCGGCAGCACCTACAGCGCCGGCGCCGTGATCCTCACAGCCGGCACCTTCCTGGGCGGCCGGATCTGGGTGGGCAGCCAGAGCATGGCGGCGGGCCGCGCCGGCGAACAGGCCGCCGAGGGGCTCACCGAGGCGCTCGAGGCGCTCGGCTTCCAGATGGACCGCCTCAAGACCGGCACCCCGGCGCGGGTGGACCGGCGCAGCATCGCCCTCGACCGCTTGGAGGAGCAGCCCAGCGACGCGCACGGGCGCTACTTCTCCTTCGATCCGGCCAGCTGGGTGAGCGGCGAGCCGATGAGCTGCCACATCACCCGCACCACGGCAGCCACCCACCAGCTGATCCGCGACAACCTGCACCTCACGCCGATCTACGGCGGCTTCATCGACAGCAA
>JBEGQE010000028.1:0-16138 GCA_041181145.1 Cyanobacteriota bacterium
CTCGATGCCTCCCGCAACGGCATCGTCGATGCCCGCGTGCTCAAGGAGCGCCAGCAACTCGCCGACGACGGCGTGATCACGATGCTCGCTGTGATCAGCACCGATGGCGTGATGGCCGCTCCGCCCAGGGTGAACCTGCGCGGCGTGGTGACCGCTGCGGATCCGCGCAAGCTCAGCCTCTGGGCTGAACGCGAGATCACCTGGGTGCTCGAGAACCGCTGGCAGCAGCTGTCGCGCAACAGCGGCGGCAAAGCTCCCGATGTGGATTGGATGGGCGTGCAGCGTGAGATCGAGATCGGCCTGCAGCGCCGTCTGCGCCGCGAGCTCCAGGTGGAGCCGCTGATCATTTGCCTGGTGCAGCCGGCTCCTGGTGGCACCCCCGCCTACAAAGGCCGTGCTGATGCCGAGCCCGACACCCGCCCCGCTCCCCGCGGTGGACGCGGTGGCAGCCGCGACATCCAGCGCGGCGATCGCCCCGAGCGAGCTGAGCGTTCGCAGCAGCCCCGCCGCGAGCTAGCGGCCGTGGGCGCTGCTGCTGCTCCTGCTCCAGCGGCCGCAGCCGCCGCTGTGGCGACCCCGGCTCGCACCGAAGAGCCCGAGATCAGCGGCCGGACCCGCCGCCGCCGTTCGGCTGCTGCCGGCTGATCGGCAAAGCGTTCCGCCAGCGCTCCTTCAAACGTGTCCAGGAGTTTCCCTTCGGGGGAAGCTCCTGCAGGTTTGGTTGGTTGGGCTCGAGCTCAGCGGGTGTGTGCTCTCGACTTGAGAGCCGCACCAGCAGCAAGCCGCGCTCCAGTTCGATGCGCTCTGCAGCCGTGAGCTCCGTCCCGGGGAGTTCGCTTGGAGCAGGGTTGTCAGCCGTCGCCGGCTCGGGCTCTGGTTGGTCGCTCGGCCCAACAGGCGGATCCAGCGCTTCAGGTTGGGCGATCGTTGTTGCGGCGACCACAACCTGGCTTTGATCGCTCTCTGGGATCAGCTCTGGTTTGTCTTCCTGTCCCGCGTCAGTCCATGGCCGCGCGGCTTCGATCGCTGCAGCTTGTGGGACGGGCTCAGGCGTGGCGGCGGGCACCACGGTGGCCCAGGCCTGCTGAATCTGAGCCAGGGCTTGCTGGGGGTCCTGCAGCTGCTGAAGCCATGGTGTGGCCGGCAGCGCTGAGGGGGCTTCGGCTTCGGTGGAGGAGGTGGCCGGCTCGGCAAAGGAGGGCGGTTCAGGGTCTCTTCCCTCGTTGGCAGGTTCCTCGATGGCCGCAGGACTCTTTTCGGGAACCGCTTCTGCACACAGCTGCAGGCTCTGCTCTGCCAGCTGGCGGTAGTTCACTTCCTGGCAGCTCTCCAACACCGCTTGGTAGGCCGCTTCCGCCTGGCGGGGTTGGCCGAGGCCATAGAGATGGATGTGGCCGAGCAGCAGCTGCAGGCGTTGATCCAGCAGGTCTGGGCGGTTTGGTTGGAGCTGCGGTTGCAGGGCTTGAGCCAGATCCAGCGCACGCACAAACTCCCCTTGGCCATAGGCCAGCTCCACGGCGCTGTAGGCCTGCTCCTCCGGGCTGGGCATCGGGGCTGGACTGGTGTCTCCTGTTTAGGGCGAGTTGGGCGGCTCTGCCGCACTTGGCGGGCGCCCGTTGGGTTGGCTCAGCCAGAGATGCTCGCGGTTCCAGTGCAGCTGGGCTCCGCCTGGCAGGTCGTGGCTGCCGGGCCCGCGGCCTTGGGCTAGGCGGCTGAGCAGTCGTTGCATCTGTTCAGCCGGAAGGGCGCTGTTGCCTTGAAGGCCCAGCCAGTGCTGCAGCAGTTGGCGTTGGTTGGCGGCTTGCAGGGCGAGCAGGGCGCGGCGTTGCAGCGCCTGCTCGGGTGCTGCGGCGTCCGCCCATAGCCCTGTCAGGGCGAGATCAACCAGCTCGTCGTGCTGCTCCTGCTCCTGGGCCAGCCGCTCGGCAATGCCACTGATGCGGCGGCTGGCGCCTGGGTGCAATTGCTCCAACACCGGCAGCACCTCCTGGCGCAGACGGTTGCGGCTGTAGCGGGAGTCTTCGTTGCTGGTATCCGGCCAAAGGGGCAGGCCGAGTTGCCTGTGAATCTGGCCCGTTTCGCGGCGGCTGAAGAGCAGCAGCGGCCGCACCAGGGTGAGCTCGGCGCTGAGGGGGCGCTGCGGGCGGAGGCTGGCCAGGCCGCGGCGGTGGCTGCCGCGGGCCAGCTGCAGCAACAGGGTTTCAGCGCGGTCGCTGGCGGTATGACCCGTCACCACATGGCTGGCGCCCCAGGTGCGGGCGGCAGCCTCCAGGGCGCCGTAGCGCCAGGCGCGGGCTGCGGCCTCGGAGGGCTGCGGCTCCGGCCACACCTCGAGCTGCAGCGCCAGCCCCTGTTGCTCCGCCCATTGGCGCAGTTCGCTGGCCTGCTGGCTGGAGTTGGCCCGTAGCCGGTGGTCGCCATGCCAGAGCTGCAGCCGCCAGTGATGCAGCCGTTGCAGATCCCGGAGCAGGCCCACCAGCGCCATCGAATCCTGTCCGCCCGACACCGCCAGCAATAACGGGGCCCCATCGGGCAGCAGCTCCGGTCGCTGCAGCAGCCAACGGTGCAGGCGCAGGTGGTGGCGGCTCCAGGGTTGCCCCAAATGCTGCGTGGGAGAATGGCTCCACTCTGTCTGCACTGGTATGTCGCGTCTCGCCCAGCTGCCCGCTTCGCTTCGCATGGCTCTGGAGGAGCGCCGCGCCCTCAAGGTGATCGCCGGCCTCACAAACTTCGATGCCACCAGTGTGGAGCGCATCAGCCGCGCGGCTGGTCTTGGCGGTGCCGATCTGATCGACGTGGCCTGTGATCCGGCTCTGGTGCAACTGGCTGCTGAAGTGAGCGGCCTGCCGATCTGCGTGAGCGCTGTGGATCCCGAGCTGTTCCCCGCCGCCGTGGCCGCTGGCGCCGCGATGGTGGAGATCGGCAACTACGACGCCTTCTATCCCCTGGGCCGCATCTTCGATGCCGAAGAAGTGCTGGCGATCACTCGCCGCACCCGTGAGCTGCTGCCCGAGGTGGTGCTGAGCGTCACCGTGCCCCATGTGCTGCCCCTGGATCAGCAGGAGCAGCTGGCTGCCGATCTGGTGGCCGCAGGCGCCGACATCATTCAGACCGAAGGCGGCACCAGCGCCAAGCCCTTCAGCGCCGGCAGCCTTGGCCTGATCGAGAAAGCTGCTCCCACCCTGGCCGCTGCCCACAGCATCAGCCGTGCTGTGAGCGTGCCCGTGCTCTGCGCCTCTGGCCTCTCGTCCGTCACCGTGCCCATGGCCATCGCCGCCGGCGCCGCTGGCGTGGGTGTGGGTTCGGCCGTGAACAAGCTCAACGACCCGCTGGCCATGGTGGCCGTGGTGCGTGGTCTGCGCGAAGCCCTCGGCAGCGCCGTCAGCGCCGCTGTCTGAAACCCCGTCTCAACCCCGCAGTCTGAAAGCCCGCACCGCTGCGGCGGTCGGCATCGAAACCCATGACTACGTTGCGGGCAGCTCCGCGCGTGGTTGTGGGTTTTTCCTCGGGGTGTGTGAAGCCTGCTTCAACACCCCAGTGTGCGGCGGATGTCCTTGAGCAGCAGCAGCAGGTGCAGGGGATCTGTGGGTGAACGCTCGAACTCGGGGATCAAGTGCTCGTAGAAGCCTCGGGCTTGCTCGGATTCGGCGTGCACCAGCAAGCCGCGGCAGCCGATGGCGTCGCTGAGGCTGGCGATTCGGCTGATCACATCCAGCAGCAGGGCCGCACCGAGTCCCTGGCCTTCATGGCGTTCGTCCACTCCCAGCCTTGCCAGCAGGGCGACGGGTTGGGGATAGCGACCGGCGCCACGGCGCAGCCGCTCCGGCAGGTCAGTGATGCCCACACTCGCCATGCACCAGGCGTAATAGGCCACCACGGTGAGCCGATCGATCTCGGTGACCACAAACACGCGGGTGGTGCCGCTTCCATGGGCCTGCTTGGCGAACTCCAGCAGCCAGGTGGTCTGCTCCTCGGAGCGGCAGCGAAAAGCGGTCAGCTGGTGACGAGCCGCCAGCAGCTCCGGTGGGCTGTAGCGCCTCACGGCTGGGGCTGATCCGCCGCGGGCTGGGTAAAGGGTGAGGGGCGCTCCAGCAGTCGCGTCAGGCCGGGCAGGCTGCGGGCCGGGCGGCTGTTGATCCGCTCCCATTCCTGCTGGGTGTCGGCATCGAGCAGGAAGTGCTGTCGATCAGCCAGCACCCGCTGTGCGGCTAGGCGGCCCTGGGCGAGCAGGAAGGAACTGCGGTCGGTGCCGAGGGCTGTCGCGGCCCGATCGAGCAGGTTGCGGTCGTCTTCTGTGGCCCGCAGCTCGATCCGACTGGTCTTGGCCGGCTGGCGGCCGGGCGGCTTGGTGCTGGTCACGCCAACAAGGCCCCCACAACGTACGGACACTGTACGGCGATCAGCGCGAAAGGGGCTGCAGCCCCCGGCGATCCTCAGGCCCGGCCCTGGGTTCGCCCGCCCGTGGTCATGGTTTTTTTGTTGCCCTGCTGAGCACCACGCCGCTGGGCTGACTGCCCGAGAATGGCCCGATGGCCACTCCGTTCCAGCTTCACGCTCCCTACAGCCCCAAGGGCGATCAGCCTGGGGCGATCAAAGGCCTGGTGGCCGGTGTCGACGGCGGTGAGCGCTATCAGACGCTGCTGGGTGCCACCGGTACGGGCAAGACGTTCACCATTGCCAATGTGATCGCCCAGACGGGGCGACCGGCGCTGGTGCTGGCGCATAACAAAACTCTGGCGGCGCAGCTGTGCAATGAGTTGCGGGAATTTTTCCCCAACAACGCTGTTGAATATTTCATCTCCTATTACGACTACTACCAGCCGGAGGCGTATGTGCCCGTCTCCGACACCTATATCGCCAAAACCGCGTCGATCAATGAAGAGATCGACATGCTGCGCCACTCAGCCACCCGTTCGCTGTTTGAGCGCCGTGATGTGATTGTGGTCGCTTCGATCAGTTGCATCTATGGCCTCGGTATCCCCAGCGAATACCTCAAGGCCGCGGTGAAGTTTGAGGTGGGTGAAACCCTCAATCTGCGCGGTTCCCTGCGGGAGCTGGTCAACAACCAATACTCCCGCAACGACCTGGAAATCTCCCGCGGTCGCTTCCGGGTGCGGGGTGATGTGCTGGAGATCGGCCCGGCCTATGAAGACCGCCTGGTGCGGATCGAGCTGTTCGGCGATGAGGTGGAGGCGATCCGCTACGTGGATCCCACCACCGGCGAGATCCTGCAGAGCCTGGAGAGCATCAACATCTACCCGGCCAAGCACTTCGTGACCCCGAAGGAGCGGCTGGCGGATGCGATCAAGGCCATTCGCCTTGAGCTGCGTGAACGCCTTGATGTGTTGAATGAACAGGGCCGATTGCTGGAAGCGCAGCGGCTCGAGCAGCGCACCACCTACGACCTGGAGATGCTCGAGCAGGTGGGCTACTGCAACGGCGTCGAGAACTACGCCCGTCATCTGGCGGGCCGCCCCGCCGGTACGCCGCCGGAATGCCTGATCGACTACTTCCCCAAAGACTGGCTTCTGGTGGTGGATGAGAGCCACGTCACCTGCTCCCAGCTGCAGGCGATGTACAACGGCGACCAATCACGCAAGCAGGTGCTGATCGAGCACGGCTTCCGCCTCCCTTCTGCTGCCGACAACCGACCCCTCAAGGGCGAAGAGTTCTGGGAGAAGGCCCGTCAGACGATTTTTGTGAGCGCCACCCCGGGCGACTGGGAGCTGCGCCAGAGCGATGGCCAGGTGGTGGAGCAGGTGATCCGCCCCACCGGCGTGCTGGATCCTGTGGTGGAGGTGCGCCCCACCGACGGTCAGGTGGACGACCTCTTGAGCGAGATCCGCATCCGGGCCGACAAGCAGGAGCGGGTTCTGGTGACCACCCTCACCAAGCGCATGGCCGAGGACCTCACCGACTACCTGGCCGAGAACGGTGTGCGAGTGCGTTATCTCCACTCCGAGATCCATTCGATTGAGCGTATCGAGATCATTCAAGACCTCCGCAATGGCGAATACGACGTGTTGGTGGGGGTGAACCTGCTGCGGGAAGGTCTCGATCTGCCGGAGGTTTCACTGGTGGCGATCCTGGATGCCGACAAGGAGGGATTCCTGCGGGCCGAGCGTTCGCTGATCCAGACCATCGGGCGGGCGGCCCGCCATGTGGAGGGGGTGGCCTTGCTCTATGCCGACAACCTCACCGATTCCATGGCCAAGGCGATCTCGGAAACCGAACGCCGGCGTGCCATTCAGCAGACCTACAACGAGCAGCACGGCATCACCCCCACCGCAGCGGGCAAGCGTGCTGGCAACTCGATCCTGGCCTTCCTGGAGGTGTCGCGCCGGCTCAACGATGAGCAGCTGGAGCAGGCCAGCGAGCAGGCCGAGCACAACGAGGTGCCCCTCGATGCGTTGCCGGAGCTGATTCAGCAGTTGGAAGACAAAATGAAAACCGCAGCCAAGAATCTGGAGTTCGAGGAGGCCGCCAACCTGCGCGACCGCATCAAGGGTCTGCGCCAGAAGCTGGTGGGCAAGCCCTGAGTCGCGGCCCGGGCCTGGATCCGATTCGCTTTGGGATCACTTCTGGAACAGTGACGCCACGGGGCTGATCCATGGCTAGGGATGCGTGTGGCGCCGCAGGAAACCCTTGGGTCTGTATCTGCTGCATCTGCACCTGCACGGACTGTTCCGTGGCCACGACCTGGAGCTCGGCCGCGATGCCGACACCGGCGGGCAGACCACCTACGTGCTCGAACTGATCCGCAGCCTGGCGGCCCGGCCGGAGGTGGAGCGGCTGGAGGTGGTGACCCGCCTGGTTGACGACCGGCGTGTCTCGCCGGACTACGCCGTGGCCCATGAGCTCCTGGGCGATGGCGCTGCGATTGTGCGCCTGCCGTTCGGCCCGCGCCGCTACTTGCGCAAGGAGCTGCTGTGGTCGCACCTCGAGGCGCTGGCCGATGCACTCACGGCCCGCCTGGCGGCCCAGCCGCGCCGGCCGGACTGGATTCACGCCCATTACGCCGATGCCGGCCAGGTGGGGGCCCTGGTGGCGCAGCGCCTGGGGATTCCCCTGGTGTTCACCGGCCACTCATTGGGCCGCGAGAAGCTGCGCCGCCTGCTGGCCAGCGGCCTCACCCACGCACAGATCGAGCAGCAGTACGCGATCACGGCCCGCATTGCGGCTGAGGAGCGCGCCCTGGCCCAGAGCTCCCTGGTGATCACCAGCACCTGTCAGGAGCTGGAGCAGCAGTACGCCCGCTACGAGGGCTTCAAGGCCGCGCAGGCGGTGACGCTGCCCCCCGGTGTGGATGCCCGCCGCTTCCATCCGCAGGCGCTGCCTGGCGAGCGGCGCGCGGTGCAGGCGCTCGTGCGGCCGTTCCTGCGCCGCCCGGAGCTGCCGCCGCTGCTGGCGATCTGCCGGGCGGAACGCCGCAAGAACATCCCTGCGCTGATCGAGGCCTACGGACGCTCGGCCCTGCTGCGGGAGCGCCACAACCTGGTGCTGGTCCTCGGCTGCCGCGAGGACACCAGCGCGATGGAGGCGCCGCAGCGCGAGCTGTTCCAGCAGGTCTTTGAGCTGGTGGATCGCTTCGATCTCTACGGCCGGGTGGCGTATCCGAAGCAGCACAGCCGCGCGGTCGTGCCGGCCCTGTATCGCTGGGCCGCCGGCCTGGGCGGGGTGTTCGTGAATCCGGCGCTCACCGAGCCCTTCGGACTGACCCTGCTCGAGGCGGCCGCCTGCGGCCTGCCGCTGGTGGCCACCGACGACGGCGGCCCGCGCGACATCCTGCAGTGCTGCGCCAACGGGCACGTGGTGGATGTGACCGACCTGGCTGCCCTGCAGGCGGCCCTGGAGCAGGCCGCGGCGGATCCCACGCGTTGGCGGCGCTGGCGCGAGAACGGCCTGGCGGCCGTGAGCCGCAGCTACAGCTGGGATGCCCACGTGTGCAGTTACCTCGGCCATGGACAGCGCCACTGCCTGGGGCCCGCGTCGGCGCCCCCAGCCACTGCCCTGGCGCCGCGCCTGTGGCGGCGCGATCGCGCCGCCCCTTTGGCTTGTCCGCAGGCGGTGGGCTGGACGCGCTGAGCCGATCCGCTGGCCAATCCTTCTCCTGGACAGGGATTGGCGATCAAGGGCTGCTGGATTCCCTGCGGCAAAGACCTGCTGATTGTGTTGTTTCTGGCGGATGTTGCCAGCCGTTGGTCATTCCTGGCTGGAAATGAACCCTGCACTGGAGAGTCGAATGGGTGTTTTCCCCCTTCACCTTCATTTGCATGGTCTGTTCCGCGGCCATGATCTTGAGCTCGGCCGTGATGCCGACACCGGCGGCCAGACGACCTATGTGCTCGAGCTGGTGCGTGCCCTGGCGGCTCGCCCGGAGGTGGATCGGGTCGATGTGATCACCCGTCAGATCCACGACAGGCGTGTTTCCACCGACTACGCCGAACCCATGGAGGTGCTGGAGGACAACGCACGCATCGTGCGTTTGCCCTTTGGGCCGCGCCGCTACCTGCGCAAAGAGCTGTTGTGGCCCTATCTCGATGAACTGGCGGATCGGGTGGTGGGTCACATCACCGCCGGAGAGCGCTGGCCAGACTGGATTCATGCGCACTATGCCGATGCCGGATACGTGGGTGCGCTGGTGTCGCAGCGGCTGGGCATACCCTTGCTTTTCACGGGCCATTCCCTTGGGCGCGAGAAACAGCGGCGCCTGCTGGCGGGGGGCATGGCTCACGACCAGATCGAGCAGGTCTATGCGATTGGATCGCGGATTGAAGCGGAGGAGCGTTGCCTGGCCCAGGCCACCTTGGTGATCACCAGCACCCAGCAAGAAGCGGATCAGCAATACGCCCGATACGACCAATTCCAGCCGGAACGGGCTGTGGTTGTGCCACCCGGTGTCGATGCCCGCCGCTTCCAGCCTGTGGGTCTCCCCGGCGAGGACGCCCAGGTTCTCGAGCTGCTGCGTCCCTTTCTGCGCGAGCCCCGCAAGCCACCCCTGCTCTGCATCTGCCGAGCGGTCAGGCGCAAGAACGTGCCTGCGCTGGTGGAGGCGTACGGACGGTCAGCCCTGCTCCAGCAGCGTCACAATCTCGTGCTGGTGCTGGGCTGCCGGGAGGATCCCCGCGCCATGGAGAAACAGCAGCGCGATCAGTTCCAGCAGATCTTCGAGCTGGTGGATCGTTTCAATCTCTACGGCAAGGTGGCTTATCCCAAGCAGCATCGCGGCGAGCAGATCCCGGCCATCTACCGCTGGGGGGCTCGAGCCGGTGGTGTGTTCGTCAATCCGGCTCTGACCGAGCCCTTCGGCCTGACCCTGCTGGAGGCGGCGGCCTGTGGCCTGCCGGTGGTGGCTACTGATGATGGCGGCCCGCGCGACATCCTGAGCCGTTGCGACAACGGTCAGCTGGTGGATGTGACCGACCTCGATGAACTGCAGCAGGCCCTGGAGGCGGCGGCCGCCGATCCGGAGCGCTGGCGGCGCTGGCGTGACAACGGCATCGAGGCGGTCAGCCGCAACTTCAGCTGGGATGCCCATGTGTGCCGTTATCTCGGCGAGGCCAACCGGCACTGCCACGAGCTGAAGCCCCTCCCCCTGCCCCGCACACCGGTGGCTTCGGCGCCGGTGGAGCGGTTGCTGCTGCTGGATCTGGATGTCGCCCTCGATGCCCCCGATGGCCTGGGCCTGGAGGAGCTCCGGCGCCGTCTGGCTGCGGACCCGCAATGTGGCATCGGCATGGTGAGTGGTCGCAGCTTCAGCTCCGCCCGCCTCCGCTATCGGGAGCTGCATCTCCCTCCGCCGCAGGTGTGGATTCTGGAGGCGGGCGCTGAGATCCGTCTTGGGTCGTCCGGTGATCCGGATCAGGCCTGGCGTGAGCACATCGCCCAGGGCTGGCGGCGTGAGGTGGTGGTCGATGCCCTTCAGGAGCTGGGGTCCCGGCTGGTCCCCCAGCCCGATGGCCAACAGGGTCCCTTGAAAATCAGCTACACCCTGGAGCCGCCGGCGGCAGGTGTGTTTGAGATGGTGCGTCAGCGCCTTCGCCAGCAGAAGCTGGAGGCCCGCGGCCATCTCTTCCATCAACGTTTCCTGGATGTGCTGCCGCTGCGGGCCTCCAAGGCCGAGGCCATCCGTTACCTGAGCCTGCGCTGGGGACTCCCTCTGGAGCACGTTCTCGTGGTGGCTTCCCAGCAGGGAGACCTCGATCTGCTCACCGGACGCTCCCTGGGCATCGTGATGGGCAATCACGATCGATCCATGGCCGTGCTGCGCGGCCGCTCGCGGGTGTTCTTTGCCTCCCGGAGGCAGGCTTGGGGTGTGCTCGAGGGGCTGGAGCACCACCGCTTTCTGCGGCGTTGATGATCAGAGCGGCGGCTCCTGGCTGGCCGGGGCCTGGGCGGCGCTGGCGTCCGGCATCCAGTAACTCAGATCGTCGTGCCAGTAGGGGGTGCCGGGCAGGCGGCTGGAGCTGAGCTTGGTGGTGGCCATGGCTGTCACCAGCGTTCCCATGTCCAGCGGTGAGAGGTCGGTGCGCAGGTCGCTGCCGGCGATCTTCATCAGCTGGGGCAGCCGCCCCACCATGGCGGGTGTGGCCAGCTTGCGGAACACCTCGGCCAGCACCAGCTTCTGGCGCTCCATCCGGCCGATGTCGCCCAGTTCGTCGTGGCGGAAGCGCAGGAAACCCTCCAGCTCCGCTCCCTTCAGCAGCTGGCGACCGGGGTAGAGGTCGATGTAGAGGCCCTGGCTGTTGTCCACATAGAACATCCGCTTGGGGACATCCACCTCCACGCCACCGAGGGCGTCGGCAAGGCGCGTCACCGCATCCAGGTTCAGCACCAGATAGCGATCGACGCGGGCATCGAGCAGGCGGCTCAGCTCCTGCTTCACCATCTCCGGTCCACCGCTGCTGTACAGCGCATTGGCCTTCATCACCCCGTAGCGGTTCGAATCGATGTAGGTGTCGCGCGGTACCTGCACCAGCTCGGTGCGGCCGTCCCTGAGGTGCAGCGTCACCATCACATCGGTGTTGGTGCTCACGTGGTCGGTGCCGAGCACCACGATGCGGCGATCGCCCATCCCCGCCGGTGACACCAGCGTGTTGATCATCCCGCCAGGGTGCGGCAGGGCGGCGAGCAGGCCGGTGGCCAGGTGCGGCAGGGGGCCGTTCAGGCCGTAGCCCAGGCCGAGGCCGGCCAGGAACAGCGGCAGCCGCGGCAGGCCGTGGCGGGCGGTCCGTGGCTGCCGGGTGGCCGGTTGCTGGCTGGGGCTGGCGTTGGGCTTGGTGCGGCGGCGCCGATCGCTGATGTTCGCCACGGCAGCCTGGTTGCGCCCCTGGCCCTGAGCACGGGCGGCGCGACCGCGGCGACGGGGTGCTGGGTTGGGCTGAGCCTGGGTCATCGGGCGGCTGGCGTGGCCGCACCTTACGGTCCGTCTCCCCTTGCCGCCAGAGGGATTGGCCGCTTCAGCCGCCGGGCAGAACGCGGATCGCGGCGGCGGCTCGATCGGCGCGCTGCCGGGCCTCCTCCAGGCTGGCGCCGCTGGCCAGGGCCACCCCCAGGCGCCGGTGTGGCCGGGCATCGGGTTTGCCGAACAGCAGCACCTGCACATCGGTTTCGGCCAAGGCCTGCTCCAGGCCACTGAAGGCCACCTGTGCGCTGGCCTGCTCGGCCAGGATCACGCGGCTGGCGGCCGGGCCGGTGGAGCGGATCTCCGGGATCGGCAGGCCGAGCACCGCCCGCAGGTGCAGCTCGAATTCGCTGAGGTTCTGGCCCACCAGGGTCACCAGGCCCGTGTCGTGCGGGCGGGGCGAGAGCTCCGAGAACACCACCTCCGTGCCGCCATCGCCGCTGCGACACACGAAGAACTCGACGCCGAACAGGCCGGCTCCGCCCAGGTTGTCGGTGACGTGGCGGGCCATGGCCTGGGCGGCGGCCAGCTGCTCCCACTCCAGATGGGCCGGCTGCCAGCTGGTCTGGTAGTCGCCCCGCTCCTGGATGTGACCGATCGGTGGGCAGAACAGGGTGGGTCCGTTCCACTGCTTCACCGTGAGCAGGGTGATCTCCTGCTCAAAGTGCAGGAATTCCTCCACGATCACGCGGGCGCCGCTGCCGCGGGCGCCAGCCATGGCGGCATCCCAGGCCGCCGCGATCCCCTCCGGCCCCTGCACCACGCTCTGCCCCTTGCCGGAGGAGCTCATCACCGGTTTTACCACCACCGGCCAGCCCAGTGGCGCGGCGGCGGCCGCCAGCTCATCCGCGCTGGCGGCATAGGCGAAGCGGGCCGTGCGCAGACCCAGCTCGGTGGCGGCCAGATCGCGGATGCGGTCGCGGTTCATCGTCACCGCCGTGGCCCGGGCCGTGGGAATCACGGTGGTGCCGGCGGCCTCCAGCTCCGCCAGGGCATCCACCGCCAGCGCTTCGATCTCCGGGATCAGCACGTCTGGGTTGTGGCGGCGCACCACCGCCTTGAGGGCCTCCGGGTCGGCCATGGCCACCACCTCGGCCACGTCCGCCACCTGCATCGCCGGAGCGCCGGCGTAGCGGTCGACGGCGATCACATGGCAGCCGAGCCGCTGGGCGGCAATCGCCACCTCCTTGCCCAGCTCGCCGCTGCCCAGCAGCATCAGGCTGCGGGGAAAGGTGGGACTGGCCATGGCCGCGGCTGGGGCGAGAGACTGCCCTGATCCTGACGCCGCGACCGTCCCTGTGCCGTTGTTTTTCCCGTTGGCCTGGCTGCCACTGGCCTATGCCACCGCCGGCGATGCCGCCAATGGCCTGCTGAACGGCTGGGATATCGACACCCTGCAGCGCTGGACGCTGATCTACCTCGGGATCTCGTCGCTGGCGTTTGTGGTGGTGTGGCTGGTGGGCTACCTGCGACGACCCGGCTGATCAGGCCGGCTCGATCAGGTTGAGCTGACGCACGGGCGACTGCTCATCAATGAAGCCATAGGCGGCGAACACGGCCCCATCGGGGTGGGTGATGTGCTGGCCATCGCTGTGGCGCTCGAGCACGAAGCCTTCGCTGGCCATGCGTCGCATCAGGCCGGCCGCCTCCTCGAAGCGGGCCGCCATCGCCTCGAGGCTGGCGCAGTCGGCCGTCAGGCCGGTTTCCTTCCAGGTGAAGTAGGCCATCGCCGTGGGGGAGGGGTCAGGGCAGCAGCAGCAGTCCCAGTCCCACCAGTAGCAGGCTCACCGCCCAGAAACCCACCACCACCTGTTGTTCGCTGGCGCCACCCAGCTCGTAGTGGTGGTGCAGCGGTGCCATGCGCAGCACGCGCCGGCCAACGCCATCGGGCCCCTTGGTGGCCTTGAACACCCACACCTGGGTGATCACCGACAGCGATTCGGCCAGGAACACCCCGCCCATCAGCAGCAGCGGCCAGAGGCTGTTGCTCAGCAGGCTCACCGCCGCCAGGGCCGCGCCCATCGCCAGTGAGCCCGTGTCGCCCATGAACACCCGGGCCGGGTGGCGGTTGAACAGCAGGAAGCCCAGCCAGCAGCCGGCCATGGCGGCGCAGAAGCCGGCCAAGGCCGGGTCACCGCTGTGGCCGCGCAGCAGCAGCTGCAGCCCCAGGCCACTGAACACGATGGCGCCGCAGCCCGCCGCCAGCCCATCGAGGCCGTCGGTCAGGTTGGTGGCGTTGCTCTCCGCCAGAAACACGAACAGGCCCAGGGGCCAGATCAGTAGCCCCACGGGCAGTACCCAGCCCAGCGGCAGGGCGATGTCGGTGCTGGGAATCTGCTGGCTCCACCAGGCCCAGGCCAGGAAGGCCGCCGCGCTCAGCGCCTGCAGCAGCAGTTTGCCGCGGGGTGTGAGGCCGGTGTTGTGGCGCTTGGTGAGGCTGCGCCAGTCGTCGGCGGCGCCGATCGCCAGATAGGCCAGGGTGATGGCGGCCACGGCGGACAGGCGTGGATCGGCTGGAGCCGCCAGTGCCCCCACGATCACCCCCACCGGCACCACCAGCAGGCCGCCCATGGTGGGGGTGCCGGCCTTGCTCTGGTGGCCCTGGGGGCCCTCCTCGCGGATCACCTGCCCCAGCTTCAGCCCTCGCAGCCGCGGCACCCCCCAGGCGCAGAGCCCGGCGCTGATCAAGGCGGCCACCAGCAGCGGCACGCTCAGCTGCGGTGCCCTGGTGAGCCACAGATCACTGGCCACCGCCAGGCCCAGCAGCAACAAGCCCAGCAGCAGCGCCAGGGGGCGACTGCTGCCGGGCAGGGAGGCGATCAGCCGGGTGACGGAGGCCACAGGAGAGGAGGTCAGTCCTCCCAGTCTTCCTCGCTGGCTTCGTCTGCGGCGTTGTAATCCTCTTTTTCGCCCATCAGCGCCGAGAGTTCCTCCTCTTCCACCGTGCTCACGTCGGCCGCGGCGGTTTCCTCATCGGCCACGAGGCGGCCGCTGGTCTCGAGCCAGCTCAGCAGGTCGGGTTCTTCGCGCAGGGGCAGCACCGGAGCCGGCTCGCTGCGGCCGTAGCGGATCAGCGAGGGGTTGATGCCGTCCAGCCCGCTGAGGCTGGTGGTGAGGTTGCTGCTCATACGGCTGGGATCTTCCTGCTGTTCAGGCGATCGACCATCCTAACGGAGGCTCGTCGGTTCCGCCCTGTCCTCCCCATCTCCACCGCCATCCCTCGCGCCCCGGCCTGCGGCTGCGCCGAAATGGCGGCAGCTGCTGCTGCCCTGGGGGGCCGCCCTGGCCCTCAGTGCCCTGATGGTGGGCGCCGGCCGGCGCTGGCCCACGCCCCTGCTGGAGCAGGCCTGGGCGCTGCGCCATCCGGCGGCGCCGGTCTGGCTGGCCCTGGCCCTGGTGATCGGTCCGCCCCTGCTGATCGCCTGGTGGCTGCTGGCCGGGCCGGGTCCGTTCCGGCGCTCCTCCGGCCGCAGCAACCCCGACAGGGGAGAATCGTCCGACTGAGCGCGTGGAGACGCAGTGATGGGTCGGGCCAAGAAGGCGGTGCTGGCGTATTCCGGCGGAGTGGACACCAGCGTCTGCATCCCCTACCTCAAGAACGAGTGGGGCGTGGAGGAGGTGATCACCTTCGCTGCCGACCTCGGCCAGGGCGATGAGCTGGAGCCGATCCGCCAGAAGGCGCTGGATTCGGGTGCCAGCCAGTCGATCGTGGGCGATCTGATCGAGCCCTTCATCCGCGAGTTCGCCTTCCCGGCCATCCGCGCCAACGCCCTCTACGAAGGCCGCTATCCCCTCTCCACCGCCCTGGCTCGGCCGCTGATCGCCCGGCGTCTGGTGGAGATCGCCCGCGAGGTGGGCGCCGACGCCGTGGCCCACGGCTGCACCGGCAAGGGCAACGACCAGGTGCGCTTCGATGTGGCCATCGGTGCCCTGGCCCCCGATCTGAGGGTGCTCACCCCGGCGCGGGAGTGGGGCATGAGCCGCGAGGAAACCATCGCCTACGGCGAGCGCTGTGGCATCCCCTCGCCGGTGAGCAAGAAGTCGCCCTATTCGATCGATCTCAACCTGCTGGGCCGTTCGATCGAGGCCGGCCCGCTTGAAGATCCCAACGTGGAGCCCCCCGAGGAGATCTACGCCCTCACCGTGAGTGTGGATGCGGCGCCCGATCAGCCCCAGGTGGTGGAGATCGGTTTCGAGCAGGGCAACCCGGTGAGCATCGACGGCGTGCATCTCGATCCGGTGAGCCTGATCCGCAGGGCCAATGCCCTGGCCGGCAGCCACGGCTTCGGCCGGCTCGACATGATCGAGAACCGGGTGGTGGGCATCAAGAGCCGCGAGATCTACGAAACCCCCGGTCTGCTGCTGCTGATCAAGGCCCACCAGGAGCTGGAGAGCCTCACCCTCGCCGCCGACGTGCTGCGCAGCAAGCGCCAGCTGGAGCAGCAGTGGGCGGATCAGGTGTATCAGGGCCTCTGGTACGGCCCGCTCAAGGATGCCCTCGATGGCTTCATCGAGCGCACCCAGCGCACCGTGAACGGCACGGTGAATGTGAAGCTGCACAAGGGCAACGCCACCGTGGTGGGTCGCAGCAGCGCCAACAGCCTCTACGTGCCCGACATGGCCACCTACGACGCCGGCGATCAGTTCGATCACCGCGCCGCTGAGGGCTTCATCTACGTGTGGGGCCTGCCCACCCGCCTCTGGGCCGCCAGCCAGCGCTGATCAGGCGGCGCG